>CAZEAM010000307.1:0-1849 GCA_964510285.1 uncultured Frankiaceae bacterium | reverse complement strand
AGAGGGCGACGGGGTCTACGAGTACCTGCTCAACGAAGCACTCGCCCGCCGCGGGGGGCCGCAGATCGGCAAGGGCGTCGGCATCGTCGGCAAGACGATCCTGCGCCACGGCAGTGAGAAGCTCAAGGCCGAGTTCCTGCCGAAGATCCTCAACGCCGAGGTCGAGTTCGCCGTCGGGTACAGCGAGCCCGACGCCGGCAGCGACGCCGCGTCGATGCAGCTGCAAGCCGTGCGCGACGGCGACGAGTGGGTGCTCAACGGTCAGAAGATCTGGACCACGTCGGCGCACTTCGCGGACTGGTACTGGGTCGGCGCCCGGACCGACCCGGACGCGCCGAAGCACGCCGGCATCACGCTGTTTCTCATCCCGATGGACCACCCGGGCCTGACGATCCAAGGCATCTGGACCATGGGCGATGAGCGGACCAACTCCGTCTTCTTCGACGACGTACGAGTCTCCAACGACTACGTCGTCGGCGAGGAGGGGCGCGGCTTCCAGTACATCTCGGAGGCGCTCGACCTCGAGCGGTTCACGATGTTCACCTTCTCCCCGATCAAGGCGCGGCTCGACCTGCTGGTCGACCACGTCCGCAGCGCGAAGCGGGACGGCGAGGCGGTCAAGGACGACCCGGTGACCCGGCAGCGGATCGCAGCGCTCGCGACGCAGGCCGAGGTCGCTCGCGTCCTCGGCCTGCGCTTCCTGTCGAAGTCGGTGGCCGGCGGCGCGGCGCCGACGTCGGAGGCGAGCGAGTACAAGCTGTTCGCCACCGAGTTCTCGAAGGTTCTCGCCGACGCCTCGATGGACATCGCCGGCTCCGGGGCGCAGCTACGGGTCGGCACGGAGGAGGCGCCGATGAAAGGCCGCGCCGAGTCGACGTACCGCTACACCGTGCTCGACACGATCGGCGGCGGGACCTCGGAGGTGCAGAAGAACATCATCGCGCGCCGCAAGCTCGGCCTTCCGAAGAACTTCTAGGCCAGAGACGGGACACCGATGTCCGGGCTGCTCGACGGGATCACGGTGCTGGACCTCGCCAGCGTCGGCCCCGCCGTGCGCGCCTCCGGGTGGCTGGCCGACTACGGCGCCGCGGTGATCAAGGTGGGGCCGGTGCCGCGCGACGCGGGCACCCAGATCGCCCCCAAGGCGCATTACTACAGCGGCGGGCGAGGGACGCGGACCATCCAGCTCGACCTGAAGTCGGCCGCCGGGCGCGAGACGTTCTTGCGGCTGGCCGAGTCGGCCGACGTGGTGATCGAGAGCTTCCGTCCGGGCGTCGTCGGCCGGCTCGGCATCGGCTACGACGACGTGAAGAGCCGCAACCCGCGCATCGTCTACTGCTCGACCAGTGGCTACGGCCAGACCGGACCTCGCGCGCAGTGGGCCGGTCACGACCTCAACTACCTCGCGGTCAGCGGATTCCTCGCGACCGGCGAGCGCGGACCGGACGGCAAGCCGATGGTGCCCGGCGCGACGATTGCCGACAGCGCCGGAGGCGGGCTGCAGGCGGTGGCGGCGATCCTTGCCGCGCTGGTTGCCCGCGGCCGCACCGGGGAAGGGGCCTATCTCGACGTCGCGGTAGCCGACGGCATGCTCGCTCTGATGGCGCTGCAAGTCGACGACGTACTCGCCACCGGCGCACCCCAGCCGCCGAAGAGCGCGCCGCTGTCCGGCAGCTACGCCTGCTACGACACCTACCGCTGCGCGGACGGTGGCTGGGTCGCGGTGGCTGCCATCGAGCCCAAGTTCTGGGCCAACCTCTGCGAGGAACTCGGACTTGCCGAGTGCATCGACCGGCAGATGGACGATGCCGCGCAGGACGAGCTGCGCGCCGCGATCGCCACCGCCTTC
>CAZEAM010000306.1:0-2557 GCA_964510285.1 uncultured Frankiaceae bacterium | reverse complement strand
CCCGTCGTACATCTGCTGGGGTCGCAACAACCGGTCCGCGCTGATCCGGCTGCCGATGTACAAGCCGCACAAGGGCAACTCGACCCGGATCGAGATCCGCTCGCCGGACTCCGCCTGCAACCCGTACCTGACCTACGCCGTGCTGCTGGCCGCCGGTCTCAAAGGCGTGGAGGAGGGCTACGAGCTGCCCGATGGAGCCGAGGACGACGTGTGGGCGCTCACCGACGTGGAGCGCCGCGCGATGGGGATCGCGCCGCTGCCCGGCTCGCTGTCCGACGCGATCAAGGTGATGGAGAGCTCCGAGCTCATGGCGCAGACGCTCGGCGAGGGGGTGTTCGACTACTTCATGCGCAACAAGCGCGCCGAGTGGGAGGACTACCGCCGCCAGGTCACGCCGTTCGAGCTCGAGCGCTACCTCCCGGTCCTGTAGTCCTGCGGTGGGAGCGGCGCTCGTCATCCAGCACGCGGCCGTCGAAGGCGTCGGTCGATTTGCCGAATGGTTCCCGGCGCACGGGATCGAGCTGCACGTGCTCCATCCGTACGCCGGTGAGCCGCTGCCTTCGGCGGTCAGCGATGACGCGCTGATCGTGATGGGCGGCCCCATGGGTGCGTGCGACGACGCCGACGTGCCGTGGCTTGCCCAGGCGAAGCTGCTGATGGCCGATGCGGTTGCTCGGCGGGTGCCGACGCTCGGCGTGTGCCTGGGGGCACAGCTGCTCGCGGTCGCAACCGGAGGCAAGGTCGAGCCCGGCGGGGCAGGTCCGGAGCTCGGACTCGACACCGTCGAGATCACGGTGCCTGACCAGCTGTTCGACCTCGGCGAGCTCCCGGTCGTTCAGTGGCACTTCGACACCGTGACCGCGCTGCCCACCGATGCGATCCTCCTGGGATCGAGCGCGCGGTACGCCGTACAGGCCTTCCGGGTGGGCGAGTCGGCGTGGGGAGTGCAGTTCCACGTGGAGGCGACGGCCGACATGGTGCGGGCCTGGGCGCGGGCCGACCGGCTCGACGAGGACGCACTGGCCGGCCCGGTCACCGTGGCGGCGGACCGTCTCGCCGCCGCCGGAGCGCGGCTCGCGGGCCGCTTCGCGGAGCTCGTCGTCGAGCGTGCCGGCGCTCACTAGGCCGCCCGGCGGGGTCGCTACCTGGCCGCCGCGAACATCACGACTGCCGTGTCGAACAGGGTCGCGCCCGACGGCGCCTGTTCGGGGTCGAGCATCCACTGGATGAGCAGCCCGTCACAGACGGCCATCATGAACGACGCCACCGCGCGACTCAGCTCGGGATCGATCCCGGCAACGGCATCGTCGACGGAGCGGGCGAGCGCGGTCCGTAGATGCTCGTAGGTGTCGGCGAGCCGACGACGCAGCTGCTCGTTGTGCTCGGCTTGGGCCATCGCCTCCAGGAACGCCACCATGAGCGGGCGAATCTCGGGGAAGGCGTCGGCCGTGGCGACCCAGCCGCGGCGAACCCGCTCGAGCGGGTTGTCATGGTCGGACGCCGTCGCCGCCAGCGCCACCACCTTGTCGGTGTACTCGGTGAACGCCGCGTCGAGCGCCTCGACCAGCAACGCATCCTTCGACCCGAAGTGGTAGCCGATCGACGCCAGGTTCGTCCCGGACTCGGCCACCAGGTCGCGCGCCGTGGTGCGGGCGTATCCGCGCTGCGTCAGGCAGCGCCGGGCGGCGCTGAGCAGCGCCTCGCGATGTCCCATCCGACCGGCCCCCTAGACATCTGTATTAGACGGACGTATGTTAGCAGGGTGTCGACCGCCTTGCCTCCCGGACCGAGACTTCCGCTCGCCGGCCTGGCGATGTTCTACCGGCCGGATGCCTTCCTGAAGTGGTGCCATCGCCGCTACGGCCCGGTGTTCAGCGTCCGGCTCGGCTCGTTCGGGACCGCGGTGTACCTCTGCGACCCCGACGACGTCCGGGCGCTGTTCAAGGCGCCAACCGACGTCGCCCGGGCCGGCGAGGCCAACCGCCCGTTTCTCGAACCGGTGCTCGGACCGTCGTCGGTGCTGGTCACCGACGACCTGCCGCATCGCCGGGCGCGCCGGCTGCTGATGCCCGCCTTCCACGGCGAGTCGCTCGGCAAGCTCACCGAGTCCATGGCGCAGATTGCCGGCGCCGAGATCGACACCTGGCCGGTCGGTACGCCGCTGCGGACCCGTCCGCGCTTTCAGACCATCACTCTCGAGGTGATCCTGCGAACAGTCATCGGTGCGGTCGACCAGGCCAGCCTCGCCGAGCTGCGCCAGGCGTTGCCACCCCTCGTCGAGCTGCGGCTCATGGACATGGCGCAGTTCGCCTTGCCGCAGCTGCGCGACCACTGGCCCTGGAAGAACTTCCGCGCCATCGAGGACCGCGCCAACGCGGCGCTGCATGTCGAGATCGACCGGTGCCGCCGCGACCCCGGTCTCGACCAGCGCACCGACGTCCTCGCGATGCTGGTCCGGGCCCGCGACGAGGACGGAGCCGCGATGACCAGCGAGTAGCTGCGCGACCAGCTCGTGACCGTGCTCCTCGCGGGGCACGAGACGACCGCCACCGGCCTC
>CAZEAM010000305.1:0-24335 GCA_964510285.1 uncultured Frankiaceae bacterium | reverse complement strand
GTCATCGTCGCATCCGCCGCCCCGCGACTGCCGCCTGGAGACGTTAGAAGGTCTTCAGGCGGCAATGGTGAGGACCTCGACGCCGGGCGGCAGGCCCCGCCCGTCGTACATCTGGTGACATCGCTCGACGTGGACGATGACTTCGCGCGGGCGCTCACAGATCCGTCGTGGCGAGTTGTGAAGGACGACGAAGCCGGCCGCGGTCAGGACGTCGTGGCGCTCCTGCATGTCCTCGAACAGGTCCTCGCGGGCGTGCCAACGGCGGCCGTTGGTCTCGTGGATGACGGCGGACGAACGCCACAGCGCGTCGACGCAGACGCGCCGGCCGCCGGGCAACCGAAGCCAGACGTTGTACTCCGCCTGCGGCAGCACGACGCTGGCGTCGGCGATCTTGCGGAAGTCCGCCTCGGGGATGGACCGGGTCCCGGCACCGATCGCGGCGAGGGCGGCGTCACCCGAGCGCGAGTTGCGCGGCGGGCCTTCGATGTGAGCGCGCAACAGCTCGTCGTAGCTCGTGATCTCGCGTTGCACCGCCTCGCTGTAGGCGGCGAGCACAGCGCGCCGGTTGCGCATCCGCCGGGTGGCCGCGACGACGGCGGTCGCCGGCTCGACGTACCGGATCAGATCGGTGGCAACGGTCCGGATCTCGGCAATCGTGCGCCGTACGACGACGAACCCGCGGCTTCTCGCCGCGTCGCCGAACGGTACGACGACGTGCACCTTCTCCTCGTCGACCGCCACCGAGGCGAGGCGGTGGAAACGGCACGCGTCAGCGCCGTCGACGGCTGCGTTCGGGCCGGCGTAGAGCAGCGCCGCGAGGAGCTGCTGGCGTCGTGACGGCTCGCCTGGATGGGTCAGGTAGACGTCGGGCAGCAGCAGCTGCCACTGCTCGTGCGCAAGGCGATACGCGATCGCTCGCGGAGTCAGCCCGTGCGCGAGTCCCTGATCTCGGTGCAGGACGTAGTCCTGACCGCGGATGAGGGCGGTGAGATACGGATCGGTCGCGCAACGTCGAGGCATCCCGGCACGGTGCGGGAGCGAAGGCCGACGCGGGGCCGAACCTCACCGATCCGTGCACAGCGGACGGCTGCCCACAGCCGGACCCGCCCCCGGCGATTGCCGTCTGGAGACGTTAGAAGGTCTTCAGGCGGCAATGGGTGGGTCAGAAGGCGCGTTCGTCCATCGCGCGCAGCCGCTCGGCGAGGGTGCGCAGCAGCCGGTGCGCCAGCGCCGGCACCTCGTCGAGCACCTGCCAGAACTCCCGGGTCGGCAGCACGAGCGCCTTCACCTCGGTCTTCGCGGTGACGGTCGCGCTGCGCGGCCCGCCGTCGAGCAGCGACATCTCGCCGATGAAGTCACCCGGACCCACCGTGGTCACGACCGTCCCGCCGCGGTCCACCTCGGCTTCGCCCTCGATCAGCATGATCAACTCGCGGCCGACCGCGCCTTCGTTGCACAGGACGTGCCCGGCCGGGTACGACGCCATGGTCGCGGCTCGGTCGACGTGCTTGAGCTCGTCCTTGCTGCAGCCCCGGAACAGCGGGATCTGCGCCAGCATCTCCAACGGTGAGCTGCCCCCACGACCCGCCATCGCCGCACCCTCCGTGATCGTGCCCGGCCGCTGTGGCCACCGGTGTCTGAGGCGTATCTACCATGCCGGGGTGCCCACCGCCACGGAGACGCTGCGCTGGGGCGGTCGCGAGTTCCCGCCCGGCGAGCTCGCCGTGATGGCGATCGTCAACGCGACGCCGGACTCCTTCTACGACCGGGGACGCCACTGGGGCACCGCCGCCGCGATCGACCGGGTCGGCGAAGTCCTCACCGAAGGCGCCGACGTCGTCGACATCGGCGGCATCAAGGCGGCCCCTGGTGGAGACGTCGACGCGGCCGAGGAGCTCGAGCGCGTGCTGCCGGTGGTCGAAGGCGCGCGGGCGCGGCATCCCGACGCGGTGATCAGCGTCGACACCTGGCGCGCGGAGGTCGCCGATGTCGTGTGCCGGGCCGGTGCCGACGTGATCAACGACGCGTGGGGGGGCGTCGACGGCGAGCTGGCGGCGACCGTCGCCCGGCACGGCGCCGGTCTGGTCTGCACGCACGCCGGTCGCCAGACGCCACGAACCCGGCCGCACCGCGTCTGGTACGACGACATCGTCGGCGAGACGACGTCGTACCTGGTGGACCTCGCCGAGGCTGCGGTCGATGCGGGCGTACGCCGGGACGGCATCGCCATCGACCCGGCACACGACTTCGGCAAGAACAGCCGGCACTCGTTGCAGCTGACCCGCCACACCGACGTGCTGGTCGCGACCGGCTGGCCGGTGCTGATGGCGATGTCGCGCAAGGACTTCGTCGGCGAGGCGCTCGACCTGCCGCCCGACGACCGGCTCGAGGGGACGCTCGCCGCGACCGCCGTCGCTGCGTGGCTCGGAGCGTTGATGTTTCGCACCCACGACGTGACGGCGACGCGGCGCGTGCTGTCCACGGTCGCCGCGATCCGGGGTGACAAGGACCTCGCCCTCGGGCGGCGGGCGCTGGCGTGACCGCCACGACGGCGATCGGCTTCGTGCCGGCGGCGCCGCTGCTCGTCCCGCAGGTCGCCGGCGGGTCGGCGTACCTCGACGACGAGCTGCGCGACGCGTGCCGCGACGTGGCGCGCCGACTGACCACGTCGACCCACGGTGCGATCACGGTCGTCGCGCCGATCGCGCACGGCGTCAGCTGGCCGGCGAGAGCGACATGGGGGTTCGAGGGTTTCGGCGTGCCGCGCCGCCCACCCGACCCGCGGCCCCGGCTGCCGTGGCCGATCGGCATCGGCGACTGGCTGCTCGACGACGTCGGGTGGTCGGGTGCGCGCAGCTACGTCGGTGTCACCGGCGACGCGACGTCGACCGGCTCGACCGATCTCGGCGAGGCGCTGCTCGTCGTCGGCGACGGGTCAGCGCGACGCACCGAGCGAGCACCCGGCCATCTCGACGACCGTGCCGCATCGTTCGACGCTTCGATCGCCACGGCCATCCGCAGCGGTGACCTCGCGGCGCTCGGTGGTCTCGACGCGATGCTCGCCGCCGAGCTGCTGTGCGCCGGCGCGCCGGTCTGGCGCTGGCTCGCCGCGACCGTCGACGCACCCGCCGTGTCCGGCAGCGCGCTGCTCGTGGACGCCGCGCCGTACGGCGTGGGCTACTTCGTCGGCTGGTGGCGGCTGGAGTAGCTGATCGAGTCGAGCGGCGGTCGTTGCGCGACGTCCACGTCGTGCGCGCGCAACGCCACCGATCCTTCGAGCCGCTCCGGCTGGTGCAGTTGGGTCGCAACGTCGAGGGCGCCGGGCAACCGCCCCTCGTCGACCAGCCGGTCGAGCGCGGTGTGCATCACCTCCGCCGCCATGCGGCCGAGCGATGGCAGGTCGGAGTGGCGGTGCCAGCGGCGGGGGGGGTGGGCCTGCGGGGTCGCGTCGAGTCCGACCAGGCGATAGGTGTCGAGCAGCAGGCCGAGATCCACGCCGTACCCGCACCGGAACGGCAGCCGGCGCAGCAACGACGTGCGCGCGGCGTACTCGCCGGCAAGCGGCTGCAGCACGCCGCCGAGGGCGGGCCAGAACGCGGCCAGCCACGGCCGTGCCATCAACTCGGTGACCCGGCCTCCGCCGTTGCTCGGGACCGACGGGTCGATCGGCGGCCGGTCGTAGGCGGCCTTGACGAACTGGACGTCCGGATCCGCGAGCAGCGGCCCGAGCAGCGCGACGACGAACCGCGGGTCGAACGACTGGAGGTCGGCGTCGACGAACGCGACGACGTCTGCGTCTGCAGTCGCGGCCACGCCGCGCCACATCGCCTCACCCTTGCCGGGGCGCGGTGGGAAATCAGCCAACACCTCGTCGAGCGCCACGACGCGCGCGCCACTGTCGGCGGCAACCTGCGCGGTGGCGTCGTCGGAGCCGCTGTCGACCACGACGACGTCGTCGACGAGCGGCTTGCTGCCACCGAGCGCGGCGCGGATCGCGACCACGATCTCGCCGACGGTCGCCTCCTCGTTGCGGGCCGGCAAGACCACCGCGACGCGGGCGTCACCCTTCGCGGCACGGACCCGCTCGATGGGCCAGGCATCGATGTCACTGGTACGACGCGCGAACCAGGCGCTCACCGTGGACGAGGCTCGCGGATCCGACGTCTCGGACATCGACCCGACCGTACACGAGCACTCGCAACGGCCGTCCCAGCGACGAACGAGTAGAGAATGGACAGGTGAGCCACGGGCACGACCTCATCGACACCTCGCAGATGTACCTGCGCACGGTGCTCGAGCTCGAGGAAGAGGGCATCGTGCCGCTGCGGGCGCGGATCGCCGAGCGGCTCGACCAGAGCGTGCCCACGGTCTCCCAGACCGTGTCCCGCATGGAACGCGACGGGCTGCTCACCGTGACCGCCGACCGCCGGATCGACCTGACCGAGAAGGGCCGCGTCGAAGCCACGCGGGTGATGCGCAAGCACCGGCTCGCTGAGTGCTTGCTCGTCCAGGTGATCGGCCTGGACTGGCAGCTCGTGCACGACGAGGCCTGCCGGTGGGAGCACGTAATGAGCGAGACGGTCGAGCGGCGCCTGCTCGAGATCCTCGGGCACCCCACCGAGTCGCCGTACGGCAACCCGATCCCGGGCCTCGAGGAGCTGGGTGAGGCGACCGAGTCGAACGAGTTCCTCGGCGGAATCGTGTCGCTCACCGACGTCCCGAAGGACACGACGAACGTCGTCGTACGACGAATCGGCGAGCCGATCCAGTCCGACTCGAAGCTCATGACCCGCCTGCGGAGGGCGGGCCTTCGGCCCAACGGCCCGCTGGTGATCTCGCGCCCGGAGACCGGGAAGATGCAGCTCGGCGAAGGACAGCGCGCGGTGTCGCTGGACAACGCACTCGCGGCGCACGTCTTCGTCTCCTCACCGGCCTGACCGCGCCGCGTTCGCCGCCGGCCCGGCGGGTTGCCTCAGACCGTTGGGCTGCCGTCTCAATATACGAAATAGACAATCCGTATCCTGAGACGGTCGCCTAGGGTGGCGTCGTGCCCGTCGACCGCCGCCCCAACCGGTGGCTGATCCTCGTCCTCGGGCTGGCCGCACAGGCCGCCGCCAGCGCCTACCTCTACGGCCTGCCGATGCTTCTGCCGCAGCTCCGGGAAGAAGGCGGGCTGTCTCTCGCGTCCGCGGGGTGGCTGGTCGCCGCCCCCTCCATCGGGCTGCTCGTGACGTTGATCCCGTGGGGCGTGGTGGTCGACCGCACCGGCGAGCGCGGCGTCATGGTGTGCGGACTGGTGCTGGCCGGCGGCTTCCTGTTCGCTGCGGCCGGGACCGACAGCTACGCCGGGCGCCTGCTGCTGCTGGTCTGTGCGGGAGCGGGTGGCGGCTCGGTGAACTCCGCCGGTGGTCGGCTGGTCCTGGGCTGGTTCGACGCGCACGAACGCGGCACAGCGATGGGCTGGCGGCAGACCGCGCAACCACTGGGTGTTGCGCTCGCGGCGGCGACGTTCCCGCCGATCGCCGACACCGCGGGCGTGGCGTGGGCGATCGCGCTCCCTGCCGCGTTGTGCCTCGTGGTGGCGGCGCTCATCGGGGTTTACGTGGTCGACCCGCCCCGGCCGGCGGCCGCGGCGAGCCACGCCACCGCACGCTCGCCGTACCGCGAGGCAACGCTGTGGCGGCTGCACTTCGCGAGCGCGATGCTCGTCGTTCCGCAGTTCGCGGTCTCGGCGTTCGCCCTCGAGTACCTGGTCACCGGCCGGCACTGGGCGAGCACGTCGGCCGGGCGCCTGCTGTTCCTCTTCCAGATCGCGGGTGCGGCCGGGCGGGTGGTCTCTGGAATCTGGTCCGACCGTGCCGGAAGTCGCCTGGGTCCGATGCGGCTGGTCGCCGGGGCGGCGGCACTGACCATGCTGGCCGCCGGCATCGGCGCCGGCAACGGATGGCTGCTCGCGGTCGTGGCGCTCGGAGTCGGCGTGGTCGTGACGGTCGCGGACAACGGCCTCGGCTTCACCGCGACGGCCGAGCTCGCGGGCTCCGCGTGGGCGGGCCGGGCGATGGGCGTGCAGAACACCGGGCAGAACCTCACCGCAGCGCTGACCCCGCCGCTGCTCGGAGCGTTGATCACCGCACACGGCTTCGGTTGGGGCTTCGGGGTGGTCGCCGCCTTCCCGGTCATCGCCGCCTTCGCGATCCCGGTCGCCGCAGAATCCGATCGCCTCCGGGCGCATGCGGTGGCAGGCTGAGCCGATGCCGCAACGAATCGGGATCGTCGTGTTCGACGACGTCGAGGAGCTCGACGCGGTCGGACCGTGGGAGGTGCTCGCGGCGTGGGCCCACCACTTCCCGGACGATGACGTGGAGGTGTCGTCGCTGTCGCCGCGCGGCGGTCAGGTCACCGCTGCCAAAGGGTTGAAGCTGGTGGCGGACTACTCGTTCGCCGATGCGCCGTCGTACGACCTGCTGATCCATCCCGGCGGCCAGGGAACCCGTCCGCAGATGCGCGACGACCAGCATCTGGAGTGGGTGCAGAAGCAACGTGCCGCTGTCCCGCTGATGACCAGCGTCTGCACCGGGTCACTCGTCTACGCCGCCGCCGGGTTGCTGCGCAACCGCCCGGCGACGACGCACTGGTCGTCGTTGGACCTGCTCGCGCAGACCGACCCGACCATCGATGTACGACGCGAGGCGCGCTACGTCGACGACGGCGACATCGTCACGTCCGCCGGCGTGTCGGCCGGTATCGACATGGCGCTGCACCTCGTCGTACGGCTCGCCGGCGAGCAACGCGCACGCGACGTACGCCGCGTGATCCAGTACGACCCCGACCCCCCGGTCTGACGACGAAGCAATGTGGCATCGCATTGGCGATTCACCCTGAAACAGGCCGATTCGCTGGGGCGATGCCACATTGCTTGAGCGGCTACGCGGGGGGACCGGCGCGCAGGATCTTCACGCCAGGAGGCATGCCGCGCCCCGCGCGGCGGAGGTAGACCTCCTCCACCTCGCGCAACAGGCAGTCCTGGTCGACACGGATACGACGCGGTGAGTTGTGAAGTGCTGCAATCCCGGATGTGACCAGCCGGTCGTGCCTGCGTTGCATGGCCTCGAAGGCGTCCTCACCCGCGGCGTCCGACGAGTGAAACTGTCGGCCATTCACTTCGTGCACGAGGGCCGCGTCCTCGAACAGCGCGTCGGGACTGAGCACGCCGCCATCGGGAAGCTCGATCAGGCAGTTCCACAACGGCGTGGGAAGCACCCGGCTACGGGCCACAAGGGCGCGAAAGTCGGCTTCCGGCGCGGAGCGAACGCCAGCCTCAATCGGCTTGAGCACCCGAAGCAGTCGCGGCCGCCCTCGCGCTTGGCCGGCGTGCGCCTCTTCGACGAGGCCGGCGAGTCCCACTCGACCTTGCTGGACAGCCGCGGCGACAACCGCGACCGAGTCGCGCTCGGACTCGTGCCGCGCCGCGAACTCGCACAGCGCGCGATCCAGGGGCGCGGCAGGAAGTCCTCCGATGACCACGCTGTCAGGCAGCCGCCAGGTTCGCTTGATCACGACGAAGTCACGTGACGCTCGCTGCGCGGCCCCCGGGATCAACACTCGTACCTCGGGTTCATCGGGTACGAATGGCAACCCATGGACACGGAGGGCGGAAGTGTCACTGAGCATCGAGTCGGGCCCGGCGTACAAGAGCGCGGCCCGCATCCGCTGAATGTCCGATAGGCGTGAGCGATCAACCTTGTAGACACCGGGTAGCACTACCTGCCACCGGCGACCGAGCAACCACTGGATTGCACCGTCGGCGAGAAAGGCCAGAGCCTGCCGGCGCGTGATCAGGCCGTCTTGGATTGCGGCCAAGGATTCGAGCGATTTGGGCATCCGCGAAGGATCACGAGTTGTCGGCGTGCTGACGGCGACCTGGCCGCAACCTGGGTGAACGTGTCGACGCGGCTCCAGTTGTGGAAAGCGATGCCACATCGCATGCGTGAAATCGCGGCTTGCGGCCGCAATCGGCAATGCAATGTCACATTGCTTGGCTCAATCGGCGAGGGGGAGATCGATGCGGAAGGTGGCGCCTTCGCCGGGCCTTGTGGCCACGGCCGCGGTGCCACCGTGCGCAGCGACGAGGCTCGCGACGATTGACAGTCCGAGCCCACTGCCGTTCTTCGAGCCGCCGGCCTCCGCACTGCGCGTGCGCGACTGATCGGCGCGATAGAAGCGTTCGAACACGTGGACCGCGTCCACCTCGTCCATCCCAGGGCCGTCGTCGGCCACTTCGACGAGGGCGCGACGGGATGCCTCGTCGGCCACGACCTTCACCCTGACCGCGGCATTCGCCGGCGTGTGGATCAGCGCGTTGCGCATCAGGTTGTCGACGACCTGCCGCAGCCGCGTGGCGTCTCCCATGACGATCGGAGGAACAGGTGCGTCAGCCGTGAGGTCGATGGCGCGGTCCGGCGCGACGAGCTTCGCGTTCGCGACCACCTCGTGCGCAATGTCGAGCAAGTCGACCGGTGCCCGCTCGAGAGGGCGTTCTTGGTCGAGCCTGGCCAGCAACAGCAAGTCATCGACCAGCAGGCCCATCCGCTCCGCCTCACCCTCGATCCGCGCCATCGAGTCCGAGACATCCGCCGCGTCGGCGCCGCCGATCCGATGCAGCTCGGCAAACCCGCGAATCGACGTGAGGGGCGTGCGGAGCTCGTGGCTTGCATCGGCGATGAACTGGCGCATCCGCTCTTCCGACGCCCGTGCGTGCTGCTCCGACGTGCGCTGCCGCGCGAACGCGTCTTCGATCCGAGTGAGCATGACGTTGAGTGCGTTCGAGACCCGCCCGACCTCGGTACGCGGATGAAGCTCCGGAACGCGTTGCGACAGGTCACCCGCCGCAATCGCCTCAGCCGTGTGCTCGACGGCGACCAACGGGTTGAGTGACCGCCGGATCAGCAGATAGCCGCTGCCCGCCATGAGGACAAGGGCGGCGGCGCCGATCAGAACCTCAAGAAGGATCAGGTGCTCGACCGTGCGGTTGACGTCCGACAACGACGTCGCGATCGCGATCGCGCCGGTTTGGTCACGTGCCGGTACGACGACCACGCGCCACGAACCCGCTCCGTCGGCGGCGGGCACGTCGAACGGCTTTCCGGAGTGCACCAACGCGCCGTCGAGTCGTGACGGCAGTCTCGGCGGCGACTGGGCGGTGAGCGGCGCCGCATCCGGGCTGCCCTTGGGTGACCCTTCCGCCGAGTAGAAGCGAACGTAGTAGGGGCTCGGCAGCCGACCGCCTTGGGCAACTCCGCCCTCCGGGCCGGTGGACGTCGTCGACCCCTCACCTTCGGCGCCGAGTGGCGCCACAGGAACCGGGCCACCGACGCCACCAAGACCAAGCCGGAAGCGGAACCCGTCGGCGATACCACGCGCCGCAACTTGCAACTGGTCGTCGACGCGGCCGATCAGATCCGAGTGAAGCGATGCGGTCGCCGCGACCGCCGCAATCGACAACCCGGCTGCGGCAAGCACGAGAACGGTCGCTACGAGCTTGACCCGAAGCGGGGTGCGGGCGGCAAGACCGCGCAGTGCGTTCATTCGCGTGGCATCCGCAGCACATAGCCAACGCTGCGAATCGTGTGGAGCAAGCGCGGCTGCGTCGTGTCGATCTTGCGACGCAGATACGAGACGTACGACTCAACGACGTTGGCATCACCGTCGAAGTCGTAGTGCCAGACGTGATCCAGAATCTGCGCCTTGCTCAACACGCGTTGGGGGTTCTGCAGGAAATAGCGCAGCAGCTTGTACTCGGTCGGCGAGAGCTCAACCGGCTGCCCCGCCTTAAGCACCTCGTGCAACTCGTCGTCGAGGGCGATGTCGCCGTAACGCAGCACCGGCGTCGCCCTCCGCGCATCGGCACCATCGGCACCATCGGCACGACGCAGAACGGCCCGAATCCGCGCGACGACCTCCTCAAGGCTGAACGGCTTGGTGATGTAGTCATCGCCGCCGAGCGTCAAGCCGGCGATCTTGTCCTCTGTCGCATCACGAGCCGTGAGGAACAGGACAGGCGCAAGGTGCTTGCCCTCGCGCATCCGGCGTACGACCTCGAAGCCGTCGATGCCCGGCATCATCACGTCGAGGACGACGAGATCGGGTTGAAAGGACTCGACCAGATGCAACGCCTGCTGGCCGTCGGACGCGGTCGCGACCTCGAACCCGGCAAAGCGGAGGCTCGCGGACAGCAGCTCCACAATGTTCGGCTCATCGTCAACGACGAGCAGACGCGCTTCGCACGACGCAGCGCCTGCGTCCGTCATCTCCGCCCTCCGATCCTTGCTCGGCGCTACCTCCAGACTTGCAGAGACAGCACCCACTCAGTCGTTACCTGCGTTTGCTACTTCGACGGCCCGGCATTCGGCAATGGGCCCCCGCCCGCGCCGGTGACGAACTGTGCGAACCGTCTACCTCCGCCTCCGCCACGGCCGAAGAGGTTGCCGCCGCCGCTGAGGTTCGAGCTCGAGCTCGGCACGGCCTGGTCGATGTCGGCGAGGACGACTTCCTGTCCGGCGGTGAGCCCGCTGGTGATCTGGGTCAGTGCCGCCCCGACCGCTCCGACGCTGACGGTACGCCGCACCAGCTTCCCGTCCGCCAGAACATCGACATAGCTCCGGGACCCCGCATGATGCACGGCGGAAGTCGGAACCGTCAGCGCGTTGTCGACGCTCGAGATGACGACGGTTACGGCCGCCGCCGCGCCACTCACCACGCGCGCGCCGCCCGGGAGTGAGACCGTGACTGGGTACGACGTCGTTCCAGTGCTCGAGGTAGATCCGGCGGCGTCGATCGATACGACGCGGCCACTCATCGGGTGGGTCGAGCCGTCCGGTAGGACCTGCGCCACCTGGCCCACATCGATCCGGCGGATCTGTGTCGCGGACAGCGCAATCGTGGCCTGCTCCTGACGCGAGCCGACGATCTTCACCACACCATCGGTCGAGCTGACGCTGACCCGGTCTCCGTGGGCAAGCGTGACCGCCGCAACCCGGCCGTCGATCGTCGACCGAAGCGTCGTCTCACCGAGGCTCGCCTTGGCCACCGCGACCTGCGCGCGCGCCTGGTCTATGGCCGCCTGGTCCAACGCGATCTGTGCCGCGCTCACCGGAACAGTCGCCGCGCTGTCAGCGCGCTGCGAGGAGTCGTTCGTCCGCGGCTGGCTCGAGCGATTCGCGGCCGACGGCGCAGACCCGGCCATCGCGGCGAGGTCACGGCTGAGGACGGCCTCGGCGTCCGCGAGCCGGCTTTCGTCGCGGTCGACCTGTTGCTGCGCCGCGAGCAGTACGGCACTCGCCGTCGTACAGCTCGTGCTGTCGGCCGTCGTCGCCGTGGGTGAAGGTGATGGTGAATCCGTCGCGTCGGATGAGGTCGTGTCCGGCGAGCTCGGATCCGCGCTCGCGCATGCCGCCTCCGCTGCCGCGAGCGCCTGCTGAGCCGTGACCAGATCCGTGTCGGTCGCCTGCTGTGCCGCGCGCACGTCGGCCTGGTGCTGAGCGAGGTCGCTGCCCTTGCGCGGGTTGGAGGTCGGGGTGGACACCACGACCGGCTGGTCAGCCTGCAACATCGGCTGCCGGGAGCTGGACGAGCTGCTCTGTCCGGACTCATCCGCCGACAGTCGGGTGCGAGCAGCCCGTAGCGACGACTGCGCCGACCGCACCTGGTCGTGCAGAGCAGACCGGTTGAGCCGAGCGATGACCTCACCGGCATGCACGTGCTGCCCGGTCTTGACGACGACTTTCGACACGGTGCCGGCCACCTGGAACCGTGCGTCCGCTGCGGTCACCGGCGAGACCGTTCCGGTCGCTGCGATGGTCTGCGTGACGGACCCGGTCGCGGCGACCGCGGTGCGATAGGAGTGGCCGGAGCTGCGGGTCAGGCCGTACGCCGTTCCGCCACCACCCAGGACCACGACGACGACCGTCGCCACGACCCACCGGCCTTTCCTATGCACCACTCCCTCCTTCGGACACGCCGCCCGGGCCGCCGCTGGTGAAGAAGCGGCCGCCGCCGAACGGCGGTCCGGCGGAGCGGCACGTGCCGTTGTCGGGCTGACTGATCGCGACCGAGCGCGCGTCGAGGACGCCGCTCACGTCAGTACTGCCGACCGCTGAGAGGCAAGCGCCCCTGTCGATGTCCGCGGCGGTCACGGTCGCGATCGCGTCGTACGTCGTGTCGGCCGTCGTCGTCACCGTCGTCTTGGCGGACTCGGCGAAGGTCGAGGCGACGGTGAACGTCGTCCCACTGATGGAGGTGATTGTTCCGAGAACGCCGACACCTAGGCGGTTGCGCACTATGCCGGGACGCTGCGCGTTCGAGCCGGCGCCGCTCGGCGGAGTTCCCGTTGCAAACGGTCGCGGCACCTCGCCGTTGCCGAACCTCGGGCCATCGGGCGGTGGCGTCCCGGTGAAGCCGTCGCGGAACTGGCCGGTCTGTCTACACCCTGACGTGCTGGTCACCGTGACCGAGCGAGCCGTGACCTTGCGCGGCGGCCGCAGAATGCCGTTCGAGGTTGCACCCGATGTGCTGCGCGCGGTCGGGACGGTCGCATCGGTCGAGGCGACCGTCACGCAGTCGCCCTTCGCCAGCGACGATCGCTGCGTCGGCGACGACTTCGTGAAGCGGGTCGAGGTAGTGAACGCGACCGTCGAGGGACCGGACGCCGCCTGCACTGTCGCGCTCGTCGCGGACGCGGCGATCACCTTGCCGGACACAGTTTCGAACAATGCCGGCGCAGCTCCAGGGTCGGCGCCGCCCGCGCGCACGCTGCGCGAGGGTGTGCTCCCCCCGCCGCAGCCGGCGAGGACGACGCCGAACGTCGCGGCACCGCTAATGATCGCTACGGCGCGGAGTCTCTGTCGGCGTACCGCGGTCACGGTTGCTCCAGTCATCGCGTTACTCGGTTCGCAGCGCATCGATCGGGGCGAGTCGCGCAGCGCGCGTCGCCGGATAGACCCCAAAGGAGATCCCGATGGCGACGGCGACAGCGATCGCCCCCGCCGCCGCAGACATCGAGATCGAGATCGGGTTGGAGATGAAGTGCGGAATCACGACGGCGCCGACGACGCCGAGACCGACGCCGAGCACGCCGCCGGCCAGGCCGAGGACCGAGGCCTCGAGCAGGAACTGGCTGCGAATCGCCCGCGGCGTCGCGCCGAGTGCCTTGCGCAGACCGATCTCGCGGATCCGCTCGGTGACGGAGACGAGCATGATGTTCATCACGCCGATGCCACCGACCAGCAAGGAGATGGCAGCAATGCCGGCGAGCAGGACGGTCAGCGTCTTGCTCACATTCGTGGCGGTGGAGATCAGCGACTGCTGGGAGGC
Organism: uncultured Frankiaceae bacterium; assembly: GCA_964510285.1. Lineage (GTDB taxonomy): Bacteria > Actinomycetota > Actinomycetes > JAFAQI01 > JAFAQI01 > DASZTV01. Next base: position 10,967 of record CAZEAM010000305.1, on the reverse strand, counting down.
GATCGAGAAGTCCGCGTCGGAAGCGTCCGTGATCCCATGCAGCGCGAGCAGCTCCGCGTTTGCCTCCTGATAGGCCGCTGAGATCGTGGAGCCGTCCGTGGCCTCGAGGTAGATGTTGCGCACTGCGGTGCGCGAGTTGCCGCCGACGACCCGCGTCGCGCCGGTCGACAGCGGGATGACCGCGGTGTCGTCCTGATCGCTTCCGGACGACGAGCCGGAGCCGACCGAGTCGAGCACCCCGACAACCTGGAACGGGACCGAGGCAATCGTGACGGTCTGCCCGACCGGATCGCGGACTCCGAACAGCTCGGACGCGGTCTCGGAGCCGAGCACCACCACGGCGGAGCTCGTCGCAACATCATCTGCCGTGATGAAGCGACCTGTCGCGACTGACCTGGCGCGCACCTCGAGCCAGCTCGGCGTCGACCCGACCACGCTGGTGGTCCAGTTCGTCGAGCCTGCGGTGAGGTTCTCCGGCGTCGATGTGGTGGCCGCGACGGCCGCGATGTCGGGTGCGGTCACCTTCGACCCGAGCGCATCCGCGTCGGCAGTGGTCAGGGTGGATGCCGACCCGAAGCCGCCACGAATGCCGGAGCTGTTCGTGCTGCTGCCCGGCGTGACGATGAGCAGGTTGCTGCCGAGCGAGCTGATCTCGTCTTTGACCTGCTGCTGCGCGCCTTGACCGAGCCCGACCGTCAGGATGACCGCGGCGATGCCGATCAGGATGCCGAGCATCGTCAACAACGAACGCAGCCGATGCGAACGCACCGCCTCGATGCCGGTGCGCGCCGTCTCGCGCCAGTTCACGACGGGACCGGCACCAGCGTCGGTGTTGCTGGCACGAGCCGTCCGTCGCGGATCTGTACGACGCGCTGGGCGGCCGCAGCGACCTCGGCTTCGTGCGTGATCAACACAATGGTTCGGCCTGCCTGATGCAGCTCTTGGAAGAGCGACAACACGTCGGCTGAGGACGTCGAGTCGAGGTTGCCGGTCGGCTCGTCGGCAAGAACGAGATCCGGCTCCGTGACCAGAGCGCGGGCAACCGCAACTCGCTGCTGTTGGCCACCGGACAGCTCACCGGGCCGGTGCTGGACACGATCCGCCAGCCCGACCTTGGCAAGCGCAGTCAGGGCCCGGTCACGCCGTTCGTGCGGGCTAACGCCGGCGTAGACCAGCGGCAGCTCGACGTTCCGCAAGGCGCTCAGGGACGGCAACAGGTTGAACTGCTGGAAGACGAAGCCGATCCGGCGATTGCGAACCTCGGCGAGCCGAACCTCGTCCATGTCATCGACCGGCTCGCCGGCGATCCGGTAGGAACCCGACGTCGGTACGTCGAGGCAACCGAGGATGTGCATGAGGGTCGACTTGCCGGAGCCCGAAGGTCCCATCACCGCGACGTACTCGCCCTGCTCGATCGACAAGGTGACGCCGCGCAGCGCTTCGACCTCGAGCGCGCCGGAGCGATAGGTCTTCCGCACGTCGTCCAGCCGCAGGACGGCGCGGTCGCCCACGGGCGCCGGCATCAGCCGCCACCCGAGAACGACTGGGTGAAGCCCGGCCCGTCCCCGCCGATGACGACCGGACCGCCACCCCCGAACGGACTGTTGCCGCCGCCGAAGGTGCCCCGGGTGCCGTTGCCGCCGGTGCTGGTGCGAGCGAAGGTCGGGATGCTGACCACGACCTTGTCGCCAGCGACCAGCCCGGATTTCACAGCGGTCTGCAAGCCGTAGGTCTGACCGACCGTGATGTCGCGCGTGACGGTGGACCCGCCGGACTTCAGTTGCACCGAGGCCTTCGACCCGCTGTAGGTGATGGCGAGCGTGGGGATCGCGAGGATGTTCACTGCCTTGCCGGTGGTGATCGTCAGGGTCGCGCTGGACCCGGCGTAGACCTGCTTCGGATGTCCCGTGAGCGCGATCTTGACGGGGAAGCTGACGACACCGGAGGAGGTTGTCGGGATCGCGCCGACCTCCGTCACGGTTCCTGCGACCGGCGTCGCGGCACCCTGTGGAGTGACCGAGACGTCCTGATGCCTCTTGATCTGGCTGATCTGCGTGTCGTCCACCGTCGCGTTCACCACGAACGATGACGTCGACTGGATCTCGACCTGTGCAGCGGATCCGTCGCTCGCGGCCGCGTTCGGCGAACCGCCGTTGACCTGTTGTCCAACGGCGAGGTTGACCGCCGTAACAGTTCCCGACATCGTCGCGCGCAATGTCGCATCGTGCAGGGCAACCCGAGCGCTGTGCAGGTTGGCGCGCGCGGCAGTGAGCGCCGCCTCGTCGGCCGCTAGCTGAGACGAGCCCGCGTCGTCAGCTGCGACCTTCTCTTCGTCAGCGGTGACGGTCGCCTCCGCCGCGGACAGCTGGGCCGCGAGTGCCGCGGTGCCGACCTTGGCGAGCACTTCGCCCTTGTGCACGACCTCGCCGGCCTTCACCCGCACGTGGGTGACGCGTCCGGCCACCGCGAAGTCGAGGTCAGCCTCTTTCGCCGGGGCGATGGTGCCCGATGCCGCGACCGTCTGGACGATCGTCGTCATCCGCGCGGCGACGATCTGAGTCGATGCCGAGTTGCGCTTGTGGTGCCACGGTCTGCTGACCCCGAGCGCGGTGCCGGTACCCACAAGCAGGAGTACGACGACACCCGCTATGACCGGACCGCGTCGTAGGCGGTGAGCAAATGCGGACACGGGCGAGCCCTCTGGTCGACGGCGACCTCGAGATCACGAGATCGAGGGCGAGGGTGGGCGGCGGCCCTGAGTACCGCGTGAGAGGAACCTGTGAGTTGCCTGGCAACTCGGGGGAATTGCTAGGCGCTATAGGCGAGCGTGAGGAACTCCGAGCGGGTCCTCGCGTCGTCACGCAGCCTTCCCAAGAGCGTGGACGTCACTGTGGACGCGCCTCGCGCCCCGACGCCCCGCACCGTCATGCACGTGTGTTCAGCGCGCAGCACGATGCCGACGCCCTTCGGAGCCAAGTTGGCGTCGAGCCAGTGGGCGATCTGCGTCGTCATCCGCTCCTGCACCTGCGGGCGACGCGCGAACAGCTCGACGACCCGAGCGAGCTTGGACAGCCCGAGGATCCGCTCGCCGGGCAGGTAGGCGACCACCGCCGTACCCATGAACGGCAACAGGTGGTGCTCGCAAAGGGAGGTGAACGGGATGTCCCGCGCGATCACCATCTCGTCGTAGCTCTCGTCGTTCGGGAAGGTGGTCAGCGAGAAGTGCCGCGGCGTGAGCAGCTCCGCGTAGGCGCGGGCGATCCGGCCAGGCGTGCCCGCGAGGGTGCCGTCACGATGATCGATGCCGAGCGCGTCAAGCAGCGCGCCGGCCGCGACCTCGGCAGCGGCAACGTCGATGCCCGCGTCGCCGGTCACAACGAGTCGGCGGGCACGTAGGTGCCCCACACCTCGCGCAGTGCGTGGCACACCTCGCCCGACGTCGTGCGCGCGGCCAGCGCGTCGCGCATATACGGCAGCACGTTGTCCGTGCCCTCGGCGGCGCGGCGCAAGGCGTCGAGCGCCCGGGTGACGTCGGCGTCGCTGCGGTCGGCGCGAAGCGCGGCCAGCCGCTTCGCCTGCTGCTCCTCGATCGCCGGGTCGACCCGCATGGGCTCGTAGACCTCGTCGTCGTCGATCGCGTACTTGTTGACGCCGACCACGACTCGTTCGCCGCTATCGATCTCCTGCGCGGTCTGATAGGCGGCCTTCTCGATCTCCCCCTTCTGGAACCCGCGCTCGATCGCCGCCACGGCGCCGCCGAGGTCCTCCACCTGCTGCATCAGCTCGACCGCCGCGGCCTCCACCTCGTCAGTGAGCGCCTCGACGGCGTACGAGCCGGCAAACGGGTCGACCGTGGCGGTGAGGTCGGTCTCGTTGGCCAGTACCTGCTGGGTGCGTACGGCGAGGCGCGCGGCCTTCGCCGTCGGCAGTGCGATCGCCTCGTCGTAGGAGTTGGTGTGCAGCGACTGGGTCCCGCCGAGGATCGCGGCGATCGCCTGCGTGGTGACCCGGATCAGGTTGACCTCGGGCTGCTGGGCGGTGAGCTGCACGCCGGCCGTCTGGGTGTGGAACCGCAGCATCTGCGACTTCGGGTCCTTCGCGCCGAACTGCTCGCGCATGACGCGGGCCCAGATCCGCCGCGCCGCGCGGAACTTGGCGACCTCCTCGAGCAGCGTGGTCCGCGCGACGAAGAAGAAGGCCAAGCGCGGCGCGAACTCGTCGACCTCCTGCCCACTGGCGATCGCGGCGCGCACGTACTCGATGCCGTTGGCGATCGTGAACGCGATCTCCTGCGCGGGCGTCGCGCCGGCCTCGGCCATGTGGTAGCCCGAGATCGAGATGGTGTTCCACTTCGGGATGTTCGCGCGGCAGTAGCTGAAGATGTCCGTGATCAACCGCAGCGACGGTTTCGGCGGGAAGATGTAGGTCCCGCGCGCGATGTACTCCTTGAGTACGTCGTTCTGGATCGTCCCGGTCAACGCGCTGGACGGCACGCCCTGCTCCTCGCCCACCAGTTGGTAGAGGAGCAGCAGCAGCGACGCGGGCGCGTTGATCGTCATGGACGTCGACACCTGGTCGAGCGGAATCCCGTCGAACAACACCCGCATGTCGTCGATGGAGTCGATCGCGACGCCGACCTTGCCGACCTCGCCGTGCGCGACCGGGTCGTCGGAGTCGTAGCCCCTCTGGGTCGGGTGGTCGAAGGCCACCGACAGGCCGGTGGACCCGGCCTTCACCAGCTGGTGGTAGCGCTCGTTGGACTCCTTCGCCGTGCCGAACCCGGCGTACTGCCGAATCGTCCACGGCTTGCCCGTGTACATCGACGGGTAGACGCCGCGCGTGTAGGGGTACTCACCCGGTTGACCGAGCTTCTCGGCCGCGTCCCAGTCGCCGAGTGACGTGGGCCCGTAGACGGCTTCGATGCCGAATCCCGATTCGCTGTTCACGTTCGAACGGTAGATCAACGGTCCGAACCTGCGGGCACCCGGACCGGGATCGAGACCTTCGTCCCAGGTCGCCCGAACGGCGCAGACTAGTCACAGCGGGTCGCCAGAAATGGTCGGAGTTGATCTAGGCGCGCGCATCGCCGCCCGCCGATAGTCAGCAGTGAGATGAGCACAAGTCGGTCCGGTCACGGCACAAAGCGCCGAATCCGGGCAATCCGAGGCTGCGACGACTCCGGGCTGAGTCTCGTCGAGGTCATCACCGCGCTCTCGATCGTCACGGTCGGCCTGCTGGCCTTGCTCGGCGAGGTCGCCACGAACGTCAAGCAACAAGGTCTCGAGAAGTCACAGGCCGTCGCGATGCACCTGGCGAACGGCGTGCTCGAGTCGGCGCGCAGCTCGCCGTACGCCGCACTCGTCTCGCAGGCCGGCACGTCGACGACGGCCACGCCGGTGAACGGCCGCACGTACACCCAGACCCGCACGTTGCAGGTGTGCTCGCCCACGGACCCGCCGGACACGTGCACGCCTCCGACCAGCGGCGCGGTCTCCACCGTGCACGCGACGGTCCGGGTCAGCTGGACGTTCGCCGGGCAGCAGCATGCGGTCCAGATTGCGCGCAGCCTGACCGACAACAGCCCGCTGACGGTCAGTACGACGACCGATCCCCTCGGCAGCTGCGGCGGCGGCGGGACGACGCTGGTGACCGGCAGCCTGTCGCTGTCACCCTCGAGCGTCAGCGTCACCAGCGCGGGCAACCCGACGAGCGCGGTGACCGTGACGCTGACCCAGACCGGGCTTTTGAACGCGACCTGCGTCCCGCTCACGTGGAGCGACGACAACGGCCCGCACCAGGTCACGATGACGAAGACCGCAAACTCCTACAGCGTCACAATCCCGGCGTCGTCGATCACGAAGACGGTCACGTCCAGCGGCGGCGGCTCGATCACCTTCACCGCCACCGTGCCGGGCAGCCAGGCGGTGCCGAGCAAGACCCTCACGTTGATCGGCGCGCCCGCCTTCTCCGGCAGCTGCTCGGTGTCGGTCGCCGGGCTCGGCCTCAACGTCATCACGCTGATCCCGCTGACCCGGAACACGCTGCTGCCGGCAGGCCTGACCTGTACGACGGTGAACCTCGACAAGACCGACACCGTGACCGCGACCTACCAGAGCGGCACCGGCACGAGGACCTTGGCCCTGACCAGCACCAACGGGACCACGTGGACCGGCACGCTCCCGGCTGGTACGACGATGAAGTCGACCGGCCTGACGGAGGGCTTCACCTTCCAGCTGACCCGGGCCAGCGACGGGGCGACGGCATCGCAGAGCCTCACGGCGACGTTGGCATGAGACCCCTCGACCGGCGCCGCGACGCCGGCTTCACCCTGACCGAGCTGCTCGTCTCGATCGGGCTGTTCAGCATCGTCAGCGCGATGGTCACCGCGGCGTCGATCACCGGCCTGCGGCACCAGACGAAAGACCAGAGCCGCAGCGACGCGCTGGCCCGGATGCGGATCGCGATCCAGCGGATCGACCGCGACATCCGGGCTGCGGACCCGCTGCTCTCGGCGAGTGCGACGCAGGTCGTCCTGCGCGAGACCGACGGCGGCGTCACGCGCGTCGTGACCTACGCGGTCAGCGGGTCCGACCTGGCGGTGAGCGAGACGCGCACCGCCGCGGACGGCACGACGACGACCGGCCCGACCAGGGTGCTGGTCGAGGACCTCACCACCGCCTCGGCCTTCTCTTTCGCCCCGCTCACCGGCTATACGGCCCCGGCCGGAAGCAGCGTCGACGCGGCCACGTGCGTGATGAGCGGCGGGCTGATCGACCCGGGCTGTGTCGGGACGATCACCGTCCACCTCGTGGTGAAGCCGCCGTACGTCGCCCCGGTCACGATGTCGGACAACGGCACCGACCTTCGGAACGCGGCATGATCCGCCGCTTCCGCGACGCCGCGGACGAGGGCAGCATCATGCTCGCGATGTTCGGCATCGTGATCCTGACCAGCGTCGTCACGGTCGGTCTGGCCAGCGTCCTGAGGGGTCAGGAACAGACCCGCCACGACCAAGCGTTCGCGCAGGCGCTCGCCGGCGCCGAGACCGGTCTGGACTCGATGGTCGCGCGGATCAAGGCAGCACCCGATGCCACCTCGCAGGACCCGATCTCCGGCACCAGTTCCGCAACCGGCACCAGCTACCGCGCGACGGCGACGTACTCGGACGGCGCGTGGCTGGTCGACTCGGTGGGCTCGGCGCAGATGACCGGCGGTCGCGTCCTCACCCGCGAGGTGCAGGAGACGGTCACCGTGACCGGCCTCTACACCGTGCCGCTGTTCGGTGACCAGGCCCTCACGATGGGCGACGGGTCCAGTGTCGACGAGTACGACTCGGGCAGCAACGGGTCGAACCCGCCGCTGTCGTGCTCGGTCCTGCCGAACACCGGACTCCTCGGCCTGCTCGCCACGACCATGTGCACCCCGCCCTCGTCGCAGCAGGGGCCCGCCGCCACCAACGGCGACCTGACGATGAAAGGCGTCGACCTGCCGAAGTTCAGCGAGGTCGACATCGACGACGCGGCGCCCGCCGGCTACCCCAACCCGGACGCCACGGGCACCTGCGTCGGGGACACCACGGCCTGCACGTCCCCCGCGGTGGTCCGCTCGACCTCCGCGCTCAGCTACCCGGACAGCACCCAGTGCGCGAGCGGCATCGGGGTCGACGCGTCCGCGGTCAGCGGCTCGAACTACCTCGCGGCCGGCGCGGTCTACAACGTGCTCGGCAACCTGACGCTCAACGCCGCGGTGACGGCGAACCTGTCCAACCTCGCCTCGTCGTCGATCACGCTCTGCTTCAACGGCGACCTCCTGGTGCCGTCGCTCGGCGCGGCCGGCATCACCCTGCCGTGGAACAGCTACATCTACACCGCACTGCCGCTGCGCTACGCGCCGCGGCCGCCGTCGACGTTGATGCTCATCGACACCGCGACGGACGGGTCATCGTCGACGATCCGGATCGGCGACGGGCTCAACCAGGAGACCGCGCTGTCCGCGGTCATCTACGCGCCGCATGCGAACTGCGTCGTCAGCGGGCATCTCGACCTGTACGGCGCGATGATCTGCGGCAGCATCTCGGCTCCGAGCGGAATCTCGGTGCACTTCGACCAGCAGCTCCCCGCGTCCAGCACCGTGCGGACGCTGACGGTGTCGAACTGGCGCGAGGTCCACTGACCCCGGCCCAGGTCAGGCGCTGTCGGCCAGCCCCGGGATCCACCGGCGTACCTCGGGGCCGTACGGGATGTCGGCGCCGAGCTGGCAGAGAACCCCGAAGCTGCCGGCCGCCACGCGGTGCATCAGCAGGTACGTCGGGGGAAGGTTGAGCTTGCGACCGAGCTGCGCGGCCGGCGAGCGCGGGTCGGCGACCCGAGCCGCCTCGGTGCGCAGCCAGCGCCGAGTGAAGTGGAAGCGTTCAGCGGCCACCGGCTCGAGCAGCGGCCCGACGTAGTCGAGGATCGCCTGCGCGTCGACCTCCAGGCCTTCGGGGACGAACCCTTCGGCTCGCAGGCCGTCGAGCACCTCCTCGCCCCGGCCGTCGAGGGCGAGCCGGCCGAGCGGTCCCATCGACGGCGGGAAGCCGTCCGGCAGCCGGTTGACCGCGCCGTAGTCGAGCACCACGAGCCGCCCGTCCTCGTGCATCCGGAAGTTGCCCGGGTGCGGGTCGGCGTGCAGCAGCCCGGCCCGGGACGGACCCGAGAGCAGGAACCGGGCGAACAGCAGCCCGGCGCGATTGCGCTCCTGCGGCGAGCCGTCTCGGATGATCGCCGACAGCGGCTTGCCGTCGACCCATTCGGTGACCAGCACGTTGCCGCTGCACTCGAGCACCTTCGGCACGATGAAGTCGGCGTCTCCGTCGTACGCCGCGGCGTACTGGCGCTGAGCCTCGGCCTCGAGCCCGTAGTCGAGCTCTTCCTTCACCCGCTCGCGCAGTTCCTTGAGCAGCGGCTTCACATCCAAGCCTGGACTGAGCACCGCGAACATCCGCGCGAAGCGCGCAAGCTGGTTGAGGTCGGCGATCAACGCCGGGCCGGCACCCGGGTACTGCAGCTTGACCGCGACCTCGCGGCCGTCCTCCCACCGCGCGCGATGGACCTGACCGATCGAGGCGGCCGCGGCCGGCTTGTCGTCCCACTCGGCGAACCGGTCACGCCAACCCGACCCGAGACCTTCGCTGAGCACCTGGTGCACCGCCGAAGCGGGCATCGGGGGCGCGGCGTCCTGAAGCTTGGTCAGCGCCGCACGGTACGGGGCGGCGAGGTCCTCGGGCAGCGCCGCCTCGAAGACCGACAACGCCTGGCCGAACTTCATCGCGCCGCCCTTGAGCTCGCCAAGCACCTTGAACAGCTGCTCGGCGGTGCGCTGCTGAAGCTCCGTGGCGACGATCTCGGCCGGCCGCCCGCCGATCCGCTTGCCGATCCCGATCGCACCCCGGCCGGCTACCCCGAGGGGGAGGCTCGCCAGCTTCACACTTCGCGAGATCGCCCACTTCGGGATGTCGGACACCCCTCTATTCTCATTGATCGGAAACTGTCCGGGTCGCCGAGGCGGCTGGGATGGGTAGAAATCGCTGTGTCATCAGCGGCCCGAAGGCCGACCAAGGAGCGAAATGGCTGACTATGAGCTGACCCACCCAGGCGGCGTAATGCCACTCGAGGCGGTCGACGGCACGCAACCGCCCGCCGGGCTCAACATCAGCAGCCTGCTCGGCACCACCGGCCGGGTTACCTTCGACCTCGGGTACGGCAACACGGCGTCGTGCACCTCGGCAATCACCTTCATCGACGGTGACGCGGGCATCCTGCGCTACCGCGGCTACCCGATCGAGCAGCTCGCGAAGGACTCGACGTTCCTCGAGACGGCGTACCTGCTGATCTACGGCGAGCTGCCGTCGCGCGCGCAGCTCGAGACGTTCGGTGCCCGCATCGCGAAGCACACGATGCTGCACGAGGACCTGCGCGACTTCTTCAACGGCTTCCGCCACGACGCGCACCCGATGGCGGTCCTCAACTCGGCGGTCAGCGCCCTGTCGACCTTCTACCAGGACTCCCTCGACCCGTTCGACGCCGAGCAGGTGGAGCTGTCGTCGATCCGCCTGCTCGCCAAGCTGCCGACCATCGCGGCGTACGCCCACAAGAAGTCGGTGGGCCACCCGTTCCTGTACCCGGACAACACGCTCGGGTACGTCGAGAACTTCATCCGGATGACCTTCGGGGTCCCGGCGGAGGACTACGAGGTCAACGCGGCGATGGCGCGGGCGCTCGACATGCTGTTCATCCTGCACGCCGACCACGAGCAGAACTGCTCGACCTCGACCGTGCGGATGGTCGGGTCCGCCAACGCCAACATGTTCACCTCGATCGCCGCGGGGATCGGCGCGCTGTCGGGCCCGTTGCACGGCGCGGCGAACCAGGCGGTGATCGAGATGCTCGCCGGCATCGCCGCGGACGGCGGCGACGTCCGCTCGTTCGTCAACCGGGTCAAGAGCAAGGAGCCGGGCGTCAAGCTCATGGGCTTCGGCCACCGCGTGTACAAGAACTACGACCCGCGCGCCGCCATCGTGAAGCAGGCGACCCACGACGTGCTGGCCGCCCTCGGTGTCTCCGACCCGCTGCTCGACCTGGCCATCGAGCTCGAGGGGATCGCGCTCGCCGACGACTACTTCGTCGAGCGCAAGCTCTACCCGAACGTCGACTTCTACACCGGCGTGATCTACAAGGCGATGGGCTTCCCGACCCAGATGTTCACCGTGCTGTTCGCACTCGGCCGGCTGCCGGGGTGGATCGCGCACTGGCGCGAGATGATGACCGACTCCGACACCCGGATCGGCCGTCCGCGCCAGATCTACAACGGCGCGACCGAGCGCGACTACGTGCCCATCGACACGCGCAACTAGGAGGCTGCCGGGTGCCCGACCCGCAGCTGGCAATCCCGCCGGGTGACCGCCTGGTCCACATCGGCTTCGACAAGAC
>CAZEAM010000304.1:0-1818 GCA_964510285.1 uncultured Frankiaceae bacterium | reverse complement strand
GACTGAATCTCAACGCGCCCGCGCCACCTGGCGCAAAACGCGAGCGAGACGCGGTCTGACGGCGGACCATCAAACCGGTTAAACCGAAACGCGTAACAGCGGCCGCCCCACCGTGTCGTCCTCCGTTGCGACGGGCCGCATGCTCAGACCACTGCCCGCGAGCAACATCCCGGCCGCCGCTGACACCCACACCTCGCCTTCGCCAGCGGCGTTCGCGATCCGTTCCGCATGCTGCACGCCCGGCCCGTCGGCGGTCGTTGTTTCCCTGCTCAACTCGGCGATCGAGACACCGAGTCGGGCGGCCGAACCGGCCTTGCCCAGCGCCGAGCGCACCGCGGTGGCTGGCCCGTCGAAGGTCACGACCCGCCGCCCGGAAGGTGTGGTCCGGGCGACGCCGCCGCAGCCGACGAGATGGTCGACCATGTCGCTCGCCGGGTCGTCGGCGACCGCCACCACAGCGACGAGGGCCAATGGCTGGGCGGCCGCCAGGCCCGCTGTTTGCAGGAAATTCTCAACTTCATCAAGGATCTGATCCGAATCCGCGGCGGGAAGATGGTCGTTCCCCTCGAGTAGCCGGAGCCTCGCCGACGAGATGTGGGCGGATAGGTAGCGCGCCTCGTCAACACTGCAGAGGGCGTCGCCACGACGGTGCAGCACCAGCGTCGGCACCCGCACCGCGGCCAACACGTCTCGCACGTCAACCGCCGCGTTCATGTCCATCAGCGCCCTGATGGTCGACGGCGTCGCCGCCGCCCGTACTCGCTGGGCCCACCAGCGCTGCATCTGAGCGTCGCCAGACGGGCAGCGCCGCAGTAGGTCGGATTCCCAGTCCCAATTCCCGATCAGCCGGTCTGTGTGCGTGCGGCGTTCTGCCTCGGTCTGGCCCCACGGGTAATCGGCGGTTCGGGTCCGTTTCGCATAGCTGCCGTACAGCACAAGCGAGCTGACCCGCTCCGGGTGCGTCGCGGCCATGAGGATCGCCATCGGACCGCCCTCGGAGTACCCGAACAGGACGGCTTGCCGCGATTCGGTCGCGTCCATGACCGCGAGCACGTCGTGCATTCGCGCCTCGAGGTCGGGAAGCCCTTGTGGCCGATCAGACATCCCGGTACCGCGTTTGTCGAAGCGAATCAGCCGGCCCATGCGGCCGAGCCGGTCGAGGAAGTGCGCGTACCGCGGGTCCGCCCAGTCGAGTTCGAGGTGGGAGACGAAACCTGGGATCAAGACGATGTCGGTGTCGCCATGCCCGGTCACCTGGTAGGCGATATGGAGACCGTCGCTCACGGTGTAGCGAGTGGGATTTCGCATGCCGGCGGGGCGGAGTTCGGCTTCGGACTCTCGTTCCTCGCCGTCTTCGGCGGACAGCGTGCCGACGAACCGATAACCCCGGCCATGCACGGTGCGAATGACGCGCTGATCGCGGCCGTCGTCGCCGAGGGCGCGACGGACCTGTTTGATGCGGCTGGTGACGGCCGCGTCCGTCACGAACCGCCCGCCCCAGATCGCGTCCATGAGTTCCTGTTTGGAGACCACGCGGTCCCGGTGGGAGACGAGATAGGTGAGCACGTCAAATGCCTGTGGCTCTAGCGGCACTGGTCGATCGCCTCGGCGCAGCTCGTAGAGCACCGGATCGAGGACCAGGCCGTCGTCGAACGCCCATGGCATCTCAGCATGCTCGCACGCGGCACGCTCAGCGGACGAGTAGCAGATCAATGAGCAGCGCGGCGGCGAGCCCGAGACCGGCGCTGAGGGCAAGGCTGCGCCGAGCGGCGGCGACCGCGGCGATTCCGACAAGGCAGCCGACCGCGACGACCTGGA
>CAZEAM010000303.1:0-2004 GCA_964510285.1 uncultured Frankiaceae bacterium | reverse complement strand
AACGGCTACATCCCGCAGATCACGTCCATGGCCGGCGCGAAGTTCGCGATGCCGGTCAACCCCGTGCAGTTCGACGAGCAGCAGGTCGTGCCGCCCGGCGCGCCCGAGCACGGTCAGCACACCGAGGAGCTCCTGCTCGACGCCGGCATCGAGTGGGAGCAGATCGAGAAGTACAAGGCGGAGGGCGCGATCCTGTGACCCAGACTGCGTCATCCCACGCGGCGGCGCCGGTCGAGTTCGACCCGTTCTCCGACGACTTCTACAACGCGCCGTGGGAGACCTACCGGCGGATGCGTGACGAGGCGCCGGTCTACTACAACGAGAAGTACGACTTCTACGCGATCACTCGGCACGAGGACGTGCTCGCGGCCTACCGGGACACCGAGACTTTCTCCTCGGCGCGCGGCATCGACCTCGGCATGGTGCTGACCGGTACGGCGCCGCCGGTGCCGCTGGTGATCCTGATGGACCCGCCGGAGCACCGGACGATGCGCAGCCTCGTCAACCGGGTGTTCACCCCGAAGGCGGTCGAGAAGCTCGAGCCGATGGTGCGGGAGACGATCGCGAGGTTTCTCTCGCAGTGCGATCCGGTCGGGTTCGACGTCGTACAGGACTTCTCCGCACTGTTCCCGGTCGAGATCATCACGACGATGCTCGGCGTACCGGAGGAGCACCGCCAGCAGATCCGGCTGTGGATCGACAAGAGCCTCGAGCGCGAGCCGGGATCGATCCACATGACGCGCGAGGGAGTCGAGGCGGGGATCGCCGGCGGGCTGTTCTACTTCGAACTGATCCAGCAGCGACGCGCCGAGCCGGCGGACGACATGATCAGCGCGCTGATCGCGGCCCGCGTGCAGAAGGACGACGGAACCGAGATGGCGCTCGACGACGCGGAGATCGCCGGGTTCTGCAGCCTGCTCGGCGGCGCGGGCGCGGAGACCGTCACCAAGCTGATCGGCAACGCGGTCGTCGTGTTCGCCGACCGTCCGGACGTATGGGAGCGCTTGAAGAAGGACCGGTCACTGGTGCCGCAGACGGTCGAGGAGCTGCTGCGCTACGAGGCGCCGGCGCAGTACATGGTGCGCTGGACCGAGCGTGAGGTCACGCTGCACGGCGTGACCATCCCGAAGGGCAAGGCCGTGATGATCGTGCCTGCTGCCGCGAACCGCGACGAGCGGGCCTTCCCGGACCCGGACACCTTCGACATCGACCGGCCCGCGGGCCAGGCGGTCAACGTCGGGTTCGGCTACGGCATCCACAGCTGCCTCGGTGCGGCGCTCGCGCGGATGGAGAGCCGGATCGCGCTGAACATGCTGCTCGACTTCATGCCGCACTACGAGGTCGTGCGAGACGGCCTCGCGCGAGTGTCCATGACCAACGTGTCCGGCTGGCACAACGTTCCCGTGAAAGTCCTGTCCCGGTAAAGGTGAACATCTGATGGCTGACCAAATCGGCGAACGCCGGCTCTACATCGACGGTGAGCTTCGCGAGGCTTCGAACGGTGCGACGTTCGACAACATCAATCCGGCCACCGAGGAAAGCCTCGGCGTCGTCGCGGATGGGACCAAGGACGACATGGACGCAGCCATCGCCGCGGCCCGCCGTACCTTCGACGAGACATCCTGGGCCACCGACCACGCGTTTCGGGTGAAGTGCCTGCAGCAGCTGCACGAGGCACTGGTCTCGGAGCAGGAGGAGATCCGCCAGGAGCTGATCGCCGAGGTCGGCACCCCGCTGTTGATGACCTACGGACCGCAGCTCGATGCGCCGCTGTCCGACGGGCTGCTCTGGCCGGCCCGGAAGGCCGAGACCTTCGAGTGGGAGCGCGAGCTCGGCGTGGCCGAGGTCTTCGGCTCGAAGTCGTGGCGCCGCGTCGCCAAGGAGCCGGTCGGCGTCGTCGGCGCGATCACCCCGTGGAACTACCCGTTCGAGATCACCATCAACAAGCTCGGCCAGGCCCTCGCCACCGGCAACACGGTCGTGCTCAAGCCGGCCCCGGACACG
>CAZEAM010000302.1:0-5464 GCA_964510285.1 uncultured Frankiaceae bacterium | reverse complement strand
CAGGTCCCTATCAGCGGTCCACCAACGCCACCGAACCCGGTGACAACACCCCCCGGATCATCAACGACAGGGGCATTCAGTCATGCCAGGCTCGGTGACCGCGGCCCCGCTGGTGCAGAGCCGTGAGGAAGGTAACGGGGGCGATTCGTTAGCCGAGACCGGCCCCGCAAGCCTGTTCGGAGGTACTCGTCGTGCTCAAGACGCTCGCTGCCCTGCTCGCCGGCAACGCCAAAGCCGCGGCCGTGGTCGGCGCCGCCGCGGTCGCCAGCACCGCCGGTGGCCTCACCGTCGCCACCGTGGCTTCGTCGGGCAACTCGCACGCCGCGACCGGGCTCACCAAGGCCGCCGCGGCCCACGCGGCGCATACCGCCGACGCTCAGGCAGGAGCGCCCGCCGACGGCGCGGCGACGCCGGTCGCCGACGAGTCCGCAACACCCACCGTCACGCCGAGCGCGTCAGCCTCGCCCGCCCCGACCGACACCAAGGTCAACCATGGCACTTGCGTCTCGCTTGCCGCCCACAGCACGCCGGCGGCCTCCGACGCGCCGAACTCGCACGGCAAGCTGGTGTCCTCGATCGCCAAGTCCGACTGCGGGAAGACCGGTAGTGAGGCCGGCGGCCAGTCCGGCCGGTCGCACGGTCAGTCCGGTCAGCCGCACGGCCACAGCGGTGAGCACGGCAACCCGCACGGTCAGTAACCGGTCACAGATCGACATCCACGACGACCGGGGCGTGGTCTGACGGGCCACTTCCCTTGCGGGCGTCGCGGTCGACGTAGGCGTCCGTGACGCCGCCGGCGACCGCCTTGCTCGCGTACACCAGATCGATCCGCATCCCCTGGTTCTTGTGGAACATGCCGGCGCGGTAGTCCCAGTAGGTGTACGGCGTGTCGTACTTCATGGCTCGCGGGATCACGTCGCTCAGGCCGAGGTCACGTAGCGCGGCAAGCGCCTTGCGCTCCGGGTCCGTCACGTGCGTCGATCCCACGAACTTGGTGGCGTCCCACACGTCGTCATCGGTCGGGATGATGTTGAAGTCACCGGTGACCACGAACCGCTCGTGCGCGTTGACCTCGGGTTCGAGGGCGTCGCGCAGCGCGCCAAGCCATTCGAGCTTGTACGGGTAGTGCGGGCTGTCGAGCGTCCGGCCGTTCGGCACGTAGACCGACCAGATCCGCAGGCCGCCACACCGCGCGCCGACCGCGCGCGCCTCGACCTTTGGGGGCTCACCGATCAGCGCCGGCTCGTCCTCGTCCGGCGGCGGCGCATACGCAGGCTGTCCGGGGAAGCCGCGGGCGACGTCCTCGAGCCCGACCCGCGACAGGATCGCGACGCCGTTCCACCGGCCTTCACCGTGCGCGGCGATCTCGTAGCCGAGCTCCTCGGCGCGCTCACCGGGGAAGCCGTCGGTCTCACACTTGATCTCCTGCAGGCACAACACGTCGGGCTCGGCGAGCTCCAGCCACTCGTTGAGCCTGGGGAGCCGCGCGCCGACCGAGTTGACGTTCCACGTCGCGATCCGCACCCCGTCACCCTAGGGTGCGGGAATGACGCCGCGGCCGGCAGACCAGGACCTGGCGGCGCTGCCGAAGACGCATCTGCACCTGCACCTCACCGGCGGGATGCGCCACGCGACCCTGGTCGAGCTGGCGGACAAGTACGGCGTGCATCTTCCGGACCGTCTCGTCGACGACGAGCCGGACGACTGGCGGGTGCTCGGTTGGCCCCGGTTCCAGCGCCTCTACGATCTGTCCCGCGGCGTGCTGCGCACCGCCGCCGACCTGCAACGGCTGATCCTCGAGATCGCCGAGGACGAGCGGGCGAACGGCTCGCGCTGGCTCGAGCTGCAGGTCACCCCGAGCGGGTATGCCGTGCGGCTGGGCGATCTCGTGACGGCCATGGAGGTGTTCTGTTCGGCCGCCGAGCAGGCCGAGTGGGCGACCGGTGTCGGCATCCGGCTGATCGTCGCGGCGAACCGCACCCGGCCGCCCTGGGAGGCCGAGACCCAGGCTCGGCTCGCCGTACGGTTCGCTGAGCGCGGCGTGGTCGGGTTCGGCTTGTCCAACGACGAGCGCATCGCGGCGCCGGAGGACTTCGCCAAGGCGTTCCGGATCGCCCGCGACGGCGGTCTGGCGGCGATGCCGCACGCGGGTGAGCTGCTCGGCGCGGACTCCGTGGATCGCACCGTGCGCGCGCTGCACCCGATGCGGATCGGGCACGGCGTGCGCTCGGTCGAGGATCCGCAGGTGGTCGCGCTGCTTGCGCAGCACCGGATCGCCTGCGAGGTCTGCCCGGCGTCCAACGTCGCGCTCGGGGTCGTGCCGGGACACAACGATGTGCCGCTGCGCCGGCTGGCTGATGCCGGCGTGCCGGTCGTCCTCGCCGCCGACGACCCGCTGCTGTTCGGCGCCTCGTTGGTGGAGCAGTACGCCGTGGCACGTGACGTGCTCGGCTACACGCGCGGGGACCTCGCAGATCTGGCGCGCACCTCGGTGCGGGTCTCGACCATGCCCGACGCGCTCGCCGACGGCGTCCTGGCCGACATCGACGCATGGGAAAGCAGTGAGCCCGCGGTCGCCGGCTGACGACCGCGGGCCCACTGGGAACGCTTCTTAGTTCAGGGTGATGAACCGCCACATGCCCATCGCCGCGTGCGGCATGCCCGTGTCCTTGTCCGGCCAGAAGCACATGAGCAGGTACTTGCCCGCCGGCACGTGCTGCAGTCGGAAGCTCACGTTCGCGCCGGGCGAGAAAACCCCGCTCGACGTGAAGTGCTTGCCGGCGAACGCCGGCTCGGACTCCGCGCCGGAGTTGAAGTAGTCCTTGACGTCCTTCTTGGTCGTCGACTTCTTCACCTGGTTGAGCACCATGAAGTGCGGCTGGTCAGCGCTGTTCTTCAGCCGGATCCAGGCGTTGTGCGCGACCGACTTCGGCGCGTCCCACCGGTTGCCCGCCGTAGCCGTGAAGGTGGCGTCGAGATGAGCGGACGAGCGGTGAACGGCTGAGCCCTTGATCTTCAGGATGGCGACGCCATCGCTCTCCTGGTCTGCGACGAAGTATTCGCCGGCGCGCTTGAGCACGACGGTGAACTCGCCGGACTTGCCGCCAAGGACTTCGACGCCGCCCAGCCAGGTGACGTTGTTGTCGAGGCGGTTGATGGCGTCCAGGTCACCCTTGTTGAACGCGGCATCGGAGTCGGGCCCCAGCTGGTCGGGCGTGTAGCCGTCGTGCAGCTGCGCGACCTGGAGAGTGTGGTCGCCCTTCGTCGCACGGACCACGAAGGTGATCCGTCCGGCGCGGGCGGATGTGCGGTCGAGCTTCACCGTCTTCTTGGTGATCTTGGCGTGGATGACCAGCGCCGGCTTCTTCGCGGCGGGATGAGCGCTCGCGGTGGTTGCGGCCAGGCCCGCGCCGCTGGCGGCGACCGCCAGCGCGGTGACGCCGATGGCCGTGGCGTGACGGCCCCGAATGACGTTCATCGTTCTCCTCTGGGCATAATGAGGCGGCCCCCGTGCCGCCCGGTCCCGCGGACCCTAGCACCAAGCAACGGTTGATCGCCGCTTCTCGTAGCCTGGGATGTCGTGGCCCAACGCTCCGACCTGCGCAACGTCGCGATCATCGCCCATGTCGACCACGGCAAGACCACGCTCGTCGACGCGATGCTGTGGCAGTCGGGTGCCTTCTCCGCCCATCAGGCGGACGAGGGCAGCGTCAACGAGCGGGTCATGGACTCGATGGACCTCGAGCGCGAGAAGGGCATCACCATCCTCGCGAAGAACACCGCGGTCCGCCACGACGACCTGACGATCAACATCGTCGACACCCCGGGTCACGCGGACTTCGGCGGCGAGGTCGAGCGCGCGCTGTCGATGGTCGACGGGGTCGCGCTGCTGGTCGACGCGAGCGAGGGACCGCTGCCGCAGACCCGGTTCGTCCTGCGCAAGGCTCTGGCCGCCAACCTCCCGGTGGTGCTGATCATCAACAAGGTCGACCGTTCCGACGCCCGGATCGGCGAAGTCGTCGACGAGACCTACGAGCTGTTTCTCGACCTCGACGCCGACGAGCACCAGATCGAGTTCCCGATCGTCTATTGCCAGGCGAAGACCGGGCAGGCGTCGCTGACCCGCCCGGCCGACGGCGCGAGCCCGGACAGCCCGGACCTCGAACCGCTGTTCCAGGTGCTGCGCGACACCATCCCGGCACCGACGTACGACGAGACCGCGCCGCTGCAGGCGCACGTCACGAACCTCGACGCTTCGCCCTACCTCGGCCGGCTCGCGCTGTGCCGCGTGCACAACGGCGAGCTGAAGAAGGGTCAGACCGTCGCGTGGTGCCGCCACGACGGAAGCATCGAGAAGGTCAGGCTCACCGAGCTGCTCGGCACCGAGGCGCTCGACCGGGTCCCGATCGAGACCGCCGGTCCGGGCGATATCGTGGCCATCGCCGGGATCGCGGAGATCATGATCGGCGACACGATCGCGGACCCGGACGACCCCCGGCCGCTGCCGGTCATCACCATCGACGAGCCCAACATCTCGATGACCATCGGCATCAACACCTCGCCACTGGCCGGGCAGAGCGGGAAGAAGCTGACCGCCCGGCTGCTCAAGAACCGGCTGGACGCGGAACTGGTCGGCAACGTCTCGATCCGGGTCTTGCAGACGGACCGGCCCGACACCTGGGAAGTGCAAGGCCGCGGTGAGCTGCAGCTGGCCATCCTCGTCGAGATGATGCGCCGCGAAGGCTTCGAGCTGACCGTTGGCAAGCCGCAGGTGGTCACCCGCGAGATCGACGGCAAGCTGCACGAGCCGGTGGAGCGGCTGACCATCGACGCGCCGAGCGAATACCAGGGCGTGCTGATCCAGCTGCTCGCGCTGCGCAAGGGCCGGCTCGAGCAGATGGTCGACCACGGCACCGGCTGGATCCGGATGGAGTACCTCGTCCCGGCACGCGGCCTGATCGGGTTCCGCACCGAGTTCCTCACCGAGACCCGTGGCACCGGGCTGCTGCACCACGTGCACGAGGGGTACGAGCCATGGTTCGGTGAGCTGCGCACCCGGCCGACCGGCTCGCTGGTGGCCGACCGGTCCGGGGAGACGACCAGCTTCGCGCTGGCCAACCTGCAGGACCGCGGCACGATGTTCGTCGGGCCCGGCACCAGCGTCTACGAAGGCATGATCGTCGGGGAGAACTCGCGGTCGGACGACATCGACGTCAACCCGACCAAGGAGAAGAAGCTCACGAACATGCGGGCGAGCACCGGCGACGTACTGGTCCCGCTGATCCCGCACAAGGTGCTCAGCCTCGAACAGTCGCTCGAGTTCTGCCGCGAGGACGAGTGCGTCGAGGTGACACCGGCGACGGTCCGGCTGCGCAAGGTCGTATTGGATGCCACCGAGCGGGGCCGGTTGCGTGGCCGCGCAGCGAAGGCTGGGCTCGCCGCGTCGTCCTGACCCGGTCCTGCC
>CAZEAM010000301.1:0-8520 GCA_964510285.1 uncultured Frankiaceae bacterium | reverse complement strand
AGCTGACCGACCCGAAGGGCCGGATGCACACGATCGAGCTGGCCGCGGGCAAGGAGTTCCACACCCATCGCGGCGTGATCCCGCACGACGAGCTGATCGGCAAGCCGGAAGGCTGCGTGGTCACGTCGGCCGGCGGCACGGACTATCTGGCGCTGCGGCCGTTGCTCAGCGACTACGTCCTGTCGATGCCGCGGGGCGCGGCGGTGGTCTACCCGAAGGACGCCGCGCAGATCGTCGCGGTCGCGGACATCTTTCCGGGGGCTCGGGTGGTCGAGGCCGGGGCCGGGTCGGGCGCGCTCACGTGCAGCCTGCTGCGCGCCGTCGGCGCCGCGGGATCCGTCACGTCGTACGAGCGACGTGCCGACTTCGCGGCGGTCGCCCGGGCCAACGTCGAGCGCTTCTTCGGGGGCCCAGTGGGCACGTGGACGCTGCAGGTCGGTGATCTCGTCGACGCCGAGGGGGAAGCGGGCGCCGATCGCGTCGTCCTCGACATGCTCGCGCCGTGGGAGGTCATCGACACCTGTGGACGGCTGCTCGTGGCCGGCGGCGTGCTGTGCGGGTACGTCGCCACGACGCCGCAGCTGTCGAACCTGGTGGAGGGACTGCGAGGTCACGGCGGGTTCGCCGAACCGGCGGCATGGGAGTCGATGGTGCGGGGCTGGCACGTCGACGGGCTCGCCGTCCGCCCGGAGCACCGCATGGTCGGGCACACCGGCTTCCTCGTCACGGCGCGCCGGCTGGCGCCCGGCGTCAGCGCGCCTCCGCGGCGCCGTCGCCCGTCGAAAGGGGCACACAGCGACGCGGTTTAGACCGCGACTTTCCGGGGTCAGATACGTCGAAATAGACAGGTCGGCCGCTCGGCTCAGTTATAGGCTCGGCTCGGTCGATAAGAGGCGCAACCGAGGAGGTGCCGTGCCCGCTCGCGAAGATGCAGAGGCCCGCGCCGCGCGCCTCGAACGCCAGTCGGAGGAGCTCGCCGACCAGGTCGCCTACCTCGAGTCGGAGATCGCGAGCCTGCGGCGGCGGATGACCGTCGCGCCGCGTGGCGGTGCCGGCATCGAAGAGCGGCTGGCCCAGGTGCAGGCCGAGCTCGCGTCGGCGGTCAGCCGCAACGAACGGCTGGTCGCCACCCTCAAGGAGGCCCGCGAGCAGATCGTGGCGCTGAAGGAGGAGGTCGACCGGCTGGCGCAGCCGCCGTCGGGCTACGGCTACTTCCTCGCCCGCCACGAAGACGGCACGGTGGACGTCTTCACCGGGGGTCGCAAGCTGCGCGTGTCCGTCTCGCCGGCGCTTGACCTCGACGACCTGCGTCGGGGCCAGGAGGTCATGCTCAACGAGGCGCTCAACGTCGTGGAGGCGCTGTCGTTCGAGCGCCAGGGCGACGTCGTGATGCTCAAGGAGGTGCTCGAAGGCGGCGATCGGGCGCTCGTAATCGGGCACACGGACGAAGAGCGCGTCGTGATGCTCGCCGACACGCTGCTCGGCGCCACGTTGCGCGCCGGAGACTCGCTGCTGCTGGAGGCGCGGTCCGGCTACGCCTACGAGCGGATCCCGAAGTCCGAGGTCGAGGAGCTCGTCCTCGAGGAGGTCCCCGACATCGGCTACGAGGACATCGGTGGGCTCAGCGACCAGATCGAGGCGATCCGCGACGCCGTCGAGCTGCCGTTCCTGCACAAGGACCTGTTCGTGGAGCACCAGCTGCGTGCACCGAAGGGGATCCTGCTCTACGGCCCGCCGGGATGCGGCAAGACGCTGATCGCCAAGGCGGTCGCGAACTCCCTTGCCAAGCAGGTCGCCGCCGCAGGCAAGGGGGAGGGGCGCTCGTACTTCCTCAACATCAAGGGCCCGGAGCTGCTCAACAAGTACGTCGGTGAGACCGAGCGGCACATCCGGCTGGTGTTCCAGCGGGCTCGTGAGAAGGCCAGCGAGGGCACGCCGGTGATCGTCTTCTTCGACGAGATGGACTCGATCTTCCGCACTCGCGGCTCCGGTGTCTCCTCCGACGTCGAGAACACGATCGTGCCGCAGCTGCTGAGCGAGATCGACGGTGTCGAGGGCCTCGAGAACGTCATCGTGATCGGTGCCTCGAACCGCGAGGACATGATCGACCCGGCGATCCTGCGGCCGGGCCGCCTCG
The DNA here is from genome assembly GCA_964510285.1 of uncultured Frankiaceae bacterium. Taxonomy (GTDB): domain Bacteria; phylum Actinomycetota; class Actinomycetes; order JAFAQI01; family JAFAQI01; genus DASZTV01. The sequence goes on along the minus strand of CAZEAM010000301.1, from coordinate 6,383 downwards.
ACGTGAAGATCAAGATCGAGCGTCCCGACGCGGAGGCCGCGCGCGACATCTTCTCCAAGTACCTCGTGCCCGGGTTGCCGTTGCACCCGGACGACCTGTCCGAGCACGGTGGGTCCGCCGAGGCGACCATCGAGGCGATGGTCCAGGTCGCGGTCGAGCGGATGTACACCGAGAGCGAGGAGAACCGCTTCCTCGAGGTCACCTACGCCAACGGCGACAAGGAGGTCCTGTACTTCAAGGACTTCAACTCCGGCGCGATGATCGAGAACATCGTCGCCCGGGCCAAGAAGATGGCGATCAAGGACTTCCTCGAGACCGGGCAGAAGGGCCTCCGGGTCAGCCACCTGCTCTCGGCCTGCGTGGACGAGTTCAAGGAGAACGAGGACCTCCCGAACACGACCAACCCCGACGACTGGGCGCGGATCTCCGGGAAGAAGGGCGAGCGGATCGTGTACATCCGCACGCTGGTCACCGGCAAGCAGGGCGACGAGTCCGGCCGCAGTATCGATACCGTGGCAAACACCGGGCAATACCTGTAGCCGGGGTCCGGCTACAACGCTGATTGGCGACTAGCCTGAACGTATGGCGGTCCGGCGTGTCATGGGCACGGAGACCGAGTTCGGCATCGCGGTGCCGGGGCAGAGCGCGGCCAACCACATGCTGGCGTCGAGCCAGATCGTCAACGCCTACCTGTCCGCGACCACCGGCTCGACTCGCGACCGCAGCCCGCGGTGGGACTTCGAGGAGGAGTCGCCGCTGCGCGACGCCCGGGGGTTCGACGCCGGCGCGCCCCAGTCCGGGCACGATCCCGACGTACTTCCCGACGACGAGGTGGGCCTCGCCAACGTCATCCTGAGCAACGGGGCCCGGCTCTACGTCGACCATGCGCACCCGGAGTACTCCTGCCCCGAGGTCACGAACCCTCGTGACGCGGTGCTGTGGGACAAGGCGGGGGAGCGGGTCATGGCGCTCGCGGCCGAGCACGCCGCCCGGGTCCCGGGGACCGGGCTGATCCAGCTGTACAAGAACAACACCGACAACAAGGGCGCGTCGTACGGCGCACACGAGAACTACCTGATGAGCCGGTCGACGCCGTTCGCCGACATCGTGCGGCACCTGACGCCGTTCTTCGTGACGCGGCAGATCGTGTGTGGCGCCGGCCGGGTCGGGATCGGGCAGGACGGGCACGGGCACGGCTTCCAGATCTCGCAGCGCGCCGACTTCTTCGAGGTGGAGGTCGGGCTCGAGACGACGCTGAAGCGCCCGATCATCAACACGCGCGACGAGCCGCACGCCGACCCGGAGCGCTACCGCCGGCTGCACGTGATCATCGGCGACGCCAACATGAGCGAGATCTCGAACTACCTCAAGCTCGGGACGACCTCGATCGTGCTGTCGATGATCGAGGAAGGCTGGTTCGCCGAGAGCGGCGCCGACCTCACCATCGAGGCGCCCGTGGCCGCGTTGCGCTCCGTCTCGCACGACGCGTCGCTCAAGCACACGGTGAAGCTGAAGGACGGGCGGACCGTGACAGCGCTACAGGTGCAGTCGGAGTACCTCGAGCAGGCCCGCAAGTTCGTCGAGTCGCGATACGGCTCGGACGCCGACGCGGAGACCGTCGCTGTGCTGGACGAGTGGGAGGGCGTGCTGACGAAGCTCGCCGACAACCCGATGTCGTTGTCCGGCGAGCTCGACTGGGTGGCGAAGCTGGCGCTGCTCGAGGGGTACCGGGACCGCGAGGGCCTGGAGTGGAGCGCGCACAAGCTCCAGCTGGTCGACCTGCAGTACAGCGACGTCCGCGCGGACAAGGGCCTGTACAACCGGCTGGTCGCGCGCGGCCGGATCCGGCGGCTGGTCTCCGACGCCGAGATCGAGCGGGCTGTCGTCGAGCCGCCGGAGGACACCCGGGCGTACTTCCGGGGGCGCTGCCTGTCGAAGTACGGCGCGGACGTGGCGGCCGCGTCGTGGGACTCGGTGATCTTCGACGTCGGGCGCGACTCATTGCAGCGGGTGCCCATGCTGGAGCCGTTACGGGGAACCAAGCAGCACGTCGAGGGCCTGCTGGCCCGCTGCGAGACCGCCGCCCAGCTGGTCGACGAGATCACCGGCTCGTAGCGGGGCTGCCTGCACGATCGGCGGCGTTCTCCCTCGCTTGCGTGCCTGAGCACGCGGCGCTCAGTGCGGCCTTGCCGCCCGCGCAGCCAGCTCCCGCTACCCGACTTTTGTCCGATGTGACGAGTAACTTTGACCTCACCAGCCGCGCTGTCTACGTATGGCGCGCTATGCAAACCGGAGGCATGTCATGGCGACTCGCGACGAGGGCGGGCAGAAGAAGGCGACCCGCCAGTCTGAGGAAGTGGAAGAGGTCGAGGACCTCGACACCTCCGACCTACAAGAGCGCCACGCCGAACTTTCTGATGATGTAGACGACATCCTGGACGAAATTGACTCGGTTCTAGAGGCAAATGCCGAAGACTTTGTGCGTGGGTACGTGCAGAAGGGCGGCGAGTGAATAACGATTTCCAAAACAATTCGGCCGCCTGGAACGGCAACCTGAAGCGCTGCATCGACTGCGGAGAGGTAAAGCCGCTCGGCGAGTTTCCGCCGGCGAAGCGTCGCCTTGACGGCCGAGGCAGCTACTGCCGGACTTGCTATGCGGAGCGCAGCAAGGCGTCGTATCGCAAGCGACAGGCGGAGCATGGTCGAAGCGTCCGCGAGCGCCGCATCGCTCCGGCCGGGCAGAAGTGGTGCAACGATTGTCAATCGTTCAAGCCGCTTGAGAACTTCTGCAGGAACAAGAACACGAAGTCAGGTCGCGCGTCGTACTGCAAGGACTGTCACAACGCGAGAACGCGGGAGAGCATTCAGCGACTCCACGGAGATCCACGCGAATACCGCCTGCGCCGGAGATACGGAATCGGCAAGGCCGACTTTGACCAGATCCTCGCTGGACAGGGCGGGCTTTGCGCGGGCTGTCGCAACGCGCCGGCAGCGCACGTCGATCACGATCACGAGACCGGCAAGGTTCGTGGCTTGCTCTGCTTCAACTGCAACCAGGCACTCGGCAACCTCCGCGATGACCTGCGGGTGATGGACTCGCTCGGCGCCTACCTGTCGCGCGCCCGGAGCGGATATGCGCCGCTTCGCGGCTACCTCCCGCCGACCGGCACCGTCATCGAGTACGTCCCGAGTGTCCGGCACGGCTCGCGTTCGTGACAGGGTGGGGTTGTGGATCTCTCTGACGGGACGACGCTGCCGGCTGCCTTCTTCCAGCCGGGCTCCTCGTCGTTCAGCGACTTTCTCTCCGCTCATGCGCCTGACCTACTGCCCGGGCGGCGGGCCCAACTGATGGCTGGCGCGGCGCCGATCGACGCCCCGCACGGCACGACGATCGTCTCCGTCGCGCACACGTCGGGGGTCATCCTGGCCGGCGACCGCCGCGCAACGATGGGCAACGTCATCGCGCAGCGCGACATGGAGAAGGTGTTCCAGGCCGACGAGTTCTCCGCGGTCGGCATCGCCGGCACCGCGGGCGTGGCGATCGAGCTGGTCCGGCTGTTCCAGGTCGAGCTCGAGCACTACGAGAAGCTCGAGGGCGTCAACCTCTCTCTGGAGGGCAAGGCCAACCGGCTCTCGTTGCTGATCCGCAATAACCTTCCGATGGCGATGCAGGGGCTGGCCGTCGTACCGCTGTTCGCCGGATACGACCTCGAGGCCGACGGTCCCGAGACCGCGGGTCGGATCTTCTCCTACGACGTCACCGGCGGCCGTTACGAGGAGCGCAAGTTCCACTCGGTCGGCTCCGGCAGCGTCTACGCGCGAGGCGCCTTGAAGAAGCTCTACCGAGACGACTTCACCGAGGCCGACGCGATCCTCGCGTGCGTCCACGCGCTGTACGACGCGGCCGATGAGGACTCCGCGACCGGCGGCCCGGACCTGACCCGCAGGATCTTCCCGGTGATCACCGCAGTCGACTCGGGCGGCTTCCGCAAGCTCGCCGAGGACGAGGTCGCCACCATCACCGAGGCGGTCGTCGCGGAACGCATGGAAAACCCGGGCGGCCCGCAGGCCCCCCTCCGGTAGAAGAAAGGACACCGATCAGCAATGACGATGCCTTTCGGCTACGTCTCACCCGAGCAGGTGATGAAGGACCGCGCGGACTATGCGCGGAAGGGCATCGCGCGCGGCCGCGCCGTACTCGTCATGAGCTACGGCGGCGGCATCCTCTTCGTCACCGAGAACCCGTCGAGCGCGCTGCACAAGATCTCCGAGATCTACGACCGGATCGGGTTCGCCGCGGTCGGCAAGTACAACGAGTTCGAGAACCTGCGGGTCGCCGGCGTACGCATGGCGGATCTGCGTGGCTACTCCTATGACCGCCGTGACGTCACCGGCCGGGCGCTCGCCAACACCTACGCCCAGATCCTCGGCACGATCTTCTCCAGCGGTGGCGAGAAGCCGTTCGAGGTCGAGCTGACTGTCGCTGAGGTGGGGGAGACGCCCGCCGCCGACCAGCTGTACCGGCTGACCTACGACGGCAGTGTGGCGGACGAGGAGGGCATCGTCGTCATGGGCGCGTCGGCTGAGGAGATCGGCACCGCGCTGCACGAAGGCCGCAGCGACGACATGGACCTCGGCGCCGCGCTGCGCCTTGCCGTGGCGGCCTTGGCCGGCGTGGACGCAGAGACGCGCGAGATTGCGGCGGACGCGCTCGAGGTGGCCATCCTCGACCGCACCCGACCGCGCCGCACCTTCCGCCGGATCTCTGACGCGGCGGTCGCGGAGATGCTGTCCGGCAGCTAGCGGACGACCAGGTGGGCCCGGTGGAAGCCGGGCTGGTCGCGCAGGTAGCTGATCGAGCGAGCCAGGTTGTAGGTCTCGGCCGGTTCCTGCGCGAGCGGCACCATTGGGACCGGGCCCTTCGGCAGGACCAGAAGCAGGCCGGCCAGCTTTCGGCCGACCGTGATCGGCGATCCGCAGTCGGGAGTCCGCCACATCGCGGTGGGGCTGCTCAGGTCCAGCTCCCAGCCCTTGTAGTGGCGGGCGCCGGCGGTGGCACTCGTGGCGCCGACCCGCAACGCCGTGCCGCTGGCCGGAAGCTTCTTGAGCACGCCGCTCGGTATTCCGACGCCCGGGATAGCGGCACTCACCCGCGCCCGGTCCCGCCGGTCGACGCGGATCAGCGCGAGGTCGTTGTAGTAGCAGCGGTTCGGGTTGGTGTCGCCGTGCAGCTGCATCTCCGCGAACGAGCTGTAGACCAAGATGCCCCGGTGCTTCGCCCCGGCGATGGACACCGGCGAGCCGATCGGGGTCTGCGGCGACGAGCAGCCGTCCTGCCCCTTCTTGCCGAGGTCGATGCCGCCGCAGGACGACGGAACGGCGAGGAAGACGCGGCGCCGGGCCCGTAGCACGGATCCCACGGTGCACGTGAAGGTGCCGTAGTTGACCGAGACGCCCGGGTGGATGGTCTTCGTGACCGCCGCATCAGCGGCCGGCAGCGCGCTCACGGCGGGCACGAGTGTGGCAAGTGACAGTGCGGCGACCACCGCACTCCGCCATTTCCGTGCCGTCACGCCCACCTCCTCATTGTGCTGTGACCCGCGTCACATTCGTGCCACCCGGCCAACATCCTGCCCCGAAATGCCCCGTTGCGTGTCGCGCGGCACGCTGAGGACAGCGTCGCGGCCGTACAGTCCATTACGTGGGCCGGCGAAGCCGGCACCCCTTTTGGGCGGTGGTGGGGAGGTGGACGTGGAGCGGCGCATCTACGGGCTCGAGAACGAGTACGGCGTGACGTGCACGTTCCGGGGTCAGCGCCGCCTCTCACCGGACGAGGTGGCGCGCTACCTGTTCCGCCGGGTCGTCTCCTGGGGGCGTAGCAGCAACGTCTTCCTGAAGAACGGCGCGCGGCTCTACCTCGACGTCGGCTCGCATCCGGAGTACGCGACCCCGGAGTGCGACAGCGTCGTGGAGCTCGTGACCCACGACAAGGCGGGGGAGCGCACCCTCGAGGGTCTGTTGATGGACGCCGAGCGCCGCCTGCGCGAAGAAGGCATCGCCGGCGACATCTACCTGTTCAAGAACAACACCGACTCGGCCGGCAACTCCTACGGCTGCCACGAGAACTACCTGGTCGGCCGGCACGGTGAGTTCAGCCGCCTGGCCGACGTACTGATTCCGTTCCTGGTCACCCGCCAGATCATCTGCGGCGCGGGCAAGGTCCTCCTCACTCCGCGCGGTGCGGTGTTCTGCGTCAGCCAACGGGCCGAGCACATCTGGGAGGGCGTCTCGTCGGCGACCACCCGGTCGCGACCCATCATCAACACCCGCGACGAACCGCATGCGGACGCGGAGCGCTTCCGCCGATTGCATGTCATCGTCGG
>CAZEAM010000300.1:0-17002 GCA_964510285.1 uncultured Frankiaceae bacterium | reverse complement strand
AGGGTCAGCCCGAACTCGCGCAGCGCGGCGCGCCCCGGCGTGAAGTAGAACGGGCACCGCCCGGGCCGGACCTGGCCTCCGGACAGGATCCCGACGGCGTAGGCGACGCCGCCGTCGTAGGTGTACACCGGCGAGCCGGAGTCACCCTTGCGTGACGTGCAGGCCGCCCCGTCGGCGTGCCACTCGTGGCCGATCGTCACGCGGTCGTGACCCGACTTGAAGCTGACGGTCTGCGAACCGCCGCGGACCGTGAAGCCACAGTGCTCGCCGGTCGCGGCGCCGGAGTAGCAGATCTGCATGCCGGTCCGCGGCGACTTGACCCCGGCGACCGGGATGGCGCTGCGCGAGTCGGCGCCGCCGGTGAACAACAACGGCCGGGCGGTCCGGCCGGCCCGCAGCGCGACGTAGGCGCTGTCGCCCTGCGGGCCCAGCACGAACTTCGTGCGGGTCACCTTGCCGAGGCGGTCGCCCGGGGCGGTCCCGTCGGGGGGCAGGCTGCGCGTCTGGTGCACGCGATAGGCCGGCCCACCGTCGAGCATCGCGACGCAGTGCCCGGCGGTGAGGGCTCCCCGGCTACCGGTGCGCACCGACCGGACGGAGAACGCCAACGTGCACCCGTTGCCTTTGCCCTCCCGCCCGTGGCTGCTCCACAGGAAGATGCTGGCTCCGGCGATGGCGACGTCGCTGGTGCGGCTCTGCCGGCTCGCCGCCCTGACCGAATGCGACCCGTTCGTCGCGTGCGCGGCCACCGGCAGCACCGCGACCACCGCCACGATCGCGGCCAGGACCCGGGCCCTCACGCGGCGCCCACCGCGAAGGTACGCCGGAACGGGAAGACCGTCGTACCGTCCGGGCTTGCCGGGTACGCCGCCCGGAGCGCCTCGCCGCACTCGGCGAGGAACGCCTCGGTCGCGGCCGGGTCGCCTTCGAGCGTGGTGAGCGCCGGACGCAGCGCCGTACCCTTCACCCACTCGAGCACCGGGTCGTCCCCTGCGAGCCGGTGCAGGTAGGTCGTCTGCCACACGTCGGGCTCCAGTCCGGCGGCGGCCATGGCTTCGAGGTAGGTCTCAGGCGCCTCGACCGCGGCCTGCCGGTCGGCGCCCTCGCCGACCCGGTCCCGCCAGCGCGGCGACTCGCGGATCTGCCGGATCACGGTGTGCGACGGCGAGTCGAAGTTGGCCGGCACCTGGAAGGCGAGCCACCCGCCGGCGGCGAGCCGGCCGGCGAGCTGCTCGATCAGCCCCAGATGCTGCGGAACCCACTGCAGGACCGCGTTGGCGACGACGACGTCGGGCGCGCGATCGGGCAGCCACGACCGCAGATCGGCGCACACATACGTCAAACGATCCAAACCGGCCTCGGATTCGGCCCGGGTGATCATCTGTTCGGAGCTGTCCACACCGACCACCTCGGCGGCCGGCCAGCGCTCGACCAACGTCCGGGTGAGGGTGCCCGGGCCGCATCCCAGGTCGACGACGAGCGCCGGAGCCGCCGCGGGAACCCGGGCGAGCAGGTCGAAGAACGGCCGGGAGCGCTCGTCGGCGTACCGCAGATACTGCGCCGGGTCCCAGCCCGGCGCGCCTGGGGCAGCCCGCACTAGTCGCGGTCCAGCCGTCGGTAGGTGACGCGGTGGGGGCGGGCGGCCTCCTCACCGAGTCGTTCGACCTTGTTGCGCTCGTAGTCGGAGAAGCCGCCTTCGAACCAGTACCACCGGCCGGGCTCCTCGTCGGTGCCCTCCCACGCCAGGATGTGGGTCGCGACCTTGTCGAGGAACCAGCGGTCGTGGCTGATCACGACGGCGCAGCCGGGAAAGTCCTCGAGCGCGTCCTCGAGCGAGCGCAGCGTCTCGACGTCGAGGTCGTTGGTCGGCTCGTCGAGCAGCAGGACGTTGCCGCCGGCCTTGAGGGTCAGCGCCAGGTTCAGCCGATTGCGCTCACCCCCGGACAGCACTCCGGCGGGCTTTTGCTGGTCCGGTCCTTTGAACCCGAACGACGCGACGTAGGCACGGCTGTTGATGTCCGTCTTGCCCACGATGATGTGGTCGAGCCCGTCGGACACGACCTCCCAGAGGGTCTGCTTCGGATCGAGCCCGGACCGGCTCTGGTCGACGTAGGAGATCTCGACCGTGTCGCCGATCGTGAGCTCGCCGCCGTCCGGCTTCTCCTCGCCGACCAGCATCTTGAACAGCGTCGTCTTGCCGACGCCGTTGGGCCCCATGATCCCGACGATGCCGCCACGCGGCAGCGAGAAGGACAGGTCCTTGATCAGCACCCGCTCTCCGAAGCCCTTGGTGAGCCCCTTCGCCTCGATCACCTGCGAGCCGAGCCGCGGACCGGGCGGGATCTGGATGCCGTCGTTGTCGACCGGCCGGGACCGATCCGCCTCCGCGACCAGCTCGTCGAAGCGAGCCAGCCGGGCCTTGCTCTTGGCTTGCCGGGCCTTCGGGTTCGACCGCACCCACTCCAGCTCGCGCTCGATCTCCTTCTTGCGCTTCGCGTCCTTGGCCCCCTCGACCTTGATCCGCGCAGCCTTGGTGTCGAGGTAGGTCGTGTAGTTGCCCTCGTAGGGGTAGGCCCGGCCCCGGTCGAGCTCGAGGATCCACTCGGCGACGTTGTCGAGGAAGTACCGATCGTGGGTGACGGCCAGCACGGTGCCGGGGTACGCCGCGAGGTGCTGTTCGAGCCAGGCCACGCTCTCGGCGTCGAGATGGTTCGTCGGCTCGTCGAGCAGTAGCAGGTCCGGCTTTTCCAGCAGCAGCTTGCACAGCGCCACCCGGCGGCGCTCACCGCCGGACAGCACGGTCACGTCGGCGTCGCCGGGCGGTAGCCGCAGCGCATCCATCGCCATCTCGATCCGGCTGTCGAGATCCCACCCGCCGGCGTGGTCGATCTGCTCCTGGAGCACGCCCATCTCCGTGCCGAGCTCGTCGGTGTACTCGACCGCCATCTTCTCGGCGACCTCGTTGAACCGGTCCACCAGTGCCTTGGTGGCAGCGACCGCCTCGTCGACGTTGCCGCGGACGTCCTTCGTCTCGTCCAGCGGAGGCTCCTGGAGCAGGATCCCGACCGTGTAGCCGGGGGTCAGGACCGCGTCACCGTTCGATGCGGTGTCCAGCCCGGCCATGATCTTCAGAACGCTGGACTTCCCGGCGCCGTTGGGGCCGACCACGCCGATCTTCGCGCCCGGCAGGAACGCGAGGGTGACGTTGTCGAGGATGACCTTGTCGCCGTGCGCCTTGCGGACGTTGCGCATCGAGTAGATGTACTGAGCCACCCGACCAGGCTACGGATTTTCGATCAGGCAGCCTGCGCGGACGCCTGCTCGGGCGATGGCACGGTCGCGGCATCGGGGTCGGGTCCGGCTGCCGCGCCGGGCTCCTCGGCAGGGCGGGAGGGACGACGAAGGTCCGCGGGCCAGCGGCTGAGATCGGGTCCGACCGACAGCGCATCGATCTCGTAGACCGTGCGCTGACCGCCCTCTTTCGCCTCATAGGTGCGCATCAGGAGCTTCCCGAACACGACGACGCTGTCGCCCTTGCGCAGGCTCGCCAGGACGTTGCCGGCCAGCTGACGCCAGCAGGTGACTCCTATATAGATGGGGTCGCCGTCCCGAAATCCACCGATCGTGGGGTCGAACCGACGCGGGTTGGAAGCCACGCGGAGGTTCACCACTGCCGCTCCGCTGGCGGTCGTGCGACCGACCGGATCGGCGGTGAGGTTGCCCTGCACGGTGATGTAGGTCTCCATGCGTACTCCTTCCGAAGGGCCGGCACGCGCCAGCCGGAATCACGGTGCGGAGGGCCGCTGACGGCACCCGCGGATCCGGCGAGCGGCTGTGGACGCAGCGACCCATGCAGCAGCCTGTGAAAACGCATGTGGCAACGTGTCGGCGCGTGACCACGAAACCAAGTGCGGACCAGGACTTCAGCGGCCGGGTGGCGATCATCACGGGCGGCACCCGCGGCATCGGGCTCGGCATCGCCACCGAGCTGGTCTCCCGCGGCGCCTCGGTGTGCATCACCGCGCGCAAATCCGATGAGCTCACCGCCGCCGTGGCCGGGCTGGACCCGGACGGCAGCGGTCGAGCCATCTCCTCGCGCGGCAGCGCCGACGACGTGGAGCATCAGCAGGCCACCGTCGAGGCCACGATCGCGGCGTTCGGCCGGGTCGACTACGTCGTGAACAACGCGGCGGTGAACCCGGTGTTCGGGCCGATGGTCGACTACGAGCTGGCCGCCGTACGCAAGATCTTCGAGGTCAACGTGGTCGCAGCGCTGTCGTGGACCCAGCTGGCATGGCGGACGTGGCTGAAGGAGCACGGTGGCGCCGTCCTCAACGTGGCGTCGGTTGGCGGGCTGCGGGCCGGCCCGTTCCTCGGCGCGTACAACGCGAGCAAGGCGGCGCTGATCCACATGACGAAGCAGCTGGCCCAGGAGCTGAGCCCCGGAGTGCGAGTCAACGGCATCGCGCCCGCGGTCGTGAAGACGCAGTTCGCCCGCGCGTTGTACGAGGCCGACGAGGAGGCCGCCGCGGCGCGCTACCCGCTGAAGCGGCTCGGCGTACCGTCCGACACCGCGAAACTCGCTGCCTTTCTGCTCTCCGACGACGCATCCTGGATCACCGGGCAGACCGTCGCGATCGACGGCGGCATCTTGAGCGCTGGAGGAGTCTGATGGCGAACGACCGCGTCGCGCTGGTCACCGGATCGACGTCGGGCATCGGCAAGGCCGTAGCCGAGCGTCTGGCCGGCGACGGGTTCAAGGTCGTCATCAACTCCGTGAAGTCGGCGGAGGCGGGCGAGGCGATGGTTGCCGAGCTCGGTGCGGACACGGCGCACTACGTGCAGGGCGACATCGCTGCTGACGGCGACGCCCAGCGCCTGGTCGACGAGACGGTCGCGAAGTTCGGGCGGCTCGACGTACTGGTGAACAATGCGGGTACGACGGTGCGGATCCCGCACGACGACTTCGTGACCGCCTCACCCGAGGTGTTCCGCCGGCTGTACGACGTCAACGTCGTCGGCACGTGGCAGGTCACCACCGCGGCGATCCCGCACCTGAGGGAGACCGGCGCCGGCTGCATCGTCAACGTCGCGTCGCTGGCCGGCGTACGGCCGACCGGCTCGTCCATCCCCTACGCCGCGAGCAAGGCGGCGATGAACCACCTGACGCTGCTGCTCGCCAACACGCTGGCGCCGGCGGTGCGGGTCAACGCGGTCGCGCCGGGCCTGGTCGACACCCCGTGGACCGCGGACTGGACCGACCTTCACGAGGCGGTCAAGTTCATGGCGCCGATGCAGCGCTCGGCCCAGCCCGAGGACGTCGCCGAGGTGGTCATGACGCAGATCCGCTCGACGTACGTGACCGGCCAGATCTGGGTGATCGACGGCGGCCTCAGCCTCCGGTAGCTCTCCGCCGGGTAGGGCCTACAAGCCGTCGGAGAGGGCGGCGTTGCCTGCGTTGACCAGTGGTGCGATCCGGACTGCCATCTCCACGAACCCCTCCCCGATCATCGCGCCGGCGAGGCCGCGGGCCGCGACCCCCGCGATGATCGCGGCGAGCTTGAAGCAGGCGAATGCGACGTACCAGGGCATGTCCGAAAGGTCGCGGCCGCTGGTCGCGGCGTACCGCTCGAGCAGGTCGCGACGCGTCGGGAAGCCGGGCAGCGTGGTGACCGTCGGCAGGACACCCGCGGTCAGCTCGCTGGTCTCGTCGCCCGCGTCCTGCCAGTAGATGTAGAACATCCCGAGGTCGGCGAGCGGGTCGCCGAGCGTGGAGAGCTCCCAGTCGAGGACGGCCGCGATCCGGCCCGGGGTCGCCGGGTCGAGCATCACGTTGTCCATCCGGTAGTCGCCATGCACGATCGGGCCGGTCGGCGCGTTGGGCACCTTGGCGGTCAGCCGCTCGGCAAGCCGGTCGAGGTCGCTCCCCTCGCCCTTAAGCGCGTCGCGGGTCGCCTGCCACTGCGACGTCCAACGCTTGATCTGTCGCTCGAGGTAGCCGTCGGGCCGACCGTAGTCGCCGAGCCCGACCTCGCCGGGCTGCACCGCGTGCAGGTCGGCCATGACGTCGATGAGCCCATGCGCGATCGCCGCGCGCTCCTCGTGCGTCGTCGCGTAGCCCTCCGGCAGCGTGTCGCGGACGATGTGGCCGGCCACCCGCTCCATCACGTAGAACGGCGCACCGATCACGTCCTCGTCGGTGCACATCGCCAGGGTGGGCGGCACCGGCACCGGCGTCGGGCCGAGGGCGGTCATCACCCGGTGCTCGCGACCCATGTCGTGGGCGGTCGGCAGCCGGTTGGACAGCGGCGGCCGGCGCAGCACGGCCTCGCCGGCCGACGAGGTGACCCCGAAGGTCAGGTTCGACTTGCCGCCCGAGATGAGCTCGAGGCGGCAGTCGTGCCACCCGTCGTCGCCGAGCTGCTCAGCCAGGTAGCGGCCGACCGACTCGTGCGGCACGGCCTGCTCGGTCAGGGTGGCGAGATCGGCGTCGGTCGTCACGGCCTCACATCCTGCCGCATGCGGGTCAGCCCCGCGCGTCGTCGGGTGGCGCGCCCGGCTCGGTGGCGGGCTGGTACCGGCCGGCCCGGCCCTCGGCCGGCAGCACGACCTGGGTCCCCCGGCTGGTCGCGAGCAGGTCGCCGTCGGTGCCCTCGCCGCGGTACAGCTCGGCCGCGCAGAACACCACCCGACGGGTACGCCGGACGACCCACCCCTTCGCGCTGAGCGTGCCGACCTCCGCCGAGCGGAGGAACTCGACCCGCAGGTCCGCGGTGAGGAACGCCTGGTCGTTGTCGAGCACCGTCCAGCACGCGCCGCCCATCGCGGCGTCGAGCAACGCGGTGACCAGGCCGCCCTGCACGATCGGACCGCCCGCGGTGCGGAAGCAGTAGTCCGGGGTCGCGTCCCAGGCGATCGTCGTACTGCCCGGTTCCCAGGCCAGCCGCCGGTAGCCGAGCGTCGCCCACAGGTGCGGTGGGGTCGCCCGCGCGTGGTCCCACTGGTCGGCGTCGGCGAACCGCTCACCCGGCGAGATCCGTGGCCGGCCCGGCGAACCGGACCGGCCACGGTCATCGTCTTCGATCAACCGGTGGGGACCCCGTTTGCCGGAGCGGTCGCCTGCGGCGTGGTGTACGCCTCGATCGGACCGGACCCGTCGTCGGTGGTCAGCGGCGTGCCTTGCAGCTCGATCGCCAGACCCTTGATCACGCCCATCTGCACACCGGTCATGCCGGAGTGGTCGTCCGCCGAGTAGGCGTACGGCGTGAGGTTCGGACCGGCGAACTTGTTCGCCTCGACGGCCGCCACCAGGCTTTCCCGGGTCGGGTTCGGACCCGCCGCGGCAAGCGCCTCGGCGAACGTGTACGCCGACGCCAGTCCGTACTCGATGTTGCCGTCGAAGACCGGGTACTTCTTGGCGAGGTACTTCTTGTAGACCTTCATGAACAGCTTGATCCAGCTGTTGCTCGGGTCAGCCGCCGACGGCAGGTACCCGTCGGTGATGATGCCCTGGATCAGGTCCTCGCCCTTGACGGTCTTGCCGCCCTCCTTGGCGAAGTTCGAGATCAGCCCCGCGAGGGTGACCGGGTCAGACCCCACGCTGCTGACCACGAGCTGCGGGTTGAACCCGAGTCCGGCCGACTGCAGCCGCAGCAACGCGGTGAAGGCCGGCACCGAGAACGACACGAGCACCTGGACGCCCGCCTTCTGCAGCTTCGAGACCAGCGGCGCGATCTTGATGTTCGTCGGGTCGTAGTGCTGGATCGAGGCGATCTGGTCGGCCGGGACCTCTTGCTCGAAGCCCTTGATTCCGTTGTCGCCGAAGTCGTCGCCCTGCGCGAAGATGCCGATCTTCTTGCCGGCGAAGTTCTTCTTCACGTAGTCGCCGAGGATCTTGCCCTCGCGCGTGTAGTCGGGCAGCCAGCCGAAGGTCTGCGGATGCGCGCTCGGGTCGTTCCAGCACAGACAGCCGGATGCGACGAACAGGTCCGGAACCTTCTGCTGGTTCAGGAAGTTGACGACCGTCTCGTGCGTCGGGGTGCCGAGACCTTCGAAGATCGCGAAGACCTTGTCCTGCAGGACCAGCTGCTTGGTGAGCGTGCCGGTCTTGCTCGGGTCGTAGGCGTCATCGAGGTACTTGAAGTTGATCTGCCGTCCGTTGATGCCGCCGTGCGCGTTGACCCACTTGAAGTACGCCTCCGAGGCCGGCGCGATCTCCGAGTAGCCCGGCGCGGCGATGCCGGTGAGCGGCTGGGTGCTGCCGATCAGCACCGAGTCGGCGGTGACGCCCGGCGCCGAGGTGGTCCCGCTCGTCCCGCCGCCTCCGCCTCCACCGCCGCTGCTGCTCCCCCCGCACGCGGCGACGCCGAGCGCGACCACTGTCGCGGTGGCGAGCAACCGCACAGACCGCTTAGCCATATGTCCTCCGTTCACTGGCCGATGCTGGCGGGAACCTATGCCGAATCCGGTTCGATGCCTAGTTACCGGCCGGTTTCGTTCTCAAGGTGTTACGACCGAGTACGCCGATCCGGCGTACCAATCCCTGGATCCCGAGCGGGAACAGCAGCATGCCGAGGATCAGCCCGACCCCGTACACCCCCTGCGGCAGGTTGTGCTGCACCTTGTCCGGCAACGACAGCGAACGCGCCAGGTCGGAGGACCAGAACGGCAGCAGGCTGACGATGATCGAGCCGTAGACGGCACCGCTGAGGGTGCCGAGCCCGCCGAACACGGCCGCCGCGAGCAGCGACAGCGACAAGGTGAGCGAGAACAGGTCGGGCAGGACGGTGAGGGAGATGATCCCGAACAGACCGCCGGCCAGCCCCGCGCAGCCCGCGCTGACCACGAAGGCCAGGATCTGCACCCGGGCGACCGGCAGCCCGGCCAGCGACGCCGCGATCTCGTCGTCACGCACCGCGCGAAACGCCCGGCCGACCCGGCTCGAGGTCAGGTTGGCCAGCAGGAACAGCGTGATGACGGCCGCGATCACGCACAGCCACGCCTGCCACCGGAAGTAGTTCATGCCGTTCGGCGGAGCCGGCGCGTTGACCGAGATCCCGGCGTGGCCGCCGAGCGGCCCCTGCAGGTGGGAGTACTTCGGCAGCACCGGCAGGCCGACCGCCAGGGCGAGGGTGATGCCGGCCAGGTAGGGGCCACGCAGCCGCGCGGCCGCCACCCCGACGAGAGCGCCGGCGACCGCGGCCACCAGCACAGCGGCGAGCAGGAAGAGGGCGAGGAGCGCGTTGCTCGACGTCGCGTGATGCTCGAGCAGCAAGGCGACCGTGTAGGCGCCGACGAACATGAAGGCGCCGTTGCCGAGCGAGATCTGGCCGGACAGCCCGGTGAGGATGGTCAGGCCGGCGACGGCGCAGACGTACATCGCGATCATCGCCAGCTGCGTGTTGCGGTACTCCGACAGGCCTTGGCTCGCCAGCAGCAGGATCCCGAGCCCGGCAACTGCGGGAACACCGTGCCGCAGCCCCAACGGTGCGCGTTGCCACAGCGCGCCTTTCATACCCGCCGCACCCCCGTCCGGCTGAACAGCCCGTTCGGTCGGATCATCAGTACGACGAGCAGCAGCACGAACACGTAGAACGCGTCGATGTCGTTGCTGAGGTAGTTGTCGAGCAGCTCCTGGATCACCCCGAGCGCGATGCCGCCGGTCACCGCGCCGGCGGGCGAGTCGAGACCGCCGATGACGGCGGCGGTGAAACCGAAGATCAGCAGCGGGTCGAAAGCGTTGGGGTTCATGTAGTCGGGCTGCGTCCCGGCGATCAGCACACCCGCGATCGCGCCCACCACCGCCGCCAGCCCCCATCCGAGAGTGAGCATCCGGCCGACCCGGACCCCGAGCAGCCGCGCCACCTCCGGGTTGAACGCGGTCGCCCGCATCCGCAGGCCGAGCGGCGAACGCTGGAAGAGCAGGTACAGCGCGACCAGGACGACGAGCACCGAGATCACGATGAACAGGTAGTCCGGCGAGAAGAGGATCACCTGGTCGCCGACCCGGTAGTACTTCAGCGAGAACTGCGGTGCGAATGAGTCCAGGCCGTTGCCCCAAATCATGCCGGCAACGGCCTGCAGCAACAGCAGCAGGCCGAGCGTGACGATCACCGGGTTCAGCTCCGGACCGCCCTCGAGCGGGCGCACGAGCACCCGCTCGGTGATGGCGCCGATCACGAAGCCGGCGAGCATCGCGACCACGAGACCGACCCAGTAGTTGGCGCCGTGCTTCGCGACCAGGTCCCACGCGATGAACGTGGTGATCATCAGCATGCCGCCCTGCGCGAAGTTGACGATCCGGGTGGATCGCCAGATCAGCACCAGCGCGAGAGCGACTGCGGCGTACAGCGTGCCGTTCGCGATTCCGTAGATCACGAGGTTGAGGAAGGTCATCAGAACCCCAGGTAGGCGTGCCGGAGCTGTTCGTCACCCGCGAGGTCGTCGGCGGCGCCAGAGGCGACGACCCGGCCCAGGTTCAGTACGACGGCGGTGTCCGCGACCGACAGCGCGCTGCGCGCGTTCTGCTCGACCAGCACCACGGTGATCCCGTCGTCGGAGCTGAGCCGGCGAAGCGTCGCCATGATCTGCGCGGTGATCCGCGGCGCGAGCCCCAGCGACGGCTCGTCGAGCAGGAGCACCGCGGGGCGGGACATCAGCGCACGTCCGATCGCCAGCATCTGGCGCTCGCCGCCGGACAAGGTGTCGGCGGCCTTGCCGCGCCGCTCGGCCAGCGGGGGGAACATCTCGAATACCGTGGCGAGGCCGGCCTCCGTCGTACGCCGCCGGTCCGCGCGCCACAGGGCGCCGAGCCGCAGGTTCTCCTCGACGGTGAGCTCGGTGATCACCCCCCGACCCTCCGGCACGTGCGCGATCCCGAAGGTGACGATCTGCTCGACCGGCGCCGCGACCAGGTCATGCTCCCCGTAGAAGATCGACCCCGCGGAGGGCCGTACCAGGCCGTTGATCGTCCGAAGCAGGGTGGTCTTGCCGGCGCCGTTCGCGCCGAGCACCGCCGTGATCTTGCCCTCCGGAACAGTGAGGCTGACGCCGTCAAGCGCGCGCACTGCGCCGTACGCCGTGACGACCTGGTCAAGGGTGAGCATCGCTGACCCCTTGCGTCGACTCGTCGATCTGCTCTCCGAGGTAGGCCTCGAGCACCTTGGGGTCGCCCCGGATCTGCTCCGGGCTGCCGGTCGCGATGCACCGGCCGAAGTCGAGGACCATGATCCGGTCACACACCCCCATGACCAGGTCCATGTGGTGCTCGACGAGCAGCACCGAGGTGTGCTGCTTCAGGTCGCGGACCAGCCCGGCGAGCTCGTCCATCTCGTCGGCCGCAAGACCGGAGGCCGGCTCGTCGAGCAGCAGCAGCGCGGGCTCGGCGACCAGAGCACGCGCCAACGCGACCCGCTTCTGGACGCCGTAGGGCAGCTGCCCGGGCAGCAACGCCGCCGCGTCGGCGACGTCGAGGCGGGCGAGCGCGACGAGCGCCCGCGACCTGAGCGCGCGTTCGTCACGATCCCCGCGCGGCAGCGCGAACAGCCCCGACCAGAACCAGGCGCGGGAGTGCCGGTCGGCCCCGACCAGGACGTTGTCCAGGACGGTCAGGTGGGGGAACAGGCCCAGCCCCTGCAAGGTGCGTGCGATCCCGAGGCCGGACAGCTGGTGCGGCTTGTGACGGCGAAGCGGCTTGCCGCGCCACCGCAGCTCGCCCTCGCTCGGACGGACAAACCCGCACACGACGTTGAACAGCGTCGTCTTGCCCGCGCCGTTCGGACCGATGATCCCGACGACCTCGCCGTCGTCGACGGACGCCGAGACGTGGGCGAGCGCGGTGAGCCCGCCGAAGCGGACGCTGACGTTCTCGACGTCGAGCAACCTCACGGAGGCGCACCCTAGCGGCGCGCGGCTATTTGGGCACGTAGACCGTGGTCGCGTCGGCGCGTCCGCGCAGCAGCACCTCGTCCGCCACGCACCATCCGTCGTGGCGCGAACCGCCGACGACGCCCGCCGACGCGGCGACGCGGCCCGGAAGCGACTTGGCCAGCTCGCCGAGGCGGGCGGCCTCGTTCACCGGGTCACCGATCACCGTGTACTCGAAGCGGCTCGTCCCGCCGACGTTGCCGGCAACCACCTCACCCGACGCGACGCCGATCCCGAAGTCGACCTGGGGAACCTCTGCCACGACCCGTGCCGCGAGCGCGCGAGCGGCGGCCAGGGCACGTGCGTGCCGGTCCACCAGTGGCGCCGGCGCCCCGAAGATGGCCAGCGCAGCATCGCCCGCGAACTTGTTGATGAAGCCGTCGGCGGACTCGACGACCTCGATCACCACGCCGAAGAACCGGTTCAACAGGTCGACGACATCGTGCGCCGGCCGCTCGGCAGCGATCCGGGTCGAGCCGACGATGTCGATGTAGAGCACCGCGACGTCGCGCACCTCGCCACCGAGCTCGATGCCGTGTTCCAGCGCCCGGCGTGCCACGTCGACGCCAACGTGCCGGCCGAAGAGGTCACGCAGCTCCTCGCGCTCCCGCAGGCCTGCTGCCATCCGGTTGAAGCCGGCCTGCAGCAGCCCGATGTCGGTGCCGTCGTACACGGGGACGGATACGTCGAGCTCGCCGGCCTCGATGCGGGCCAGCGCCTTTCGTACCGAGATGATCGGATCCGCCGTCGCCCTCGTGACGAACACGGTCGTGATGAACCCGGCGAGCAGGCAGTTGGCGCCGAGCACCGCGGTGGCCAGGGCGAGCTCGCGCCGGGACCCGACGTGGTCGATCATGCTCGCCACGCCGAGCAGCACGACACCGAGGACGGGCGCGCCGGTGCCGGCCACCCAGGTCATGATCGAGCGCACCGCCACCGACTGGGCGATCTTCTGCGGATGGTCCGCCGCCGACAGCGCCCGGGCCGCGGCCTCGCGCAGCAGCAGCTCGGCGACCCGGAACGCGACGGAGCTGGTGATGATCCCGCTCAACCCGACGATCGCCATGATCCGCAGACCGCCGTCGACCGAGTGCGGCACCGTCAGGGCGCCGAAGAGCAGCATGCCGATCAGCCAGAGCACGCCGATTCCGCGGGCCAGCGTCCGCGGACCGCGAAGCACGACGAGCTGCTGCTCCGGTGTCGGGGGCTGTTCGGAAGGCAGCCAGGCGCCAAGGCTGGACAGCGCCCGGATCCCGGCCACCGTCCCGACGACGATGGCAACCCCGCCGTAGACCGCGGCGACCACGACGTATGTCGCCAGCGACCCGGAAGAGGTGAGCGAGTCCGGTTCCGGGACGACGTAGAGCGCGACCAGGGCGGTCGCGGCGGCGCCGACGATGTTGAGGACGGTGAGCGCCGCGATCAGGCTCACCGTGGCGCGGACGAGGACGGCGGCCCCCGAACCCCACCACCGCCGGTGCGCGGCGATCCGTTCGGCGTGCGCCGTCGTGTGCCCGCGGCCACCCACGCGCGCCCGGCAGGGATCGAACCTGCGACCAACTGCTTAGAAGGCAGCCGCTCTATCCGCTGAGCTACGGGCGCTCAGGAGATGAAGAAAGGGTATTGGGTGGCGGATGAGAACCTTGACGCATGACGGCCGGGTCGCGCGCGGGTGACGCGCTGGTCTGGATCGACTGCGAGATGACCGGCCTGGACCCGACAACCCACGTACTGGTCGAGATCGCGGTGGTCGTGACCGACGGCGAGCTCAACATCCTGGACGCGGGCCTCGACATCGTCATCGGCGCGACCGCCAAGCAGCTGGTCGCGATGGACCCGGTGGTGCACGAGATGCATGCCGGCTCCGGACTGCTCGACGAGATCCGCCGTTCGGTCACCACCGTCGACCAGGCCGAGGAGCAGGTGCTCGCCTACATCCAGCGGTTCGTGCCGGAGCGCCGCAAGGCGCCGCTGTGTGGCAACACGATCGCCACCGACCGCGGCTTCATCGCTCGCTACATGCCGAGGCTCGACGACCACCTGCACTACCGGATGATCGACGTCTCGTCGATCAAGGAGCTGGCGCGGCGCTGGTATCCGCGGGCGTACTACAACGCGCCGACCAAGAACGGCGGCCACCGGGCGCTCGCCGACATCCGGGAGAGCATCGACGAGCTGCGCTACTACCGGGCGACCGTCATGGTTCCCGCGCCGGGCCCGGACACCGACGCGGCCCGTGCCGCGGCGAGGGCCCTCGGGCTCGCCGGGCCGGAATCTGGCGAGGAGGCGCAGCCGAAGTCCGACTAGACTCGCCGAGGCCGATCGACGCAGTCGGGCGGCGATGGTGGGTGTAGCTCAGCTGGTAGAGCACCGGGTTGTGGTCCCGGGTGTCGCGGGTTCAAGTCCCGTCACTCACCCCAAGCGTGGAAGAGGTGTGCGTGTGCGAACCACCGCCGCGTGGTTGGTGTCACGTTGCGTTGGGCTGAGTCGCTTCCCACTCAGCGATCAGCACCGCTAGGGCTTGAACAGCAGCCTCGTATTCCGCGGCCGTCATCGATACGACATCGATACCGACGATCTCGACGGGCGGAAGCCGCCGCCGCGGCCGACGGGTGATCGGCTCGTCACTGTCCGCAAAACCCTCTGCTGCCGGCAGCCCCGCGGGACCTGCGCACCGGCGGCACGCGACGGATCGATCATGGTGACCTCCTGGCCTTGTCGGAACGGGCCACTTCCGAGCCCTCAGGGTGACCGATCCCGTGCCACCCATCTGAGGGTTGGCCCTGCGCGGATCAAACGGCGCCAGCACCTGCGCCCCGGGACGGCGAGCCCGATTCGGCAACCGTCATGCGGGCGTCACCGCGACACGATCGCGAGCCCGCCTTGAGCCTGCACGACGTGAGCACCGGAATCGGGTCATCGACGAAATGCTGGCCCAGATCGGCCAAGTCAAACGCGCGAGCCACGTCCGTTCATCAACATTGTCGGGGCCAGCATTTGTCAACGGCGCACTGCCCGAACAGAACGGACCCTATCGCTCGGATTGCCGGGCGACGCGCTATCGAGCTGGAGCGGCAGTTCTCGCGCGCTACAACTCGGCGGCGGCACTTACTCTTCGCCGGAGAAGCGTTCCCAGGCTGACTGTCTGGCCATGCCGAGCGCTGTTCCGATGCGGGCCCAACTGACGCCTCGGTCGCGAAGCGTTCGCACCCATCCGTTGAGGGCGTCCTCGACCTGAGATGCCACGGTCGCGACTTGTGGGAGAAGGTTGAGGATTTCCTGGTCGGAGAGCGATCCGGCATTCATGGTGGTGCTTGGGCCGCGAGGGATAGAGAGAAGCTCGCCACAGAGCCCGACACATTCGTTGCAGATGTAGACCCCGGCGCCGGCAATCAGCCGGTCGACCTGATGTGCGGGCTTTGTACAGAAGGTGCACCAGCTCTCGGACGTCGTCGATGCCATCTCGCTCCTTGTCAGGATCATCCTGACACAGTGTCAGGCAACGCCTGACGCGTCAAGGATCGCAAGGCAGCGAACGCCGAGCGCGAAATCGGGTATCCCGACCGTACGAGAACGCCGGCTCGGCGACGGTGACGATGGCTGTGATGTCCGAACAGAATCGTCGTTACCGAGTGAGCCCGTTGGAAGCTAGCGACGGGGGCCGTCAACGCTGGTTGGCCTCACGAGTGACCTCAAGGCGATGAACCCGCGTGGGGCCCGATCCGACTCCCTCCGGGCTCGCGAGTTCGCTGAAGCAAACGGTCCGCTAGGTCGGAGCGACCACGGTTATGCCGAGCACGCGGGCCGCGTCGGCGAGTCGGTCGTCGTAGGCGATGATCCGGGCCAACGACTGACCGAACAGCCGCGCGGTCGCGAGGTGGATGGCGTCCAGCGACCGCAGCTCGGCCGGGAGCAGCGCGCCGGCGTCGGCGAGCACGCGATCGTTGACGCGGACAAGGTCGATCCGGGTCAGCACATCCACACCACGTCGCATCGCCTGCTCGCCGAACGGGAGCAGGGCGCGGATCACCTCGACGCGTGCCAGCGCGCTACTGACCAACGGTCGCCGACGCGCCAGGTAACGACGCAGCGCGAGGGTCTCCGGTTCGACGACGGCCAGCTTGACGATGGCGGAGGAGTCCAGGTAGCTGGGTCGGCTACCGCTCGGCATCGCGCAACCGGGCCAGCACGGATGACGGGCGATCTCCCTCGCTCGCAACGGCTAGCGGCGCGGGCAGATCCCCAAGGCTTGCCCGTGCCTCGATGAGATCTCCGCCCGAGCGCAGCCGCTCGATCGGATCCGTCACCGGCAACGGCGCCAGCACGGCGACGGGGCGACCCCGGTCAGTGACCTCGATTGATTCGCCGGCCTCGACGCGGCGCAGCAGCTCACTCGCGCGCTGGCGCAGTTCTCGCACCCCCACGCTCGACATGTGCTATTAGTAGCACAAGAGGTCGGGACCTGACAAGTGTCGGTGTCCGCCCGCTCTGGAGCGGACTGCTCGCACGGCCAGTACAGGCCCGACGACGAGCAGGTCACGGTTCGCATAGCGGGAACCGAGGGACCCCAAGTGAAGTGCTAGAGAACGGCGGCTCGACCGGGCAGCAACGGGAAGGAGCGGTCCGGGCGCGACGGCATGATGTAGTTCGCCCGCCGCCGGACCTTGATGAACGCGTTGATGCCGTTGTTCTTGGTGGCCGTGACCTTCTTGTTGATGTTGTGCGCGCCGGAGGCGTTCATCGCGTTTCGGGTGGCGACGAAGTCCTCGATGGTGCGCTGAACCGACACGAAGTGCAGGCCGGCGTAGTCGTCGTCGGTGGTGTTGAAGTCACGGCGGATGATCACCGGTCGGCCGTGCTTGCGCGCCTGCGCGGTCGCCTGCGAGTGCCCGACCATGCCGTACTTCTTGATCGCGGTGGTGATCTCGTCGGTGTTGGCGGAGGTGTCGGTCTTGTCCGCGATGATCTTCTTCACGCCCGCGGCGTCGGTCTCCGGAGAGAACATGAGCGCGATCCGGTCCTTCTCCGAGAGCCGGCGGTACCAGCTCTGGAGCGGCTCGCGCATGTAGCTGACGTG
>CAZEAM010000299.1:0-15312 GCA_964510285.1 uncultured Frankiaceae bacterium | reverse complement strand
GAGAGCCTGAGCGCCGACACTGCGTCGTGGCTCGACAGCGCGTCCCACACCGGACCGGCGCCGTGCTCGAAGGTGCGGTAGGCGACCATGCCCACCGGCAGCACCAGCAGCAGCGCCAGGTAGCCCAGCACGCCGTAGCGGAGTGCATGCCTCGCCATGGTCAGCCACCTCTCCGCGCGGTGCGGCGGGTGATCAGGCCGATGACGACGAAGACGAGCAGCGCCATCGCGAGTAGGACGACGCCGACCGCGGCCGCCGCCTGCGGCGCACCGTTCTCCACGTCCTGGAAGATCACCTGCGACGCGATTTGCGTGCGCGGCAAGCCACCGGAGATCAGTACGACCGAGCCGAACTCGCCCAGCGCGCGGGCGAAGGCGAGCGACGCGCCGGTCACCATCGCCGACGCGATCGCCGGGAAGATGATCCGCCGGAAGATCGTCAACGGCCGCGCCCCGAGGCACGCCGCCGCGTCCTCGACGTCGCGCTCCAGGCTCAGCAGGACCGGCTGCACCGCCCGGGTCACGAACGGCAACGTCACGAACAGCAGCGCGAACAGCACCGCGATCCGCGTGCCGGCGACGTTGACCCCGAACGGGCTGCCCGGGCCGTAGAGGCTGAGCAGCACCAGGCCCGCGACGATCGTCGGGAGCGCGAACGGCAGGTCGATCAACGCGTTGACGATCCGCTTGCCGGGGAACTCGTCACGCACCAGCACCCATGCCAGCGCGACGCCGGTCACCGCGTCGATGGCCGCGGCAGCGAACGCGACAAGGACGGTGAACTCGAGTACGGCGACGGTGTGCGACTGGGTGATCGTCGACCAGAACGAGTGGTGCGCGGACTGGCTGACCACGGCCGCCACGGGCAACCCGACCAACAGCGACAGATACGTCATCGACAGGCCGGGGCCCACCCTCGCGACTACCGGTCGCGGAATGACCCGCGACCAGCGGCGGGGATGCGGCGCCGTGCCTCGCGGACGTAGCGTGCCCGCTGTCGCTGCGTCAGCCACTGGCGCCGTGACCGAGCTCGTCCAGGATCTTCGTGATCGAGCCGTTGGTGGTGTCGAAGAACTCGCTGTTCACCTTCGACCAGCCGCCGAGGTCGTCGATCGTGAACAGGCTGCGCGGGGTCGGGAACTTCTTCTCGTCGAGCTCGGCCTTCACCACCGGGCGGTAGCCCTCGTTCGCGAAGATCTGCTGGCCCTCGGAGGAGTAGAGGAAGTCGAGGAACTCCTTGGCCAGCGCCGGGTCGTCCGCGTCCTTGGTCACCGCGATCGGGTTCTCGATCAGGATGGTGGACTCCGGCGTGACGTACTGGACGTCGTAGCCGGCCCGCTGGGCACCGATCGCCTCGTTCTCGTAGCCGATCAGTACGTCTCCCGTGCCGCCGACGAATGCCGCCGTCGCGCTCGCGCCGCTGTCGGGCAGCGCGACCGTGTGCTCGAGCAGCTGCTTGACAAAGGCGAGTGCCTCGGCCGGGCTGCCGCCCTCGTGCAGCTTCGCGCCATACGCCGCCATCAGGTTCCAGCAGGCACTGCCAGAGCTCAGCGGGTTCGGGGTGACGACCTTGACGCCCGGCTTGACCAGGTCGTCCCAGCCCTTGATGCCCAGCGGGTTGCCGTTGCGGACGATGAGCGTGGCGACCGAGTCGGTGACCATGCCCTTGTACACGCTGGAGCTCCAGCTGGCGTCGACCAGCCCCGCGGTGACGAGCTTGTCCATGTCGGAGCCGCGCGAGAACTCGACGAGGTCGGCCGGCTGGCCGGCTTCGACCTGGCGTTCCTGCGACCCGGATGGTCCGTAGGAGCCGTTGATCGTGACCCCGGCACCAGCCGGAGTCCTGGCGAACGCCGGCCCGAGCTTGTCGTAGGCCTTCTGTGGGGTGGAGTACGCAACCAGGTTGATCGCGCCGCCGTCGGTCGCGGACGAGCCACCGGAGGACGAGCTGCCGCAGGCCGTGGCGAGCGACAGGAGGGCGGTCACCCCGATACCGGCGATGATCCGTTTGTTCGTGACCACTCGGGCGGCTCCGCTTCTGCTGGTGTTCCTGATGAGTCTTAACTAATCCACTAAACATAGGTAAATCAATCAACTTAAGTCAAGCAATCGGGCGACGACCCGCCGGATAATCGCCGTTGTCATGAGGTCCAGGCGTGCGGTCGCAGCCGGCGCTGCGCTCGCGGTCGCCGTCGGCGTGGTCTCGTTGTCCGGCTCCGCGGCCGGCGCGTCCGGGTCCGCCTCGCGGCTGCTCACCGGCGTACAGCTGGTGCGCCTCGCCAATGTCTTCGCCGGCACGGACACCGACCTGGCCGACCAGGGGACCGGCGGCAGTGCCGGCAACATGAGCCCGGCCGCGACCGCGCCGTTCGGGATGCTGTCGTGGGGTCCGCGGACGGTCCCCGACGCCGTGGCGTACGGCGCGGGGTACACGTACTCCGACAGGCAGATCTCCGGCTTCGACCTGACCCGGTTCCAAGGGGGCGGCTGCGCCGGCTTCGGTGACGTGCCGATCACCCCGACCACGGAGTCGGTGACAAAGAGCCCGGCGCTGCCGTTCAGCAGCGCGCTCGACAAGTCGCTGACCGCATCCTTCGACCATCAGCACGAGAGCGCCTCTCCGGGGGCGTACTCCGTCGAGCTCGACCCGGGGACCAGGCGGGCGATCGGCGTGGACCTGGGCGCGGCGACCCGAGCGGGCGCCGGGCGGTTCCGCTACCCGGCGTCCGCCCGCTCGGGCACCGTGGTCGTCAATGCCGGTGGCGGAGCCGACGCGGTCGACGTCGCACGGGTCCGGATTGCTCCGGACCACCACACGGTCGAGGTGACGGCGGGCTACGGCAGGTTCTGTGAGAGCCCGTTGGGAGCCACCTTGCACGTGGTGATGCGGTTCGATCGCGCGTTCGCCAGCCACGCCGTGTGGCAGGGACAGGCGTTCCGTGAGGGCGGAACGGCGGCGAGCAGTCACGCGAGCATCGGGATCGGCTACACGCCGGGCTTCGGTGGCCTTCCCGCGAATGTTCCGTACAGCCCGAGCGGCACTGCGCAGGCGGGCGCCGTCCTGCGCTTTCCGGTCGCGCGCGACCGTACGGTCGGACTGCGCATCGGGTTGTCCTACGTCAGCATGCGCGGAGCGCGCGCGGCGCTGCGGCGTGAGGTCGGCGAGCGTGACGTCGCCGCCGTCCAGCGTCGAACGGCGGCGCGCTGGGCCGCGCTGATGGGCAGGCTGCGAGTATCGGGCGGGACCGCCACCGACCGCCGGATGCTCGCGACGACGCTGTACCAGTCGCTGTTGTCCCCTCAGGTGATCAGCGATGTCGACGGGCGCTACCCCGCGCTCGACGGCCGGATCCACCAGGCGCGCGGCTGGGCGGCGTACAGCCAGATGAGCCTGTGGGACGAGTACCGCACTCATGCGCAGCTGCTTGCGCTGCTGGCGCCGCGCCGGGCTCGCGACATGGCGCGCAGCCTGCTCGCGGACGCGCGGATCGCCGGGTTCCTGCCCCGTTGGCCAGCCGGCGCGGCAAGCCCCAACATCATGGTCGGCGACCCGGCGGTGCCGTTCCTCGCGGACCTGGTTGCCTTCGGCGTGCGCGGCTTCGACCGCCGCGCCGCGCTCGCCGCCGCTGTGCATGGGTCGCAGAGCAACGGCCTGGACGACGAGTCGCTCGCCGATCTGCTGACGTCGCCGCGCTACGGCCTGATCTCGGTCGGGCGGGGCTACTACTCCGAGCGGCCCGCCAACCCGCTCTACCAACGCCTGCACTACGTCCCCGTCGAGCTCGACACGACGACGAACACCACCGGCGGCATCGAACTGTTCCTGAGCTCGGCGGTGCTGTGGGGCAGCGCGTCGACATCACTCGAGTACGCCACTGCCGACTTCGCCACGTCGCGACTGGCCGCCGCGGTTTGCGACCGTTCGGCGGAGCGGGAGTATCTCCGCCGCGCCGGATGGTGGCATCAGAGCTTCAACGAGGCGTCGGGTTACGTCGAGCCGCGCAGTGTCACCGGCACGTTCCTCGCGGGATCGCAGACCGGTTCCGCACACGGGTTCGTCGAGGGGGACGGCAGCCAGTACACGTTCATGGTCCCGTTCGACGTCGCCGGCCTGGCCCGAGCGATGGGTGGCAAGCAGGCGCTCGTCAAGCGGCTCGACAGGCTGTTCACGAAGCTCAACGACGGACCCAACTCGCCGTACGCGTTCATGGGCAACGAGCCGCAGCTTGCGACGCCCTACGAGTACCTGTGGGCCGGACGGCCCGACCGCACCGAGGACATCGTGCACCGCTCGCTCGACTCGATGTACGCGCCCACGCCGAAGGGCTACCCGGGCAACACCGACGGCGGCACGATGACGTCGTGGTGGCTGTTCAACGCGATCGGGCTGTTCCCCGCGATCGCCGGTGACGACGTGCTGACGGTCGGTGCTCCGCGCTTCTCCCGCGTCGTGCTGTCACTGCCGCACGGCCGGGACCTGCGGATCGTCGCGCCGGGCGGGACCCGGTCGAAGCCGTACGTCGACGCGGCCGCGTTGGACGGACGCGCCCTCGACAAGGCCTGGCTGCGGTACTCGCAGCTGAAGCGAGGCGCGGTGATCAAGGTGAGCACCACCCGCGAAGCGACCAGCTGGGCGCGCAACGGCGCGCCGCCGCCGTCGTACCCCGCGAACCACGCGACGCGAAGCTGCTAGGTCACGTCCGCGCGGGCGAGTGGCTTAGCCGCGTGGCGGACCGAGCGGAGGCGCACGAGCGAACGCTGCCCGACGCTGGAGGTGACCAGCCGGTTCCACGCGACGGCGGTGCCGAGGATGTTGAACCGCTCGCGCGACAGTTGGGTCGTGGCAGCAAGGTTCGTCACCCCGACGTGGTCGGTCTTGCAGCCGTGCGAGGCGATCCCGACCCCCCATGCCATGCGCGACCCCCACACCCGAAGCTGGTAGGCGCAGCGGTTGCCGGCCGTCGCCCGGGTCTGGCCGTCGAGGCTGATCAATGTGATTGAGCGCCGCACGCCGCCGCCGATGACGCAGGCCGCGTAGGCCTCGTTCACGCTGTCGCAGCGGACGTTCTTGCTACCCGGATCGAGCAGCGTGCGGTGCCGGTCGGGCTTCGACCACCGGGTGTAGGTGACCTCACCGTTGTCGTTGCGGAAGTCGTCGGCATAGGCGACGAACCCGTTGGGACCGACCACGATCCCGTAGTCGACACCGGGGGTGATCGGAGTGCCGTAGTCGACGATGTCGCCGGAGTAGGAGCGGGCCACGACGTGGGTGCCGTCGGCGAACCCGGCGTCCTTGGCGATCCAGCCGTTCGGTGTCGCCCCGACCACATCCTCATTGGTGCCGATGGCGGTGTGCCGGCCGCTGTCGAGGTTCCACGCGCGGACCCGGTGATGGTGCTTGAACCGGTTGACGATGACGACGTTCGAACGGGAGATCGACACGACCTCGGTGCGGTGCAGCGCCCGACCTAGACGGACCGGATCACCGGTCCGCCCGAGCGCATAGACCTGCGCCCGCGGCTTGAGCGACACCGGGTCGAGCGGGCGGCGGCTCACCGCCTCGGCGTAGACCAGATAGTCGTCGTCGCCGGCGAGTGCGGCGTACCGGGCGTGACCGTCGCCGCCGGCAGCCGACGCCGGGCACGACGCCGTGATGCCGACCGGAAGCATGGCTGCGGCCGCAACCGTCACACCGAGCACGCGGGTTCGCACGCGAGTGGTCTATCACTCCGGGCGCGCGTAGCGCAGGTAGACCAGGTCATTGCGCTGCAGTGCATGGCGCAGGGCCAGGCGGGTCGGGGCCAGCAGCGAGGAGGTCGGCTGCGGCGTCGTCGGCTGCGACCCGGCGAGGTACGGCGTGACGGTGAGACACATCTCGTCGACCAGGTCGGCGTCGATCAGCGTCGACAGCAGGTACGGCCCGCCCTCGCACAACACCCGGCCGAGGTCCAGCTCCCGCAGCACCGTCAGCATCGCGGCGGGCTCGATCACGTCGTCGCCCGCGACCACCACGTCACCGAGGTCCGCGAGCTGCGGCCGTTCGCTCGCCGTACGGCCGACTGTGATGATCAGCGGCCGTTGTGCCGGGTCGCTGAAGATCCGCAGCTCCGGCGAGAGCGCGCCGCGCGCCGTTACGACGGCGAGCCGCGGCAGCTCGGCGCTGCCGGCGGCGGTACGGCGTGCCCGGAGCTCCTCGCGCAGCTTGACCGGGCCGTAGTGCTCGGCTGCCACGGTCGCCGAGCCCGCGAGCACGACGTCACAGCACGAGCGCAGGTAGGCGAGGAGCATCTGGTCGGCGGGATCGGTGATCGCCTTGGTCCGGCCCTCGAACGCCGCCGCACCGTCAAGCGCGGTGATCATGTTGGCGCGCACCCCGAGCGGTGCATCGCCGTAGTAGTCGTCGAGCTCGTCGAACGACTCGGGCAGCGGCGGCACCCCGGCGATGCTCATCCCGACAGTCTGCTACGACAGGATGCAGGTGTACTCGGGATGAGGATGCCGACCCGCTGGAGGTCCAGATGTCGAAGGTTCGGGTCCACAACTTCGCGGTGTCTCTCGACGGTTTCGGTACCGGGGAAGGGCAGAGCTTCGATACTCCGTTCGGGCATGCCGGCCAGCGGCTGCACGAGTGGTTCTTCCCGACCCTGACCTTCCGGTCCATGCAGGGGAACCCGAACGGGAGCACCGGTGTGGATGACTCCTTCGCCTCGCAGTGGGCCCCGGGGGTCGGTGTCGAGATCATGGGCCGCAACAAGTTCGGCTACCAGCGCGGTCCGTGGACTGACGAGGAGTGGCAAGGCTGGTGGGGCGACAACCCGCCGTTCCACACGCCGGTGATCGTGCTGACCCACCACGCCCGTCCGCCGATCGAGATGGACGGCGGCACGACCTTCCACTTCGTTGACGGGACTCCCGCCGAGGCACTCGCCAAGGCGCGTGAGCTGGCCGGTGACGTCGACGTACGCATCGGTGGCGGCGTGTCGACGATCGGGCAGTTCCTCGCCGCCGACCTGATCGACCACATGCACGTCGTCATGGTGCCGATCCTGCTCGGCCGCGGCGAACGGCTCTGGGACGGCGTGGCGGAGCTCGAGCAGCGCCTCAACATCGAGTCGGTCAGCTCACCAAGTGGCGTGACCCATCTCACCTTCACCCGCGTCTGAGAAGACGGTCACGCCCGCGTCGTACGCGGCCAGCCGCAGCGAACACGGCGACTGCCGCGCCGGGTAGCAACGATCCCCGACATTCGGCGCCGCACGTGGGATCATTTCGCCACGTCGTGGACCACCCCAGCCCTCCCCCCCCGCCGTTCCGCAGGGGGGCCAACCCCGGGGGGTCCGGTTGATCCGGGGGCAGGGGGAAGTCGGGGTGGGTTCGACGCGGCTGCCTCGCGCGCTGCTCGTCGCGGCGGTCGGCCTCGTCCTGGTCCCGATCCCGGCGCTGCTGAGCCCGGCCCGGGCCGCGGACTCGGTGACCACTCGGGTGCCGCTGACCCAGGCCAGCTGGTACTGGCATGCCCAGCCCGGCGCGATCGCCGGCATCGCGCCGCCCGCCGCCGTACCGAACCCGACCGTCCCGGCGGGCGACCTGGCGGTTGCCGGGCCGCAGGCGCCAGCGGCGGCGACCCTTCCTGCCGGCCCGGTCGCCGAGAGCTACCTGATGTTCGACGTCTCCGACCTCCCGGTCGGGTCGACGATCAGCTCGTTCGTCATCTCGCTCCCGGTCGACGCCAAAGGCGTGACCGTCGACCCGCTCGGCGCGGGAATGGTCGCCTGCGCGGTGAAGACCGGCTGGTCCGGCGGTCAGCAGGCGTCGCCCTACAGCGGCAAGCCGACCGACGGCTGCGACGTGCACTCGCCGAAGCTGAAGGCGGTCGACGAGGGTGAGCGCTACACCGTCGACATCGCCGAGATCGCGCAACGCTGGGTGCGTCCGGACGCGCTGAACCTGGGCGTCGCGATCACCGACAACCCGGCGAACGCGACCACGATCTACCAGGTCGTGTTCGGGCCGCGCAGCGCGTTGTCGAAGCTGACCGCCTCGGTCACGTACGTCCCGCCGGAGGCCGCCGAGCGCAGCGCGCCTGCCGGGCCCTCGCCGGGCGCGCCGGCGAGCGGTTCACCGCCCGGGCATGGGGCCGCGCCGGTGATCACGTTCGAGCCGCTGCCGCCCGGCATGCCCGCCGTGGTCGCGCAGCCACCGGCGGCCGCACCCGCCCGGCCCGTGGTGGCGATGACGGTGCGCTCCGCCGACCCGTCGTCCCCGCCGCTCGGATTCTGGATCGCGCTCGTCCTCGTCGTCGCGCTGCTCGGCGCCACGACGTACGTGCTGGCGGATTCGCACGTCACTCTCCCCATCCGGCCGGAGCGCGGCGTGGCCAAAGCGCTGCGTTCCCGCCTCACCCTGGTCCACCGCTAACCCGTTCCTTCACGATCCAGGAGCCACCGATGATCCGACGCACACCGACGAAGCTGACGGGCTTGGTGCTCGTCGCGCTGACCGCCGGTTGCGGGCTCAGCTCGCAGGCCGTCTCCTCGCTGGAGCAGGCGCAGTCCGCCGGATCCTCGACTGGCGCCGGCGTCGGTTCCGCGGGCACCGGGTCGACCGGCGCGCTCGGCGAACCCACCCCCGTGGGCGGCTCGGGCGCCGGTGAAGCCGGCGGGGGCGGGACCGCGGCCGGGCCGACTGGCGCGGGCACCGGCGCGACCCCGGCAGCCGGTCCGGCCGGCGCTGTTTCGGGCGGTGGTGCTGGCGGTGGCGCGACCGGGGGCAAAGCGGGTGGCGGGACCGGTGGCGCAGGGCCGAGCACCGCGAAGTACGAGACGGTCGGGATCAGCGCCAAGCAGATCACGCTGGGCCTGCACGCCCCGCAGACCGGCGCGGCACCGGTCCCGCTGCAGGCCTTCCAGACCGGCACGAAGCTGTTCTGGGAGAACCACAAGGTCTTCGGTCGCAAGGTGGTCGTGAACTTCTACGACGACCAGTACAACCCGTCGGTGGCACGGCAACGGTGCGAAGCGCTGTCCCGCCAGGCCTTCCTCGTGATCGGCGGCGCCGGCACGGACCAGATCCAGGCGTGTGCGACCGACCCGGTGCTGCGCGCCACCCACACGCCGTACGTGTCGGTCGGCGTCACCACCAACGGCTTGACCAGCCTGCCCTACTACTTCGCCGTGACGCAGACCTACGCGGCGCAGGTGCCCGAGGTCTGGACGATGGCCAACCAGCTGTTCCCGGCCAACGCCAAGGGCAAATGGGCGATCGTCACCGAGGACACCCCGAACTTCGAGGACGTCACGAAGGCTGCGGCCAGCCTGCTCAAGCAGCATCACGTGACCTACAAGGTGATCCGCGCCCCCAAGGCCGGAAGTGCCGGGCAGGCGGCGGCAGTCGTCAACCAGGCGGCGGCGTTCACCGGACGCTCGGGCGGCACGGTCTTCCTCGACGTCGACCCGAACTTCTGGATCAACATGATCGCCGCGGCGGGGACCTCCCTCTACGCCCCGGCGTGGGTCGGGCCGGGTGTCACGCAGGGTGAGGACCTGGTCGCCGGGCCGGTCTGCGGCGTACAGCCCTACATCAAGGCGGCGTTCCTGTCGCCGTTCATGGGTCTGGACCGGGAACCGCAGGGCTTCAAGCAGCAGAACAACCCGAAACCCGACGACGCCAAGATCAACCGCGACGTGGAACTGCTGCTCTACGGCGTCAACGAGATGCTGTACCACGCGTTGCTGTCGGTGGGGAGCATCGACAACCTGACCCGGGACAACTTCATCGACGCGATGACCCACTTCCACGCATCGCTCGGCAAGGAACTGTCGGTACTGCCGACCGTGAACTTCAACGGCGGTCACTTCGGGAGCACCGGGGCGTGGATCGAGAAGCTGAACTGCTCGAAGCTGTACTACACCACAGTCGGCACCCGGCCGATCTCGCACTGAGATGCACGTCCTCGCCTCGGGCGGCGTCGCCGTTCCCGTGCAGCTCGCGACCGGAGTCGTCGTCGGCTGCGGGTACGGCCTGTTCGCGTTGGGCATCGTGCTGGTCTACAAGGCCAGCCGGATCTTCAACTTCGCGCAATGCGAGATCGGCGCCTTTGGCGCGTTCATCACGGTGTGCTCCGTGCGCGGCCTGGGCTTCTTTCCGGCATGGCCGCTGCCAGCGGCGATCGTCCTCGGTCTGTGCGCGGGCGCCGTGATGGGACTAGCCGCCGAACGAGTGGTCGTCCGTCCTCTCCTGAGCGCACCGCGGGCAACTCTGCTCGTCGCGACGGCCGGCCTCGCGCTGGCCCTCGCCTCACTCGAGGCGCTGATCTTCGGCGCTGACGCCAGCCACGTCCTGCCGAACATCGGCGGGCCCTCGAAGTTCGCGCTGTTCGGCAGTCGGGAGGACGCGAGCTCCTACCTGTACGGCTGGACCCAGATCGCGACGGTGCTGGCCCTGGTCGGAGCCGCGCTGGCTGCCGTCGTGTTCTTCCGAACCCGGTACGGCGCTGCGGTGCTCGCCGTCTCGCAGGACCCGATGGCAGCGTCGATCGTCGGCATCAAGGTGTCGCGGATCTCCGCGTTGGTGTGGGGGATCGCCGGGTTCCTCGGCGCGGTCGCGGCGATCGTGACTTTGGCCGGCCATGCGTTCATTCCCGGTAGCCAGTCCGGCTTCTACTCCGGGACCGGCCCGTTGATCCTGGCCTTCACGGCGGCCGCGCTCGGGGGCATGACCAGCCTCCCCGGCGCGTTCGCCGGTGGGCTGGCGCTGGGCATCATCGAGCAGGTCGCGGCGAACTACATGCCGTCCTCGGTCCCCGGCGGCACGGCGATCGTGGTCTTCGGCGTCCTGCTTGCCGTACTGCTGGTGAAGCCCGCTGGGCTGCTCGGGAAGTCGACATGACCGCGGGGACGTACGACGCGCGGCTCCCGGCGCGGCCGAGCGTGCTCGGCCTGCTGCCGCGCGCAGTTGCCTGGCTGGCGCTGGCCGGCGTGGTGGCGGTCTGCGCCGGTACCGGCGACACGGTCGCGAGCTACGCCGCGCAGGCCGCGATCTTCGTGATCGTCGGCCTGTCGCTGAACATCATCATCGGCTACACGGGCCAGCTCTCGCTCGGCCACCAGGGCCTGGTCGGCTCGGGTGCGCTGCTCGCGGCATACACGTCGACGGCACACGATGCGCCCTTCGTCGTCGCGTTGGTGTTCGGCGCGCTGGCGGGGGCGATCTGCGCGCTGGTCGTCGGCTTCGTCGCCTTGCGGATCAGCGGGCTCTACCTGTCCCTCGTCACCCTGGTCTTCGGCGTGACGCTCCAGCAGTCACTGTTCGAGGTTCGTGCGCTGACCGGAGGCGGTGCGGGCGAGCCGGCCGACCGGCCCTCGATGCTCCTGAGCAACTCACGCTTCTTTCTGGTCTGCGCAGCGCTGGCGATCGGCACCGTCTACCTCGACTACCGCCTGACCAGGTCGAAGGCGGGCCGCGCGATGTTCGCGATCAAGGCCGACGAGCGGGTCGCCGCGTCGATGGGCATCAACGTCGTCGGGTACAAGCTGTTCGCGTTCGTCCTGTCCGGCTTGCTGGCGGGCCTGGCCGGCGGGGCGTATGCGTTCTGGTCGCAGCAGTTCACCGGTAGCGACTACAGCTTCAACCTGGCGATCCTGTTCGTGCTGATGACGGTCGTCGGAGGTGCCGGGTCACGCGCCGGCGTGATCGTCGGGTCGGTCTTCTTCGCGCTGCTGCAGAGCCTCCTGCCCACACTTCGGCCGTACAAGTGGTTCGCGCACCTGTTCCCGACCGACACTGCATCCAACATCCTGCAGTTCGGCCCGGGCTTCGTCGGCGCGGTCCTGCTGCTGCTCACGCTGACCCTCAACCCGGGCGGCATCGCGCAGCAGATCGCTCCCGCCGTCCGCTGGCTGACCGGTGGCCGGTTCAAGGAGGCGGATCATGCCACCGGTGCTTGAGGTCTCCGGCCTCTCGGTGCGGTTCGGCGGGGTGCAGGCCCTCCGCGACCTCGCTCTCGAGGTGAACGAGTGGGAGATCGTCGGGCTGATCGGTCCGAACGGCGCCGGCAAGACGACTGCCTTCAACTGCATTGCCGGCGCGCAGCGTCCTGACCGCGGCACCGTCCGCTACCGCGGCCGCGACGTCACCCGGCTGCCGGCCCACAAGCGGGTTGCGCTGGGGATCGGCCGAACCTTCCAGAACGTCGGCATGGTCAAGACGTCGACCGTCCTCGACAACCTCAAGACGGCCCAGCATCTGAAGGCCGAGTACGCCGCGACCGCCGGGCTGGTCGGCACCACCATGGTGTCGATCCGGGAGCGTGAGCTGACTCGCCGGGCCGACGCGCTGCTCGAGCTGGTCGGCCTCACCGCCATCCGCGACCGGGTGGTGAGCTCGCTGCCCTACGGCCAGCTCAAGCAGCTCGAGCTGGGATGCGCGCTCGCGACCGACCCGGACCTGCTGCTGCTCGACGAGCCGTCGTCGGGCATGGGACCGGACGAGTCCGAGGAGCTCGCGGACCGGCTGCTCGCCCTGCGTGCGGAGCTCGGCATCACGCTGCTGGTCATCGAGCACCACGTGCCCCTGGTGACGCGAATCTGTGACCACGTGTACGTCCTCGACTTCGGCGAGCTGCTCACCGACGGCACGGCTGCCGAGGTGCGGGCGCACCCCGGCGTCGTCGCGGCGTACCTCGGGAGCACCGCGTGACCGCGCTGCTGGAGGTCGAGGACCTGCGGACCGGCTACGGCTCGCTCCCGGCACTGCACGGCGTCTCCTTCGCGGTCCAGGCCGGCACGACCGCGGCGATCTTCGGGCTCAACGGCGCGGGCAAGACGACGACCGTCAACACCATCGCGGGCCTGCTTCCGGCCTGGTCCGGCGAGGTGCGCATCGAGGGGGAGCGGATCAGCGGGCTGCCGGCCGACGAGGTGGTACGCCGCGGTGTCGCACTGTCTCCGGAAGGCCGGCGGGTCTTCGCCGACCTCTCGGTCCGAACCAACCTCGAGCTCGGCGCGTGGACCCGGCGCAGCGACCTGGCGGGAAACCTCGCGCGTGTCTTCGGCTATTTCCCTCGACTCGAGGAGCGCAGCGGGCAGCTGGCCGGCACGCTGTCCGGCGGCGAGCAGCAGATGCTCGCGATCGGCCGCGCTTTGATGGCCGCCCCTCGCCTCCTGCTGATCGACGAGGCGTCGCTCGGCCTGTCGCCGCTGCTCGCCGAGACGGTCTTCAAGATCGTCGCCGAGATCAGCAGGGACGGGACGACGGTCGTGATCGTCGAGCAGAACATCGGCGTGCTGCCGTACGCCGACCAAGCGGTGCTGTTGCAGAAGGGCGCCGTGTCCTACAACGGCTCGGCGGCCGAGCTGATGAACACCAACGACCTCCGCACGACGTACCTCGGATAGCCGGGGCGACGATGAGTGAAAGGGCAGACACCATGGCGGTCATCTCGCAAGTCGGGGAGTCCAGCGGCGCGATCGGGCGGCTGCGGCAGCTGAAAGATGCCGCCCTCGGCAGCGGGCTGGGTGTCATCGTCGTCGGGGTCGGCATCCTGCTGATCGGGATCGGCTGGAACGGAATGGCCGGCGGCGGCGGGGAGATCAACGGTGTGCCGAACCTCAACGCGCAGCTGCCGTGGCTGGTCAGCGGGGGGCTGCTCGGGCTGGCTTTCGTCGTGTTCGGGTCCGCGATCGTGGTCGCGCACAACGCCCGGGTCGACCGCGCCCGGCTCGAAGCGAAGCTTGATGAGATGGCGGCTGCGCTGGAGCGGTCGGCTCACTCCTCGCAGGGGGAGTCGTCGGTGGTCTTCAGGCCTGAGCCGCGGGCACAGCGTGCTGCGCCCCCCGCACCGCGGTCCGAGGTCGTCGTCGTGGATCGGACGGCGCCGGTGAAGAAAGCATCGACGACCAGGAAGGTCGCCCCCGTCAAGACCGCCGCGGCGCGGAAGCGCACCACGCGCTGAGAGGGACACAATGTCTCGATGCGGGCGCTGGCTGCGGCTGATAGCGCTTACGCCGCACGGGCGTGGGGCGAGGCCTACGCCCAGTTGAGCGCCGCCGATGCCGAGCACCTGCTCGACGCCCGGCGCCTCGAACAGCTGGCGATAACCGCGCACTGCCTGGGTCGCAACGACGAGTCCGTGGCCGCCTGGTCACGGGCGTTTGATGCGCATCTGGAGTCGGACGACGTCGCCGCTGCGGCGGCTGCTGCCAGCTGGTGCGCGTTCGGGCTGCTCACCCGAGGTGAGGTCGTCCCCGGCAGCGGCTGGGTCGAGCGGGCAAAGGCGTTGTTCGAGGAGCACCACCTGGACTGCGCCGCGGTCGGGTTCACCAGGTCGCACATGGCCGCCGGACTGATGATGAGCGGCGATCCCGTCACTGCGCTCCCGATGTTCGAGGAAGCCGCCAAGTGGGCTGAGCGCTTCGGTGACCGCGACGGTCGGGCGGCCGCCCAGATCGGTCAAGCCCAGTGCCGCACCCAGCTCGGACACACGACGCAGGCGATGGCTCAACTGGACGAGTTGTTCGTGACGCTCACCAGTCAGGAGCTCTCGCCGCTCGTGGCCGGCCTCGTCTTCTGCGCCGCGATCGAAACCTGTCAGGCCGCCTTCGACGTACGCCGGGCACAGGCGTGGACCACCGCCCTGAGCCGCTGGTGCGACCAGCAACCGGACCTCGTGCCGTACCGGGGCAGCTGCCTCGTCCATCGCGCCGAGATCCTGGCACTGCACGGTGCCTGGCAGGAGGCGTATGTCGAGGCCGAGCGGGCGAGAGACTGGCTCACCGAAGCGCTTGCCGACCACGCCGTCGGCAACGCCTACTACCGGCTCGCCGAGCTGCATCGGCTGCGCGGGGAGTACTCCGACGCCGAGGCGGCGTACCAGAACGCCAGCCGGAGAGGACACGAGACGCAACCAGGATTCGGGCTGCTGCGGCTCGCGCAGGGTCACGTCAACTCGGCCGCGGCCGCGCTTCGGCGGGCCCTCGAGGAGGCATCGGCGCCGGGTGCGCGAGCCGGGTTGCTCCGCGCTCAGGTCGAGGTCTCGCTCGCGGGGGACGACATCCCGCAAGCCACAGCCGCCGCCGCGCAGCTCCACGAGGTGGCCGATGAGGCAGCGGTCCCGATGCTGCGCGCCCAGGCGAGGTACGCCGTCGGCGCGGTTCGCCTCGCCGAAGGTGATGCCCGCGCCGCTCTGGGGTCGCTGCGGGAGGCATGGAAGATCTGGCAGGAGCTCGATGCGCCGTACGAGGCGGCGCGGTCACGGGTGCTGATCGGTCGCGCTTGTCAGGCGCTCGGCGACGTGGACACCGCCGAGATGGAGTTC
>CAZEAM010000298.1:0-1853 GCA_964510285.1 uncultured Frankiaceae bacterium | reverse complement strand
TCCCGACGATGCTGGTCGGTGGGGCGTTGTGCTGCGTCGGGCTCGGTCTCGGCGGGCGGCGCGTCACGACCACCCGCTACCGCCCGGACCCGTGGCGGCTGCCCGAGTGGCTGGTCGCGGGCTCCGGGCTGCTCGCCGCCGGCGCGCTGATCGGCGCGTCGAGTGCCGGCGTCGGCGCGCTCACCCCGTCGTTTGCGCCGCTGGCCTGGCCGAGCCTCCCGCTGCTGCCCACCTTCGCGATCGTGCTGGCGGCCCTCCCGGCGCTCGCCGCGCCGCCGCCGCCCGCAGAGCAGCGGGTGGTCGACCCAGGACCGGCGCGGCAGCGGGTCGGGTCTCAGCTTCCGGGAGTCGCCGCGTGATCGAGTTCGACCGCGTGACCGTCAGCTACCCGGAAGCGACCGCGCCGGTGCTGCGCGACGTCACGCTGCGGGTCGACGAGGGCGAGCTGTGCCTGGTGGTCGGCGCGACCGGGGTCGGAAAGTCGACCCTGCTCGGCGCGGTCAACGGGCTGGTGCCGCACTTCACCGGCGGGCGCCTCGCCGGCGAGGTCCGGGTGGGCGGGCTTCGCACCAGCGAGCATCCGCCGCGCGACCTGTCCCACCTGGTGGGGGTGGTCGGCCAGGATCCGCTGTCCGGTTTCGTGACCGACTCGGTCGAGGACGAGCTCGCCTACACGATGGAACAGCTCGGGATCGCTGCGGACGTGATGCGCAAGCGGGTCGAGGAGACCCTCGACCTGCTCGGCCTGGCCGACCTGCGCCGCCGGGCGCTGCACGACCTGTCCGGCGGGCAGCAACAGCGGGTCGCGATCGGCGCGGCCCTGACCAGCCACCCGAAAGTGCTGGTGCTGGACGAGCCCACGTCGGCGCTCGACCCGACCGCCGCCGAGGAGGTGCTCGCGGCGATCACCCGGATCGTGCACGACCTCGGCGTCACCGTGCTGCTCGCCGAGCACCGGCTCGAGCGAGTCGTCCAGTACGCCGACCGGGTCATCCACCTGCCGGGCGACGGGACGGCGACCGCCGGCGACCCGGCGGAGATGTTCCGCTCGACCTCGGTCGCCCCTCCCGTGGTCGAGCTCGGTCGGTTGCTGGACTGGAGCCCGCTGCCGATGTCGGTTCGGGACGCCCGCCGCCGGGCGGGCGCCGTGCGCGACCGGCTGGCGGCCGTCGTACCGGCGCCGCGAAGCGCCGAGCCGAGCGACCCCGTGCTTCAGGCCCGCGACATCGTCGTGCGCTACGGCGAAACGACCGCGGTCCGCGGCGTCGACCTGCAACTCGACGGCGGTTCGATCACCGCGCTCATGGGTCGCAACGGATCCGGAAAGTCGTCTCTGCTGTGGGCGATCCAGGGGACCGGCCGCCGACAGGCCGGCACCATCGCGGCTCGCGGGCGGGTCGGCCTGGTCCCGCAGACCCCGGCCGACCTGCTGTACCTGGACACCGTGCGCGCGGAGCTCGACACGGCCGACCGCGAAGCCGGCGCGGGCGGCGAGCCGACCCGGCGCCTGCTCGACCGGATCGCGCCGGGCATTGCGGACGGCTGCCATCCGCGGGACCTGTCCGAGGGCCAGCGGCTCGCGCTGGTGCTCGCGATCCAGCTTCGCAGCCAGCCGCGGATCATCCTCCTGGACGAGCCGACCCGCGGACTGGACTACACCGCGAAGCGCGCACTCTGCGGCGTGCTGCGTGACCTCGCCCGTAGCGGTCACGCGGTCGTCGTCGCCACCCATGACGTCGAGTTCGTGGCGTCGACCGCGGACCGCGTGGTGGTGATGGGCGACGGCGACATCGTCGCCGACGGGCCGACGACGGAGGTGGTGGTCGCCTCCCCCGCCTTCGCGCCGCAGGTCA
>CAZEAM010000297.1:0-15459 GCA_964510285.1 uncultured Frankiaceae bacterium | reverse complement strand
CGTTCGCCCACGACGGCGAGGACGGCGATCGCGAATCCGCCTACGCGCTGGCGACACTGCACCCGTCGGCGGTGCTGCGGGCCGACGACCGGGAGCAGGCCTACAACGGCCTGGTGGCCGATCTCAAGGTCGCGGCCGGTGTCCTGCTCGGCTGAATCCGAGTTCGTGCGGTTCATGTCGTCAACCCGGGGGCACTTCGTGTCGTTGTAACAATTGACTCGATCCGGGGGTGGAGGAGGAACCGGCGGATGTCGCGGTTCAGGCTGCCGCGGCGCCTCGTGGTGCCCGTGCTGACCGTGCTGGTGGTCGCCAACGTCGCGGCGGCCTCCACGACGGCCGTCGCGCGCCATCTCACCAGCCCCGAGACGCTGACCGAGGCGGCCGGGCCGCTGCCGCCCGCCCCCGCCGGGGCGCTCGACCCGGTGCAGGCGCCGGTCGCGGTGAACACGCCGGGCGCCCACCCGCGCCACCGCGGGCGTCATCTGGTCAGCGCCACCCTGCTGCTCACCACCGACCGCCCGCTGTCCGACCGGTCGGTGCGCCGCGTCGAGCACCTCACCGGGGTCCGGCGGGTCCAGCCGGTCCGGGCCGGCCACGCCCGGGTCATGGGTCACAAGGCGTTCGTCCTGGGCGTCGACCCGCGCACGTTCCGGCCGTGGACGCCGGAGTCGACCGCTGCGAGCAACGCGCTGTGGCAGAGCATCGAGGGCGGCGACCTCGCGGTCTCCTTCGACATGGGGCAGAACGCGAACCTGCCGCTCGGCGGCACGGTGCCGGTCGGGGACCGTGACGGGGTCACCTCGATGCGGATCGGCGCATTCGCCTCCGTCGGGATGGCCGGGGTCGACGCCGTCTTCTCCGATGCGCGGGCGCAGCAGCTCGGCCTGGTCCCGCGCACCGGCCTGGTGGTCAGCGCGCCCAAGGCGGACCCGCTGCAGCTGCGGCACGCCGCGCTCGACCTCCTCAAGCACAAGGTCCACGCCGAGCTGCTGCGGGACGTGGTGATCGTGCGTGACAAGGGCGAGTTCCTCACCCGCACGCAGATCGCCAACTTCCTCAACGCCGCGAAGAGCCGGATCGGCCTGCCCTACGTGTGGGGGGCCGCCGGACCGGCGGCCTTCGACTGCTCCGGCCTGGTGCAGTGGGCGTTCCGGTATGCCGGCGTCGCGATGCCGCGGGTCTCCGAGGAGCAGTGGTTCACCGGCCCGCGGATCCCCTACTCCGAGGCGCGGCCGGGTGACCTGCTGTTCTGGCACTACGACCCCAAAGACCCCACCGACATCGACCACGTCGCGATCTACATGGGCAACGGAATGATGATCGCGGCCCCGCACACCGGCGACTACGTCAAGTACGAGCCGGTCCCGTTCACGAACATGGCCGGTGTGGTCCGGGTCGACCCGGCGCTGGCGGCGGAGCTGGCGTACTAGGAGACATCGGCTCGGACGCCCCGGGTACCATTGAGGGCTGCAAAACGCCCTGATAACTAAGGAAAACCCGTTGACATCTCAGGCACCGGTCCGCGCGTTGCTGCTCGAGAACGTGCATCCCGACGCGGCGGCGGCGCTCTCCGCGGAGGGCTTCGAGGTGGAGACGGTCAAGAGCGCGCTCGACCCTGCCGAGCTTGCCGGCCGCCTGGCTGGGGTGTCCTTGCTCGGAATCCGTTCGAAGACCGACGTGACGGAGCAGGCGCTGGAGCACGCCGACACGCTGCTGGCGATCGGGGCGTTCTGCATCGGCACCAACCAGATCGACCTTCCGGCCGCGTCCGCCCGCGGCATCGCCGTGTTCAACGCGCCGTTCTCCAACACCCGAAGCGTCGTCGAGCTCGCCATCGCCGAGATCATCGCGCTGACCCGCCGGCTCACCCAGAAGAACACCGACATGCACGCCGGCGTGTGGGACAAGTCGGCGTCGGGCGCGCACGAGGTGCGCGGTCGCCGGATCGGCATCGTCGGCTACGGCAACATCGGGGCGCAGCTGTCCGTGCTCGCCGAGGCGCTGGGCATGTCGGTGTCGTTCTACGACACCGCCGACAAGCTCGCGTTGGGCAACGCGCGCCGCTGCGACAGCCTCGACGAGCTGCTCAGCACCTGCGACATCGTCACGCTGCACGTCGACGGGCGGGCGACGAATGCCGGCATGTTCGGCGAGGAGCAGTTCGCGCTGATGAGGCAGGGCAGCCTCTTCCTCAACCTGTCCCGCGGCTTCGTCGTCGACCACACCGCGCTGCGGGCGCATCTCGAGAGCGGCCACATCGCGGGCGCGGCGGTTGACGTGTTCCCGGCAGAACCGAAGGCGCAGGGGGACGAGTTCGTCTCGGTCCTGCGCGGCCTGCCCAACGTCATCCTGACCCCGCACATCGGCGGCTCGACCGAGGAGGCGCAGCAGGACATCGGCCGCTACGTCGCGCAGAAGCTGCGCGACTACGTGGTCGACG
Source organism: uncultured Frankiaceae bacterium (assembly GCA_964510285.1). GTDB lineage: Bacteria > Actinomycetota > Actinomycetes > JAFAQI01 > JAFAQI01 > DASZTV01. The sequence goes on along the minus strand of CAZEAM010000297.1, from coordinate 13,019 downwards.
GCACGACGACGATGAGCGTCAACCTGCCGCACCTCGCGCTGCCCACCCGCTCGGACGCGCATCGCATCATCCACCTGCACCAGAACGTGCCGGGAGTGCTCGCGTCGATCAACGGCCTGCTCGCGGACAACAAGGTCAACATCGAGGGTCAGCTGCTCGGCACCCGGGGCGACCTGGGCTACGTGATCACCGACGTGGCGGTGGACTATCCGGCCGGGGTGCCGGACGATCTCGCGGCGATGCCGGAGACGGTGCGACTCCGCGTCCTTTCATGACCGCTCTGGAGGATCGGCTTCGCGACATCGTCGGTGAGGCGCACCTGCTGGTCGACCGCGACCTGGTCGCGTCGTACGAGTCGGACTGGACCGGCCGCTTCCGCGCCTCCGCGCGCTGCGTCGTACGGCCGGCCGACACCGCCGAGGTCGCCGCGGTCGTCGCCGCGTGCCGGGACGAGGGCGCGCAGCTGTGCGTGCAGGGCGGCAACACCGGCCTCGTCGGCGGGTCGGTCCCGGTCGACGGCGCGGTAGTGCTCAGCACGAGGCGGTTGGCCGACATCGGCGAGGTCGATCCGCTGTCGGCACAGGTCACGGTTGGCGCCGGCGCCACGTTGTCTTCCGTCCAGGCCGCGGTGCGCAAGCACGGCCTGGACGTCGGGGTCGACTTCGCCGCACGCGAGTCCTGCACCGTCGGCGGGATGACGTCGACCAACGCCGGCGGCGAGCGGGTCCTGCGCTACGGCACCATGCGCGCCCAGATCGCCGGCGTCGAGGCGGTGATGCCCGACGGCTCGGTGGTGACCCGTCTCGCAGGTCTTCCCAAGGACAACACCGGGTTCGACCTGGTCTCCCTGCTCGCCGGCGCGGAAGGCACGCTCGGCGTGCTCACCCGCCTGCGGCTTCGACTGGTCCCGCTGCTGCCCGGCCGTGCGGTCGCCCTCGTCGCAGTCGGCGGCACTCGCGAGGCCGTCGACCTGGTCGTCGCCGCCCGGGCGCTCGCCTCGCTCGAAGCCGCCGAGCTGTTCTACGCCGACGGACTCGAGCTCGTGCGCGGCCACACCGGCCTGCCGGCGCCGTTCACCGCGCCGTACCCGGCATACGTGCTGCTCGAGTGCGCCGACCGCGAGGACCCGGACGAGGAGCTGCTCGCGGCGCTCGCGTCGGCCGGCGACACGGTCCTCGACGCGACCGTGGCGACGGATGCACGCGGCCGGCACGCGCTGTGGGCGTACCGCGAGTCGCACACCGAGTCGATCAACGCGGCGGGCGTGCCGGTGAAGCTCGACGTCGCGGTCCCGATCGGCGAGTTGCCCGCCCTCGTCGACGCCCTGCCCGCCGCGGTCGAGGCCGCGGCCCCCGGCTCCTGCCTGGTGCTGTTCGGCCACGTCAACGAGGGCAACCTGCACGTCAACGTCCTCGACGCGCTCGAGCACGACGACGCGGTCACCGAGGCGGTGCTCAAGCTCGTGTCGTCGTACGGCGGATCGATCAGCGCCGAGCACGGCGTCGGCCGCCACAAGCGCGCCTACCTCGGGCTCTCGCGCTCACCCGAGGAGATCGCGGTCATGCGATCAATCAAGGCGGCACTCGACCCGCACGGCCTGCTCAACCCTGGGGTTCTGTTGTAAACGATCCCAACTCGATCCTCCGTCGGCTCGGGGATAGATGTGCTCGCATTCGTTCCACGCCTTCTCCGGACCGAGCCGGGACCGCCGGGAATGCGGCTGGCGCTCGTCTGGTTGTTCGTGCCGTGCGTGGAGTTGACGTGCGGAGGGCTCGGGATCGCGCTCGGACCCGGATCGAGTGGTTGGACTCGAAGCACTCGTTCTCCTTCGGGCCGCACTACGACCCGCGGAACACCCATCACGGGTTGTTGCTGGTCAACAACGACGACATCGTTGCGCCTGGGACCGGGTTCGAGACCCATCCGCATCGGGACATGGAGATCGTCACGTGGGTGCTGCGCGGCGCGCTGGTGCACCAGGATTCGGTCGGCAACCACGGCGTGATCTACCCCGGGCTCGCGCAGCGGATGAGCGCCGGGACCGGCATCCTGCACTCGGAGAAGAACGACACGTTCTCCGCCGCCGACGTCGTCGCCGAACAGGCAGCCACGGAGCCGGTGCACTTCGTGCAGATGTGGGTGCTCCCCGACACGGCGGGCGTCACGCCTGGCTACGAGCAGTTGGAGATCGACGACGCCGCCTTGCGAGGGAAGCTCGCGACCGTCGCGTCGGGCATGGAGCGTCATCGTGACGACGCGGCGATCCGGATCGGTAACCGCGACGCGGCACTGTACGCCGCGCGGCTGCAGCCTGGGGAGACGGTCGTGCTACCGGACGCGCCGTACGTGCACCTGTTCGTCCCGGTCGGATCGGTCGACCTCGAGGAGGCCGGTGAGCTTGCCGAAGGGGACGCGGCACGTCTGACCGCGGCCGGCCCCCGCCGGATCGTCGCCGTGTCGCCGGCCGAAATCCTCGTATGGGAGATGCACGCGTCGGCATGATTGCCCCAGCGCCGAGAGGCATGCGCGGGGAGGTCGGGGCCGATGTCCAAGAGGTCGTGGTTGGTGCTGTCGCTGCTGGTGGCAGGGGTCGTCGTACTGATCGTCGTGTTCTGGGACCCGCTGCTCACCTTCCTGGGGGTCAAGGACGAGGCCGGTCGCTGGTACGCCTTCGAGTCCGGCTCGGGGGCGATCATCCTCGGCGACCTCCCACTGATCGGTGGCCTGATCCTGCTGATCCGCCATCACAACTGCGAGATCCCCGGATGCCTGCGGATCCACCTCAAGCGGCCGACCGCTGCCGGTCACCTGTTGTGCCGTAAGCACCATCCGGCGCCCGGCCCCGCCAGCGTCGAGGAAGCGCATGCGGCGCACCACGCCGCCATCGCGAAGGCGAGCTCGTGAACCGCCGGGCGGCGCTGATCACGATCGCGTCGGCGGTCGGCTTCGACCTGGTGGGGGCGGTCTGGTTCGCGGCGGTCGAGAACATCTCGGTGGCCACGGGTTTGTACTGGTCGGTGACCACTGCGACGACCGTCGGGTACGGCGACATCACGCCGCACACGCACACCGGGCGGCTGATCGCGACGCTGGTGATGCTCACCGTCATCCCGCTGTTCGCGGCCACCTTCTCGTTGCTGACGACTTCCCTGACGACGATGCACGCGTCGCGGCTGCACGCCGAGGCGCTCGCGCACATCCACCACCTCAAGGAGCACCTCGGGCTCGACCACGACCTGCCGGACCACCTGGTGCCCGCGCACCTGCGGACGGCGAAGCGCGCGGTGTCCGACGTCGCTACAGCCGGGCCAGGAGAAGACCTGCCGCAGCCGCGGTGAGTCCCACCGCGAGGCTTCCCGCGACGTTCAGGAGGGCGGCGCCGAGCCGCCGCTGTTCGGCGAGCGCGAAGCTCTCCCACGCGAAGGTGCTCCACGTCGTGTAGCCGCCGAGCAGGCCGGTGCCGATCACGGCTACCCACCGCGCGCCGAGCCCGTGGTGATTGGCGAGACCGGTCACCACGCCGAGGACGAACGAGCCGGTCACGTTGACGACGAAGGTGCCCCACGGCAGGACCGAGGGGAGGCGGCGCTGCACGGCGAGGTCGGCGGCGTAGCGCGCGGCGGCACCGAGCGCGGCGGCCGCCGCCACCAGGAGGGCGAGGCTCATCCGCCCGCCTGGCTCCGGCGTCGTGTCGGGGTGGGCGGCAGCAGGCGTGCGACCACGGCACCGAGCCCGGCGGCAAGCACGCCCGCCGCCAGGCTCGCGAACAGGTAGCCGAGGCCGACCGCGACGTGGCCGTGGCGCAGCAGCTGGTCGACGGACACGGCCAGTGAGCCGAAGGTGGTCAGGGCCCCGCAGAAGCCCGCGCCGATCATCGGTCGCAGGTACCGGCTGCCGGCCAGGACGTCGAGGACGACGATGACCAGCACGCCGAGGACGAACGCGCCGGCGGTGTTGACGACGAAAGTCGGCCACGGGAACGCGTCAGGTCTGGTCGTCCAGTGGTCAACCACCTCGTAGCGGACCAGGCCGCCGACGAACCCGCCCGCGACGACGGCGGCGAGCCGGCTCGCGTCGAGTGCCGGTTGACCCGCAACGACGTCAGGATCGACGGGCCACTCGGCCGGCCCGGAGTGGCTCACGCCTCGTGCCCGGTGTCGAGCTGGGCGACCAGCTTGGCGAGGGCTGGCACCGCCTCGCGGAGCGCTCGTAGGTCGGCGGCGTCGAGCGCGGATGCCGCGTCGCGAAGCACCCGCCGGTTGGACTGCTGCCAGTCGGCGAGCTGCTGGCGACCGGAGGGCGTGAGGTGCAGCTGCCAGGCGCGGCGGTCCGTGGGGTCGGCCCGGCGGTCGATGAGATCGTGCGCGAGCAGCGCCCCCACCAGCGTGCTCACCGTGGTGGGCGCGAGCACCAGCGCCTCTCCCACCTCGCCGGCTCGCAGTCCCGGACGATCGGCGAGCAGCTGCATCACCTCGATCTGCGCCATAGGGGTGTCGAACGGCAGCTCGAATCGCACCAACCGGCGCAGGGCCCGCCGGAGGCGGGTCACGACGTCGGCGAGTGCGTCGAGGTCGGCGGCGGAGGATCGAGCCACAGAGCGGATCCTACGGTGTGCGGGTATTCCGTAGACAGAAAGATACTGTTACAGTATCGAATATGCCGACGAGCACCGCGCCCGAGCGCCTCGGTCCGCCGCCCGGGATCGTGGGTTACCGGTTGTTCAACCTCCTCGAACCTCCGCGACCCCGCCGGATCGCGCGCTCTCCGCGGGCCACGCTGCTGGTGGTCGCTACGGTGTGCGTCGGCGCGTTCATGGGCCAGCTCGACACGAGCATCGTGAGCCTCGCCCTGCCCCGGATGTCCGAGCAGCTGCACGTCAGTGTCGACGCCGCGCAGTGGGTCTCGCAGGCGTATGTCCTGACCCTCGTGGCGCTCGTCGTACCGATCGGGGCCTGGGCGGACTGGGTCGGTCGCAAGTCGCTCTACATCGCGGGCTTCCTGATCTTCACCGCGGCGAGTACGGCGTGTGCCTTCGCCCCCGATCTCCTCCTCCTGTGCGCGTTCCGCGTCGTCGAGGCGGTGGGAGCGGCGCTGATGCAGGCCAACAGCGTCGCGCTGATCGCCAGCGCGGCACCGCCCGGGCGGCTCGGTCGGATGGTGGGCTGGCAAGCCGCGGCGCAGGCCTTGGGCCTCGCGGTGGGGCCGGTGGTCGGAGGTGCGCTGCTGGCGGCGGGCTCGTGGCGACTGGTGTTTCTCGTGAACGTGCCCGCGGGGATCGTCGGCGTGGTGGCCGCCGCCGCCCTGCTGCCGCGCAGCCGCGAGCTCGCCGCGACCCGCCCGGCCGGACTCGGCAGTGTCGTCCGGCTCGTCTCGGGTGTCTTGCGGGCTCCCGGCCTAGCGCGCCTCCTGCTCGCCTCCCTGGCCGGATACGCGTTGCTGTTCGGGACCTTGGTCGCGATCCCGCTGTACCTGCACGACCGGGGCGCCTCGAGCGCGGTCATCGGCCTGGTCGTGGCGACGCTGCCTGTGGTGATCGGCCTGGTCGCGCCGGCTGCCGGCCACCTTTCCGATCACGCGCCGCGTTCGGTGGCGCGCGCCGGGCTCGGGCTCGGGATGGTGGCGCTCGCCACGATCGCGGTGGTGCGGCCGGCCGGGGCCGGGCTCGTGCTGCTCCTCGCCGTCGTCGGTCTCGGGCTCGGCAGCTTCACGCCGGCCAACAACCGGGCGGTGATGGTCGGTGCGCCGTCAGCCGCGTCCAGCACGGCCGCCGGACTGCTGAACATGACCCGCGCGTTCGGCACCGCCGCCGGCACGGCGCTCGCCGTACTGTTCGTCTCGTAACCGCGCGGCTCCGCTAGGTTTCGGGCCGTGGCGGTGCCCTACCTCACCGATCTCGACCACGACGCGCTCGCCGTGCTCGGGCGGGAGTGGCTGCTGCACGGGCACCTGCAGGATCGGGTCGGCATGGCGCTGGTCATGGAGCATGCCGACCGCGAGCAGATGCAGCAGATCGCGATCGAGGAGTGGATGGCGGCCAGCCCGGTCTACTCGCGCCGGATGCAGCGCGCGCTCGGGTTCGGCGGCGAGGGCGTCGATGTCATCTGCAAGAACCTGCAGCTCGACATCGGCGCGCCGCACGAGTTCATGGACTTCCGGTTCCGGGTCGATGACGACCGGCACGCCGAGTTCTGGCTCGCGCACTGCGGCGCGCTGATGGACGTCGAGCCGATGGGCGTGGAGTTCGTCCACGGCATGTGCCACACGATCGAGGACCCGACCTTCGACGCGACCGCCGCGGCGACCAACCCGCACGCCGCGATCCGCCCGATCCATCGGCCTCCCCGGATCCCGGCGGACCGGGTGCCGCACTGCCAGTGGCGGATCGCGATCTCCGCCGACCACCCGCCGGTCCAGCCGCACCCGTTGTCGGCCCGCGTCGAGACCGCACGAGCGGCGGTGGTCGACGTGGAGGCGCTCGGCGGGTCCGCCACCGACGGCCTGGCCGACTACAGCGGGCCGTTCCAGCCCGATCTGTGCCTGGAGGACCTCAGCTCGGCGGCGCTGCGGACGGCGCTGCAGGAGTTCGCCGTGCAGAGCCACCTGCTGCTGCGTGGGCTGCTCATGAGCGTTGCGGCCCGGCTTGGCGCCGACCGGGTCGCGGCGATGACGCCGCGACTTGTGTCCGGGTGGTGCGGCCTGACCGCGCAACGGCTGCGCACCGCCCTCGACCTCGAGCCGAGCGCGGCCGGGCTGGCCGCGATGGTGTCGTTGCATCCGATGTTCGCGCCGCGCAGCTACGTCGGTGCCGCAGTGACGGTGGACGGCGAGTCCGTGCGGCTCGGGTTCACGGACTGCCCGGCCTTGCATGAGGGCGACCCGTTCACCTGGGTCAGCGCGCTCGGCGCCTCGATGGACGCTGCGTTGGACGCCGTCGCGTCGGCGTTCGACCCGCAGGCGCGGTGTGAGCCGGTCGAGCCGGTCGGCGAGGAGGTGCACGCCTACCGGCTGAGGATCGACCGCACCCGCCCCGCCAGGCCCGAACCCGGCGAGCTCGCGATCGCGAAGATCAGCAAGGGTGCCGCCTTCCGGTTCCGGCGGCCTGCGGCGACGGTGCTGACACCCGACCACTGATGGTCTACTGTCTGGACACATGTCCAGCCCGGCCGCGGTGGCACCTCGGCGAGCGCTGGCCGGCCGTCCGGCCGACACGGTCGCCGCGCTGGTCGACGCCGCCGTCGGCGAGGTGGCGGAGACCGGGTACGACGGGCTGACCATCCGCGGCGTCGCGCGCCGCGCGGGGGTCTCGGCCGCCACTGCGTACACGTACTTCGCGAGCAAGGAGCATCTGCTCACCGAGGTGTTCTGGCGACGCCTCGCCGCGCTCGACGAGCCGCGACCGACCCGCCGCCAGCCGGTGGCCGACCGGGTCGGTGACGCGGTGCGCGACGTGGCGCTGCTGGTCGCCGACGAGCCGGAGCTGGCAGCCGCGATCACGACCGCGCTGCTCGCGCACGACAGTGACGTGAAGGTCGTGCGGGACCGGATCGGCGCGACGATCAGCGCACGGCTGGCCACGGCGATCGGCGCGGACGCCGATCCCGCGGCGGTCCAGATCCTGACCTACACGTTCATCGGCGCGCTGCTGTCGGCCGGGATGGGGTACGCGACGTACGCCGCGCTGCCCGGCGTCGTCGCGGACGCCGCCGCGCGGATGGTCGGGCCGCGGAGGGCCAGGGGCGCGACGCGATGACGACGGCGGCAACCACCGGGCCGGTGCTCGACCCGTACTCCTACGCCTTCCACGAAGACCCGTACCCGACCTACGCCGCGCTGCGCGAGAGCGCGCCGGTCTACCACAACCCGGACCTCGGGTTCTTCGCGCTTGCCCGGCACGCCGACGTCGTCGCCGCCTTCCGGGACGACGTGCGGTTCTCCAACGCCGACGGGGTGTCGCTCGACCCGGCGGCGACCGGGCCGCAGGCGGCCAAGGTCATGTCGTTCCTGGCCATGGACGAGCCACGGCACGGGCGGATGCGCCGGCTGGTGTCGCGCGGCTTCACGCCTCGCCGGGTCGCCGACCTCGAGCCGCGGGTCCGGGCCATCACCGACGCTCATCTCGCGCCTGCGCTGGAGCGCGGGTCGTTCGACTTCATCGACGATCTCGCGGCCAAGGTTCCGATGGACGTCGTTTCCGAGCTGCTCGGTGTCCCGGAGTCGGACCGGGCCGAGCTGCGCCGCCTCGCCGACGTCGTCGTCCACCGCGACGACGGCGTGTTCGACGTCCCGCCAGCGGCCGCGGCCGCGTCGCTCGACCTCGCCGTCTACTACCTCGACATGATCGCGGAGCGCCGGAGGGCGCCGCGGGACGACCTGACCAGCGCCCTGCTCGAGGTCGAGATCGACGGCGAGCGGCTCACCGACGACGAGATCGGCGCCTTCCTGTTCCTCATGGTCGTGGCCGGCAACGAGACCACGACGAAGCTGCTCGGGCACTGCTGGTACTGGGGGTGGCGCAATCCGGAGCAGGTCGCCAAGCCGCTCGCCGACCATCGGGCGGTCGGGCGATGGGTCGAAGAGACACTGCGGTACGACGCGTCGAGCCAGATTCTGGCGCGCACGACGACCACCGAGGTCACCCTCGCCCACGGCACGATCCCGGCCGGCGCCCGCGTCCTCCTGCTGGTCGGCTCGGCGAACCGCGACCACCGGGTGTTCACCGACCCGGACCGCTACGACCTCGACCGCGACACGGCCGAGTCGCTCAGCTTCGGGTCGGGCCGGCACTACTGCCTGGGCGCCTCGTTGGCCCGGCTGGAGGCGCGGGTCGTCCTCGAACAGCTGCTGACCCACGTCGCGTCCTACGAGGTGGACGAGACCGGCGCTCGACGGGTGCACTCGGTCAACGTGCGCGGCTTCGCACAGCTACCGACCTCGGTCACGCTCCGATAAGGAAGGTGTCCTCATGACCACGGTGACGCTGCCGCTTCCGCCCTACGTGTCCGGCGGCGAAGACGAGCACGGCCATCTCGAAGAGCTGCGTCGTGACCCGATCGGCCTGATGCGACGCGTCCACGACGAGTGCGGCTCGGTCGGCTGCTTCGACCTGGCCGGTCGGCGCGTGGTCCTCCTCTGCGGCGCCGAGGTGAACGAGTGGTACTTCCGCAGCCCCGACGAGCTGCTCGACCAGGGCGCGGCGTACCCGTTCATGACCCCGATCTTCGGCAAGGGCGTGGTGTTCGACGCGCCTCCGGAGCGGCGGGCGGAGATGCTCAAGAACCAGTCGCTGCGCGGCCCGCAGATGAGGGGCCACGCCGAGGTGATCGCCGCCGAGGTCGAGCGCATGGTCGCCGGCTGGGACGGTGAGCGCACCATTGACCTGCTCGACTTCTTTGCCGAGCTCACGATCTACACGTCGTCGGCGTGCCTGATCGGCAAGAAGTTCCGCGAGCAGCTCGACGGTCGGTTCGCCGAGCTCTACCACGACCTGGAGCGCGGCACCGACGCGTTGGCCTACGTCGACCCGTACGCGCCGATCGAGAGCTTCCGGCGCCGCGACACCGCGCGGGTGGAGCTGGTCCGATTGGTGGAGGGGATCATGGCGACCCGGCTCGGGGACGATCCGCCGGCCGGCGACCCGGACCTGCTCGACCTGCTGATGTCGGTGAAGGACGACGGCGAGCCGCGGTTCACCGCGGACGAGATCACCGGCATGTTCATCGGCACCATGTTCGCCGGGCACCACACCACCTCCGGCACCGCCGCGTGGACGCTGATCGAGCTGCTTCGCCATCCCGGCGAGCTGGCGGCGGTGGTGGATGAGCTCGATGAGCTGTACGCCGACGGCTCGTCGGTGAGCTTCCAGGCGCTGCGTGAGATCCCGCGCCTGGAATCGGCGATCAAGGAGGCGCTGCGCCTGCACCCCCCGCTGATCCTGTTGTTGCGGGTGGCGACCGAGGATCTCGAGGTCGGCGGGTACGCGGTGCGCAAGGGCGACCTGGTCGCGGCAACGCCGGCGATCTCCAACCGGCTCACCCCCGACTTCCCGGAAGCCGACCTGTTCGACCCGTCGCGCTACCTCGACCCCCGGCGCGAGGACGACATGAACCCGTGGACCTGGATCCCGTTCGGCGGCGGGAAGCATCGCTGCGTGGGAGCGGCGTTCGCCTTGATGCAGCTCAAGGCGATCTTCTCGGTGCTGCTCCGCGACTACACCTGGGAGCTGGCGCAGCCGCCGGAGACCTACCGCAACGACCACTCGAAGATGGTCGTCCAACTCCAGCAGCCGTGCGCGGCCGCGGTGCGGCCGAGGGCGGCGCGATGAGGATCACGGTCGACCGCGATCTGTGCCAGGGTCACGCCATGTGCGAGCTCGAGGCGCCGGAGGTCTTCAAGGTCGGCAAGGCCGATCAGGTCGAGCTGCTGGTCGAGACGCCTGACGCCGCGCACGAAGCGGCCGTGCGGCTCGCGGTGAAGTACTGCCCGACCCACGCACTGTCGATCCAGGAGGGGAGCTAGGCGATGCCTGACCGCGACGAGATGGAAGCCTTCTGGCAGCGCTGGCTCGACACCAACAAGGAGTGCGAAGCCAAGCGCGACTGGTCGGCGCTGGCCGAGTTCTTCGCACCGGATGCGACCTACGGCTGGAACTGCGGGCCGGACGACGAGTTCATGGCGGTCGGCCGGGACGAGATCCGCCAGCTCGCCCTGGGGCTGGAGATGCAGGGGCTGGAGGGATGGACCTACCCGTACCAGGCGACGCTGATCGACGACCGGGCCGGGATGATCATCGGCTTCTGGAAGCAGGTCGCGGACGCCACGCGCGATGACGGAACGCCGTACGTCGTACCCGGCTTCGGCGCCAGCTGGTTCGGCTACGTCGACGGGGCCTGGGCATGGCAACGTGACTTCTTCGATCACCTCAACGCGGGTGCGCTGTTCTTCGAGATGATCTCGGCCGGCGTGCTGTCCGACGGGATGCGTGACCGGATCGAGAAGGCGTCCGCGGGGCAGCTGTTGCCGGGCCACTACCGGCGGTCCGACCTCCCGGCGCCGCTGTGGCCGAACGACGCCGGGTACTTCTGATGCCGGTCGGCTTCGTCGGGCTGGGCAACATCGGCGCTGCCATGGCCTCGCGGGTCCCGCACGCCGCCCTGCTCGTGCACGACGTGCGAGAGGAGGCCGCCGCCCCGTTCGTGCAGAACGGCGCGCGGTTCGGCTCGTTGAAGGACCTCGCGGTCGAGTGCGACGTCATCTCCATCGTCGTGCGTACCGATGACCAGGTCCGTGACGTCGTGACCGAGCTTGCGGACCACGCCGCCGCGGGCACCGTGATCGCGATCCACTCGACGATCGACACGCGCACGGCCCCGGAGCTTGCTGCTGCGGCCGCCGCGAAGCGGGTCGAGGTGGTCGACGCCGCGATCTCGGGCGGGCCGGTCGGCGCCGCCGAAGGCCGCCTGGCGGTGATGGTCGGTGGCGAGCGGGCCGCCTTCGACAAGGCCAAGCCCGCCTTCTCGCACTGGGCCGACCTGGTGCTGCACGTGGGACCCGTGGGCGCCGGCACGCAGTGCAAGCTCGCCCGCAACCTCATCTCGTTCGTCAGCTACGCCGCGGGCGGGGAGGCGCAGCGGCTGGCCGCGGCGGCGGGGATCGACGTCGGCAAGCTCGCGGCCGTGGTGCGCCACACCGAGGCGCTCGGGGTCGGCTCGCCCGCCTCGCTGATGCGCGGGACGGTCGAGCCGCTCGCGGCCGACGACCCGGCGCGTCCGATCTTCGAACACGGGTGCGCGCTCGGCGAGAAGGACCTGTCGCTGGCGATCGCGATGGGGGAGGACCTCGGGCTCGACGTGCCGTTGGCGCGTCACGCCCTCGGTGCGCTCGGCTACGCGTTCGGCGTGCCGAGGGAGGAGCGGGCGTGACCGGCGCAGACGACCGCCACCAGCGTGGCATGGCGAAGATGGCGGAGGTCTATGCCTGGAAGGAAGTGCCGGACCTCCCCATGGAGTTCTTCCGGCTGACCGCTGACCACCTGTTCGGCGAGATCTGGAGCCGCGAGGGACTGTCGACGAGGGACCGCAGGATGTTGCTGTTCGGCGTTGTCGCGGCGCTGGGCGAGTGGAAGGTGCTGCCGATCCAGCTCGACGCGGTCCTCGCCAACGACGAGCTCAGCGCCGACGAGCTGCGCGAGATCACGATCTTCCTCACCCACTACGTGGGCTGGCCGCGCGGCTCCACCTTCAACGGCATCGTGGAGGAGTGCGTCGCCGCCCGCCGCAAGCAAGGTGCCGCTGGCAAGGCCTCGTTCCCCGGACCGAAGGAGTCCGGTCCGTGAGGACCCGGCTGCTTTTCGCCGCGATGCTGCTCGGCCTGGCCGGCGCCGCGTGCGGAGCCCGGCTGCCCGGCCCCGTGCAGGTGCAGGCGTCGCAGGCGGCCCTCGGCGACGGCTACGTCGTGGTGGCGCCGACCGGGTCGGCGAGCCCCACGCCCGGCGTGACCCCGTCGGCGGGCGAGTCGCCCGGCGTCGTACCGAGCCACGGCGGGTCGCTGCCGCCGGTTGCGCCCGGCAGGTCCCATCACGCATCCGCGTCGGCGCGGCCCTCGCCGGGCGGTTCGACCTGCTCGGGGGGAAGCGACGTCGGGCTGACCGCCACCACCATGACGCTCGGGATGGTCGCCTCGCTCAGCGGCCCGGTGTCGGGCCTGTTCGACGGCGCCGTGCACGGTGGCCAGACGTTCGCCAACTACGTGAACTCGGTCGAGGGCGGCATCTGCGGCCGGCAGGTCAAGGTGTCCGTCCGGGACGACGGCACCAACTGCACCCAGGACGAGAACGCCACGCAGAGCCTGATCGGGCGGAGCTTCGCGCTGGCCGGGTCGTTCGCGCTGTACGACGGGTGCGGGGCCCTCATCATCAAGCAGCACCCCGGTGTCGCGGACGTCCACGTCGCGCTCGACCCTGCCGCGGACACGCCGGCGAACCACTTCGACGTCTCCTCGAAGCGCAACGGCTACGCGACCGG
>CAZEAM010000296.1:0-11470 GCA_964510285.1 uncultured Frankiaceae bacterium | reverse complement strand
GTCCTCGGCGCGCGCCTGGCTCTCCCGCGCGGCCTGCTCCAGCTGGATCCGCGCGGCCTGCTCGGCGACCTCCCGGGCGAACCGCTCGGCGGCCTCCCGGGCAGCGCCCTCGGCGGCGTGCCGCGCGGCCTCCTCCGCTTCGCGTGCGGCGACCCGCGCGCGCTCGGCCTCGAGGTCGACCAGCCGCGGTGGCGTGTCGGTGACCGGTACGTCGAACTTGCGGTCCGGGCGCAACGACTCGACCGCGGCCTGAGCCTGGGCGAGCTCGGCCGCAGCGGCTGCCCGGCGGCGCTTGCGCTGCTCGTCGAGGTCGACGCTGTCGTCCGTGCGCTTCACCGGCCGGGGCCGCCGTCGTACGACGATCGGGTCGTTGTCGATCGGCTCCGACGCGGGCCCGAGCACGTCGGCGAGTGTCCCGGCGACCCGGTCCATCGCCGCGGCGAACGACTCGCCGGACTTGCGCGACACCGGGACGGTGAGGTTGGCGCCGCCGCTGAGCTGAGCTGCCATCACGTCGAGCTGCAACGGGTTGGGGGTGGTCGGGGCCTCGGCGCTGACGTGGGCGGTGCTGACCTCGCTGGCCAGGCGGGCCAGCCGCGACAGCGCGTCGTCCTCACCGCTGCCGTTGGCGGCGGGGCCGGCGCCGTTGGATCCGTGCGTCCCGGCGAGCGCACCGGCGAGGGCGGAGGCCGAGCCGTACAGGTCCACGTCGTCGTCGCCGATGTCGACCAGGCCCGCGTCGACCAGCGCGACCAGGACCTGGCCGGCTTCGAACAACGTGTAGCCGCAGTCCGCGGCGAGGTCGGCGACCGTGCGGGAGCCGTCGATCTTGCACAGCATCGACCAGGCGTCGCTGTCGAGCGTCGTCTCCGGCGCGCCGTCGCCACGGGCCGACAGGACCGGGACCGCGTTGGGGCTGTCGACGATCTCGGCGATGGTCTCCCACTCGTAGCCGCGCTCGCGCAACGACTCGAGCAGCTCGACGACGGTGACCGGCGTACCGTCCTCGCGGGTCTTGGCGTTCTTGCGGAACTTCCACTTGCCCTCGGTCCAGCGCATCAGGTCCCAGAGCGCCTCGTGCAGCTGCTCGGTGACGAACCCCTGGATGACGTTCTCGTCGACGTACCCGAGGTGGACCAGCAGCTCGCCGAGGCTCCACGCGGACAGGTCGGTGCGCTGGGCCTCGAGCGCGTCGGCCAACGCCTCCGGCTCGAGGACCCCGGAGGAGACCAGCTTGGCGCCGAGGTCGGAACGCCGGTCCGGCGCGTAGATGCCGCAGACCAGGCCGGAGCGCAGGAAGACCTGCGCCTCCTCGCCGTCGGGATGGGTCAGGATCAGGGCGCCCGACGCCGAGTCCGAGGCAAGATCGAGAAGAACGGAGGCGAGCGTGGTCGAGCTCAGGTCGCCCTTGAGCATCGACGACCTCCCTCGACCGATCCGCTGCTAATCCTGGCTCTCCTTATCCCTTCGGCACGCGGGAAGCTGGTGTTAAGCCATCTGGCGCAATTCCACGCTCAGCCGGCGCAACTTCCGTGATCCAACCGTGACAGGATGAGCGTAGGCGCGATGACGGCGCAGTCCCAGCCGGGAGCCGGGTACGAAGGGCGTTGAGATGACCAACCCCACCGGCAACAGCCGTCTGGACCGGTTGCTGGACCCCGACTTCCTCGCCGGGCTGGCCGGTCGCCCGCTCGAGCAGATCCGGGCGATGCGAGCCGAGGCCGAGCAGGAAGAGACCGACCTGTCCTACCTGCGCCGCCTGCTGCAGGGCCGGGTCGACATCCTGCGCGCCGAGTCGGCCCGCCGCCGCGGCGAGGGCCCGGCCGGCTCGCTGGTCGACGCGCTGCCCCAGATCCTGGCCGACGAGCGGGTCCCCGCGCACGGCCTCGGGCGTCACGCCGCGGTCGAGCCGTCGCGGATCGACGCCCATCGCCGGTACGTCGATGCGTTGGTCAGCGAGCAGGCGATCTCCGACCCGGGGGGCCTCGACGAGCAGTCCCTCGCCGGGACGCTCGACGTACTCGTCCGCGAGGAGGCCGAGGTGTCGCGCCGGCGGCGGGCGGTGCAGTCCGTGATGGACCAGCTGACCGCGGAGCTGGGCCGGCGCTACCAGACCGGTGACGTGAACGTGACCGACCTGCTGCACATCGACAGCGAGTAGCGCGGCTTGAGCGACATCACTGCCGCGACGGACTGGCCGGTCCTCGCCGAGGTGGAGCGCGGTGGCTTCGTCGAGGGTCACCATCGCGGGGCGGTCGTCGTGCTGCGCGGCGGCGAGGTGGTCTTCGCAGCCGGGCCGGTCGACGTACCGATGCTGCCGCGCAGTGCCGCAAAACCGTTGCAGGCCACCGGGATGCTCGACTGCGGCCTGGTGGTCGACGACGCCCAGCTCGCCCTGGTCTGCGGCAGCCACACCGGGCAGCAGCAGCACGTCGACGGCGTACGCGGGCTGCTCGCGTCGGTCGGCCTCGACGACAGCGCGCTCGACAACACGCCGTCGATGCCGGGTGACGCGAAGGCGCGGCGCGCAATGACGGTGGCCGGCGAGGGGCCGGCGCGGATCACCCACAGCTGCTCGGGCAAGCACGCCGGGATGATCGCGACCTGCGTCGCGGCCGGCTGGCCGGTGGAGGGCTACCGGGCGCCCGATCATCCGCTGCAGGTCCGGCTACGTGACACCGTGTCGCGGCTGACCGGGGACCCGGTGACCGCCACGCTGGTCGACGGGTGCGGCGCGCCGCTGTTCGCGGTGACGTTGGGTGGCTTGGCGCGCGGGTTCGCGGCGGTCGCCAACGCGTCGGCGGGCAGCAGCGAAAGTCGCTGCGCGGCCGCGATGCGCGCCCATCCCGAGCTGGTCGCCGGGACCGGCCATGTCACGACGAAGCTGATGCAGCAGGTGCCGGGTCTGATCGCGAAGGACGGCGCCGAGGGTGTCTACGCGCTGGCGTTGCCGGACGGGACGGCCGCCGCGGTGAAGATCGACGACGGCGCCTCGCGCGCGCAGCTGCCGGTGCTGTTCGCCGCCGTACGCAGGGCCGGGGTCGACGTACTGGACCGGGCCGGCGCAGCCGAGCACGCCACCGTCCCGGTACTGGGCCACGGCAAGCCAGTCGGCCACATCCACCCCACCCTGTGACGCCGAACTTGCACTAAACGACCGTTTTCGCGCCTGAAACGGTGCGAAATCGCAAGTTCGCGGGGGCTGTGGAGGGCGGGTGGCGCCTGGCTCGGCTGGGCTGCACGCTCCCGCTTCATGTTGGCGATTCCCGAGCCGCTCACCCGCGGCCCGTTCACCCTCTCGACGGCGAAGGGGTGCGGGATCAGCGCCCGCGCGCTGCAGTCGAGGCAGTACCGGCGGCTGTTCTCAGGTGTGTACGCCGACGCGCGGCTCGACGTGACCGCCGAGCTGCTGGCGCGCGCTGTCGCCCTCGTCCTGCCGGTAGGTGCGGTGGTTGGTGGTACGACGGCGGCGTTGCTGCACGGCGCCGACGTACGGCGACTCGGGGACGGCCTGGCCTACGTCGTGTCCGCGCGCGCCGACCAGCTCCGCCGCCGCGGCGTACGTTCCACCGCCGCGCTGCTCGAGCCGGGCGATGTCGTCGAGGTGCACGGCGTGCCTTGTCTGAGCCCGACCCGCGCGGCGTTCGACCTGGCGCGCAACCGGTGGCTGGTCGACGCCGTGGTCGGCATCGACGCGATGCTCAATCGCGGCGGGTGCCGGCTCGACGACCTGCGCGCGTACATCGTGGACCGGCCGGGTTGGCGCGGGATCCGCTGGGCGCGTGCGGCGGTGGAGCACGCCGAACCGCTCAGCGAGTCCGTGATGGAGACCCGCCAGCGCATGGCCCTCGTGCTGGACGGGCTGCCGCGGCCGCGCGCACAGGTGGAGGTCCGGGAGGACTCGGGCCGGTTCGTCGCCCGGCTCGACCACGGTTACGAGGAGTGGAAGGTCGGGCTGGACTACGACGGCGAGGTGCACGCGACCAGCTGGCGGGAGGACCTCGAACGCCAGGAACGGGTCCGCGCCCTCGGCTGGTGGCACCGGCGCTACACGGCCGTGCACGCCCGGGACGGGTGGGCGCAGATGGTCGACCAGGTGCGGCTCGCTCTGCTAGCAGCCGGGTGGCGGCCGATGCGCGCGTGACCCCTCGCTCGGCCCACCCCGCCCCCGCGAACTTGCACAATCGCACCGAAAGTTGCGGGAAAACGGTGCGAAAGTGCAAGTTCGGCGGGTGCTAGCAAGGCGCTTGCAATAGTTAGCAGAACCCTCTAGGGTGAAGGACGTGGCCAAGCTGGACGTGCGCAACCTCGGGGACTACATCCGCGAGCAGCGCTCCGCAGCGCAGATCTCGCTGCGGCAGCTGGCCAGCCTCGCCGGCGTCTCCAACCCGTACCTGTCCCAGATCGAGCGCGGGTTGCGCAAGCCGAGCGCGGAGATCCTGCAGCAGATCGCCAAGGCGCTGCGAATCTCGGCCGAAGCGCTGTACGTGCAGGCCGGGATCCTCGAGGAGCGGTACGGCGACAGCGACGTGCCGGCCGCGATCCTGGCCGACGCCTACCTGGCCGAGCGCCAGAAGCAGGTCCTGCTCGAGCTTTACGAGGCGTACCGGCGTGAGAGTGACGCCAAGACCGGGAAGACCGAATCGGTGGACCCCGAGAAGGCGTCGACTCCGACGTCCCGCACCCGAACGGCCCGGCGCGCGAAGCCACGCGCGGCCGCAGCCGGCGGGCCGAGCACCGACGCAGGCGAAGCCGCCTCGTCCTGACCGACAACCTGGTCGGCGCATCCCCGCGCCGGCTACATCTGACTCGGGTCTATGGAGGTCCGAACATGCCTACCGTTCCGACGATTGACGCCAAGCCGCTGTACGCGATTGCCGGCGTCGGCGACCTCGCGGTCGAGACGCTCCGCAAGGTCCCGTCTCGCGCGCAGGCCCGCCGTATCGACCTGACCAAGCAGGCGCAGGGCGTTCCCGCCGACGTGCGCAAGCAGCTCGAGGAGCTGCCGACCGCCGTGCGCAAGCAGGTCGACGAGCTCACCGCCAGCGTGCGCAAGCAGGTCGAGGAGTTCCCGACCTCGATCCGCAAGCAGGTCGAGGACCTGCCGACCTCGGTCCGCAAGCAGGCCGACGAGATCTCGGCCACCGTGCGCAAGCAGGTGGACGAGCTTGCCGCCACGCTGCGCAAGCAGTCCGACCTGGGCGCCGTGCGCAAGCAGGTGGACGAGCTGAGCGCCCGCGCCCAGTCGACGTACGCCGAGCTCGCGACCCGCGGCGAGAAGGTGGTCGCCAACCTGCGCGGTGACGCGCCGAAGGCGAAGGCTTCGACCAAGCCGGCCACCAAGAAGGCCTCGGCCAAGCCCGCGACCCGCAAGCCGGCGGCGAAGCCGTCCACCGCGAAGGCGACGAACGTGACCGAGCCCGCGGGCCCGGCCCCGACCACCGCCGCGCCGGCTCCGTCGCCGGTGGCGAAGCAGGAGCAGTTCTCCTCCGCGCCGCTGTCCAACGGCGAGGGCCCGACCGCCTAGGTCGGCCGGCCAAAGCGCGAGGTCCCCGGCGGGTATGAGCCGCCGGGGACCTCTTGCCTTGCAAGGGCTCTTCAGGGTTCGGGTGCACGATGGAAGGCGTGAGTTCCGACCGGGCCGATGCGTTCGGTGCCGACTGGCCGCCGCCCGACCCCGCCCGGCCGCATCCGCCGGCCGGCCACCCGTCGGCGTGGGACCGGATCAAGCAGGCGTTCGCGCCGCTGGTGGCGTTCCTCGCGCTGGTCATCAAGCTCAAGTCGGTCCTGTTCCTCGGATCGATGGCGGTCTCGATCGCGGCGTACGCCCAGCTGTGGGGGTGGAAGTTCGCCGTGGGCTTCGTCGTGCTGCTGCTGGTGCACGAGTTCGGCCACGTGATCGCGCTGCGGATGCGCGGTATCCGCGCCTCGGCGGTGGTGTTTCTGCCGTTGCTCGGGGCGTTCACGTCGTGGGCGCCCAAGGAACGTGACCCGTACCAGGAGGCGGAGACCGCCCTGGCCGGCCCGGTCATCGGCGCCGCCGGCGGGCTCGCCCTCGCGGCGTACGCGCACACGAGCGGCTCGAACCTGATGCGCGCGCTCGCGTTCACCGCGTTGCTGCTCAACCTGTTCAACCTGATCCCGCTGGTCCCGCTCGACGGCGGCCGGGTCGCCGACCTGATCTATCCCTGGGTGTGGGTGGTGGTCGGGATCGGTCTCGTCGGCTATCTCGTCGTACGCCCCGAACCGCTGGTCGTCGTCATCCTGCTGCTGGTCGGCTACGAGCTGTACTCGCAGTCCCGCCGGCCGGTCGACGAACGGCTCGCGCGCGTCGAGCCGCGACATCGGTGGCGCCTGTCGTGGACCTACCTGGCGCTGATCGTCGCCATCGTGATCGGCATGCACGCGACGTACGCCGCGCGCACCCTCTCCTAGCGTCGTCAGTCGCGGTTGAGCCACTTCCCGCCGAAGAACATCAGCTCGTCGCGCAGCAGCTCGATGCCGATGCCGTCCGGGTCGCGCAGGTAGAGCGACTCCGGGATGCCGCGCGAAGGTCCGTCGTACGGGACGCCGGCGTCGTCGAGCTTGCGCTGCAGATCGGCGTGTACGTCGGGCGGCACGCTGATCGCGATGTGCTGCACCCCGCCGATGCCTTCCGGCAGCTGCTCCAGCCCCAGACCCGGGAAGTCGAAGAAGCCGAGCAGCGTGTCGTTGCCGAGGTCGAAGAAGAAGTGCGTCGAACCCGGGTAGTCACGGTTCTCGACCAGCTCGATCAGCGGGAAGCCGAGCAGGCCTTGGTAGAAGTCGATGGTCTTCTCGACGTCGCTGCAGATCAGCGCGGCGTGGTGGATGCCGCGGCCCGGCGACGGCGCCCGCGTGACGTACTTGTCGCGCAGCTCGGCGCGGCGGGCTGCGAGTCGTTCCTGCTCTGCGGCGTCAGGTTGCGGCATGGCTACGAGTCTGCTCCTACTAACGTCACGTGCCGTGAGCGTGCTGGAGATCGCGAACGCGGACGTGTGGTTTGCCAACGGGCCGCAGGTCCTGCACGACATCTCGCTGACCGTCGAGGAGGGCGCGCACTGGGCGCTGCTCGGACCCAACGGCGCCGGCAAGTCGACGCTGCTGGCGCTCGCCTCGGCGCAACGCTTCCCGTCGCGCGGCACGGTGCACGTGCTCGGCAGGCAGATGGGGCGGGTCGACCTGCGCGAGCTCCGGCAGGCGATCGGCGTGGTCGACGTACGGTTGCGGCTTCCCGCGGAGCTGTCGGTCGAGGAGTACGTCGAGACGGGCGCGACCCAGACCGTGCAGTGGCTGCGGCCGCCCGACGCCGCAACCAGGACGCGGGTCGGCGACCTGATCGACCGGTTCGGGCTGGATGAGCTTCGCGGCCGCTCCATCGCGGTGTGCTCGCAGGGCGAACGAGCCCGCGCGCGGCTGGCCCGATCGCTGGTGGCCCACCCCGCGTTGCTGCTGCTCGACGAGCCCGCGGCCGGTCTCGACCTGCCGGGCCGCGCCGACCTGCTGGCCGCGCTCGAGGCGACGGCCGCCGGGGAGCCCCGGCTGGCGAGCATCACGGTCGCCCACCATCTGGAGGAGCTGCCCGCGAACACCACGCACGTGGCGCTGATGCGCGACGGGCGCTTTGTCGGTCAGGGCGACGTGTCGCTGCTCGGCGACGAGTTCACGCTCTCGGCGTGCTTCGGCCGGACGGTGCGCGCCCATCAGATGGACGGTCGCTGGTTCGCCGTGTCCACCTGAGTTGTCAGGGCGTGAGCCCGTCGGGACGGGCTGAGCCCCTGACAGGTCAGCCGAAGCTGAGCAGTACGCCGAACAGCATCGCGGCCAGGGCGAACAGCCCGGTCCCCGCTCCCCACAGGGCCAGGCCGCGGCGCGTCTTGGCGCGCGCGTGCGCGAATGCGGCGATCCCGGACAGTACGACGAACACGAGCTTGACGATCAGGGTGTTGCGGTACTCGTGCGAGCCGCTCACCGCCTCGTGCACCTCGGCGACGTTCCAGATGCCGGTCGCGACCAGGACGGCGAACGCCGGCCAGGCGACCCGCCCGAACGCCTGCGCGGCCGCCTTCGGGACCTCAGCGCCGGCCTTCCGCAACGCCGGCACCAGACCGGCGAGGGTGATCTGCCCGCCGACCCACACGGCCGCGGCGAGGATGTGCAGGAACAGCCGAAGGTCGTCGACGGTGAAGGACAGCACGCGGCAAGTCTTCCAGGCCGGCGCGGCCCTGGTGCCGCGACGCTAGTTGGTCTGGGCGCCGCCGCCGGTGCCGGTCGGCGAGTGGCCCAGGTAGCCGGTCAGCGCCGCGTCCCACTTCTCCGACTCCAGCAGGGTCGGCAGCTGCTTGCCGTCGCGGGTCACGGTCAGGTTGGTGCAGATCGCCTCGGTCGCGACCCACTTGTGGTCGCTGTTCTTGAACACGACGTTGGTCCGCGCCGACCCGCGGGCGAGGCAGTGCACCGCGTTTCGTGGCTCGCGGTCGAGCGCGTTGAACAGCCTGACCATGTGGCGGGCGTGCCGACCGTGCAGGTCGATCGTGCGGTTGCTCTCGGCGTCCGCCGAGTCGCGGTAGGCGATCCGGACGTGGTGGACGGTCGCCGGGACGTGCTCGGCGGCCGGGTGCGTCGCGCGGACCGTCGGGTGCGCCGTCGCGGTGACCGCCGTCCAGGCGATGGATCCTGCGGCTACGGCCGCCCCGATGCATGCCGCGGTTGTCCGTCGCATTGCCCCTCCTCCGCCCGGCGCACCGGCCCGGCTCCCATTGTGGCCCGTTGTCGTCGATTGGATGCGCCGGTCCGCGCCTCGGTTCCGACTACGCTCGATCGCCGATGGGTACCGAGCGGCTCGACCTCTCTGACGCGACACTTCGCGAGTGGGACGCCGTCGTGCTGCGGGCCGACGACGAGGGCATCGTCCTCGACCGCTCGGCCTTCTACCCCGGCGGTGGCGGGCAGCCTCCGGATGCCGGCGTGCTGCTGTGGGGCGGGGTGCAGACCCGGATCGCCGGCGCCCGCAAGACCGCCGACGACGTCTACCTGATCCCGGCCGACGGCGAGCCGCTGCCGCCGGTCGGCACCGCGGTGCAGGGAGCGCTCGACGACGCGCGTCGTACCGCGTTGATGCGGACCCACTCGGCGCTGCACCTGCTCGCCGGCGTCGTCTTCCGCGACTACGGGGCGCTGGTCACCGGCGGCAACATGGAGCCCCTCGAGGCGCGGATGGACTTCAACCTCCCCGAGGTGCCGGAGGGGTTCAAGGACGCGGTCGCTGAGGCGTGCGCGGCGGAGATCGCCGCCGACCGCCGGATCGACGTCAAGGTGCTGCCGTACGACGAGGCGTTCGCCATCCCGGACATCATCCGGACCGCGACCAACCTGCTGCCGCCCGGGCTCACCGAGGTGCGCATCGTCGACATCGTCGGGCTCGACACCCAAGCCGACGGCGGCACGCACGTCGCGTCGACCAGGCAGATCGGCGGCATCGAGGTCGTCAAGGTCGAGAACAAGGGCAAGGGGTTCCGCCGGCTCAGGGTCCGGCTGCCGCAATGACGTCACTGCCTCCGGTCCCGCGGTACGGCGACGCCTCCCTTGCCGACGTGATGCCCTCCGTCCTTGCCGCGCTCGGCGTGGGCGAGGACAACCGGCTCGGCCTGGAGCCGACGGCGCGCGCCGGCGTCGTACTGTTCGACGGGGTGGGGCGGGTCGGGCTGCGGGCGCGGGCCGACGCGGCGCCGGTCCTGTCCGCGATGACCTGCCGTGAGCTGACCGCGGGCTTCCCGTCGACGACGGTCACCTCACTCGCTTCGCTGTCCACCGGCGTACCGGCCGGCGAGCACGGGTTGACCGGGTACTCGTCGTACGTCGAGCAGGTCGGCGAACCGGTCAACTGGCTGTCCTGGCGGCAGGTGTCCGGCCGGGACGACCTGCGCGAAGAGCTGGCGCCGGAGACCGTGCAGGTGCACGAGACGGTGTGGCAGCAGGCCGCGGACGCCGGCGTCGCGGTGACCATCGCCAGCTCGCGTGACTTCGAAGGCACCGGACTCACCCGCGCGGTGTTTCGGGGCGGAAGCTTCCGCGGGGTCACCACCGGCGGCGACATGGTCGCGCTGGCCGCGGACGCCGCTGACCGCGGTCACCGCTCGCTCGTCTACACGTACGCGGCGGAGCTCGACTTCGTCGGGCACGTGCGTGGCCCGGACAGCGACTCGTGGGCCGCGCAGCTCGCGCTGATCGACAAGCGGATTGAGCTGCTCGTGCAACGGCTGCCCGCCGGTACGACGGTGTACGTGACCGCGGACCACGGCATGGCGATGGTGCCGCAGGAGGAGACGGTCGACGCGGACGAGGACCACTCGCCGTTGCGCGACGGGGTGGTCGCGATCGCGGGCGAGCCGCGGATGCGTCACGTCCATGCCCGGCCCGGCGCCGGTGCCGACGTACTGGCGACGTGGCACAACGTGCTCGGCGAGCGGGCGTGGGTGATGAGTGGCGACGACGCGGTCAGGTCGGGTCTGTTCGGCCCGGTCGTGTCGGCGGATGCGCGGGCGCGGATCGGCGACGTCGTGGCGATCTCGCGTGGTGGCCTGGGCATCGTGCAGCGCAAGCGCGAGTCGCGGTTGTCGGCGCTGCCCGGACATCACGGGGCGTTGACCGACGACGAGCTGCTGGTGCCGCTGCTGTCCATGTCGGTATGAGCCCGTCGATCTCGCTCGTCCTCGGCGACATCGTCGAGCAGGACGTGGACGCCGTTGTCAACGCCGCGAACAGCGGGCTGATGGGCGGTGGCGGGGTCGACGGCGCGATCCTGCGGGCCGGGGGTGAGGCGCAGCTGCAGGCCCGTCGCGCGTTGCGCGACCGGATCGGCTCGCTGCCCGCCGGTCAGGCCGCGGCGAGCGACGCCGGCGACATGCGGTGCCGGTGGGTGATCCACGTGGTCGGGCCGGTGTACAGCCGCCGCGAGGACCGCTCGCACCTGCTGGAGTCCTGCTATCGCGAGGCGCTGCGGGTTGCCGACGAGCTCGGCGTACGGAGTGTCGCCTTCCCGGCCGTGTCCGCGGGCATCTACGGCTGGCCGATGCACTCCGCCGCGGAGATCGCCGTGAGAACGGTCGCGGGCACGCCGACCGGAGTGGCCGACGTGCGCTTCGTGCTGTTCAGCAAGGAGGCGTACGCCGCCTTCGCGCGCGCTCTACCGCATGTGACATAGGGGTCGTGTCGCCGCTACCGCATGTGACATAGGAGTCGCTTGTCACCGCCCTTATATGACATGCGGGCTGCAACATGCCACCCCTATGTGACATACGGGTCACGGAGCTCGCTTTGGGCGGGGTTGCTACTGCCGTTCCCTTTGCCGTTGCCGTTGCCGTTGCCGGGGTTGCCGTTGCCGTTGCCGGGGTTGCCGTTGCCGTTGCCGGGGTTGCCGTTGCCGTTGCCGGGGTTGCCTTTGACGTTGCCG
>CAZEAM010000295.1:0-20330 GCA_964510285.1 uncultured Frankiaceae bacterium | reverse complement strand
CGGTCGACGTGGCCCCCAGCGACTGCGGCGCGGTCGGGGCCGTCGACGCCGGCGCCGACTCCGTGACCGCCATCGACGTCAGCCATACGTTGCTGGGCATCCGGAACGACAGGTCGTTGAGCAGGAACGACCAGCGCACCTCGTTTCCCATGGCCTGCGCGAGTAGCGACTGCCTGGCCTGAACGGCGGCGAACGTGTCGCGCACGCTGGCGAGCGAGTTCAGCTTCGCCTGAAGCGAGGTCTGCTGCTGCTGCGCCTGGGCGAGCTGGTCGCGGGCGTCGCTCACCTTGCTGTGGGCGTTCCAGTAGAGGAACCCGACGATCAACACGACGACCAGGACGGCGACGCCCAGCAACGCCTGCACCTGCCGGAACCGGGCCGCTTCCGCGATCTCCGGCGGCATCAGGTTGACGCGCGGCGACGCAGCCCCC
This sequence comes from uncultured Frankiaceae bacterium, assembly GCA_964510285.1. GTDB lineage: Bacteria > Actinomycetota > Actinomycetes > JAFAQI01 > JAFAQI01 > DASZTV01. Next base: position 19,899 of record CAZEAM010000295.1, on the reverse strand, counting down.
GTCATGGGAGCGGCCTGCAGGGTCTGGGTGGTCACGACGCAACTCCCAACGCGAGGCCCACCGGGACCGCGATCTGCGGCTCCACGTAGCTCAGCTGCTCCGGGGTGAGGCCGGTCTTGCCGATCCGAAGCGACGCCATCGCCGCGCCGGGGTGCACCGGGAGCCGCGACGCGGCGGCCAGCCGCTGGGCGAGCCCACCGAGCCGGGCGCCGCCACCGGAGAGGACGACGCGCTGCAGCGGCACGGAGGCCGGCTGCGCGAGGTAGTAGTCGAGCGACCCGCGGATCTCCTCGAGGAACGACGTCGCCGATGCCTCGATCACCCGAGCCGCCGGGTGCTCGCTGACGATCTCGCCGCGCACCGGTGACATGCCGAGTTGCTGCTTGACCGCAACCGCCTGTTCGAACGGGACGCCGAGCCGCTCGCTGACCGCGTCGGTCACGTGGTCGCCGCCCATGAGGAGGATCCGGACGAAGCGCGGCACCCCGTTCTGGTGGATCACGATGTTCGTGACCGTAGCGCCGACATCCACGATCGCCTCGGCACTGCTGTGCGCACCCGGCTGAGTGCCGACGTGGTCCACCTGGGCAAGCGCGCGAAGCACGGCGAACGGGGTCAGGTCGACCTGTAGCGGCTGCAGACCGGCGCCCTGCGCCGCGTCGAGCGCGGTCATGACCATGTCGCGGGTGGCGGCGACCAGCAGGACCCGCAGCGACCGGACGCCGTTCTCGTTGGTGACGGTCTCCAGCGGATGGAAGTCGAGGATCGCCTGCTCGACCGGGATCGGGATGAAGTCCGCTGCGTGGATGCCGAGCGACTTGCGAAGCTCCGCTTCCGGCATGTACGGCAGGTCGACCTGGCGCACGATCACCTTCTGGTTCGCGACGCCGAGGATGACCCGCTTGGTCGAGAACTTCGCGGTCGCCCAAAGGTGCTTGATCGCCTCGGACACGGCCGTGACGTCGACGACCTCGCCGTCCCGGACGGCGCCCACCGGCAGTGCGACCTGGCCGAACCGATGCAGCGTCGCAGACCCCTTGCCGACCGTCAGCTCGGCGGCGCGAACGCCGGAGGTCCCGATGTCGAGACCGACCGCGTTACCAGCCACTGGTCCGTCCTCCCGAGGCAGCTAGAGAGCGCCAGGAACGTGCTTCCTGTAACTCCGTCCACAACGGGATCGGCCGGTACCGGGCCCGGCTTAAGCCCGAAACGGAGAGTTACTGCGCCGTACGGCCTACCGCGGCCGGGTCAGCGGCCCAGCGTGTGGAGGTAGGCGTGGGCGATCGGGTGGGCGGCAAACGTCGCAATCAGGACGCCGAGCAGCATGAACGGCCCAAACGGGACCTTCGTCTTGCGGTTCCCGCCGCGCGCCGCGACCACCACGATGCTGACCACGGCGCCGATCAGGAAGGCCGAGGCCGCTCCGACCACGAGCGCGGCCCAGCTGAGCCACCCCAGGTAGAGCCCGAGGACGCCGGACAGCTTGACGTCGCCGAGACCCATTCCGGCCGGGTAGACGAACCAGAGCAGGGCGTAGAAGCCGAAGAGCGCCGCCAGGCCGATCAAGCCGCGAGCGAACGGCCAACCCTCCCCTTCCGCACCGGCCGCGATGGCGAGCAGAGCAAGGCTGACCGGATACGACGGCAGGGTCAGGGCGTCGGGCAGCCGCTGGACGTCGAGGTCGATCATGGCGAGGGCCACCCCGACCCCGGCCAGGTAGAGGAACGCCGGCAGTGCGGGATGCGGACCGATCCGGACCGCCATCCCGGCGAACAGGCCGGCCGTCGCAAGCTCGACCAGCGGATACCGGACCGAGATCGGTGCACTGCACGCGCGGCAGCGGCCGCTCAGCAGCAGCCAGGACAGCACCGGCACGTTGTCCCGCGGCGCGATCGGCGTATTGCAGGAGGGGCAGTGCGATGGTGGCCGCACCACCGACTCGTCGCGCGGCACCCGCCAGATGACGACGTTGAGGAACGACCCGATCAGCAGTCCGGCCACGCCGCACACGATGACGAGTAGTGCAGTCACCAGTTCCCCTCAGCGGCGCTACCGCCCCGGCGAGGCGCCAACCGGGCGGATGTTCACCCGAACGCTACTGGAGGTCGGCCAGGTCGTTCTCCCGGAACGACTGCACGGTGACCTGCAGGACCGCACCCGGGAAGTCCTGGACCCAGCAGTTGTCGAGCTTCCAGGTCTGGCTGCTGCCCAGATCGAGGTTGTTCGAGAACAACGTGCCGTAGACGTTGTAGCCACCGTGACCCTGGAAGTTGCCGTCCGGGACGAAGAACGCCGCGTCGATCCACTGGTTGTTGCCGCCTTGGAAGGTCACGCTGTGGTGCTCGACCACGATCGTGACGATCGGCAGGTTGCTCGCGCACGACCCCGAATCGTCGGCCGGCGCGGTCAGGAACGACGACGGGAAGTCGCTGGCCTTGATGCTCACGTCGGTGTTGTCCCAGTACAGCACCGGGTTCGAGATACCGGCAGCCTGCGCCGCGGTGAGCGCGGACCCGATGCTGCCGGTGCTGATGTCGTACGTCCCCATGGCCTGGGCCCGCGCCTTCAACGCGGCGTACTGGGCGTCGCTCAGTCCGCGCGGGCGGTAGCCGTAGCGCTGCAGGTCGGTGACCGTGAACGCGGTCGTGTCGCACAGGCCGCTGGCGTACGGCGAGACCACCCCGCTGGGACAGGTGCCATCCGGGTACCAGGTGCCGTCGTTGCGCTGGTACTGGTGGTAGCAGGCCGCTCCCACGGTCGCGCTCACGGGACCGCCGGTCGGGGACTGGTCGGCATTCAGATTGGTGTTGTTCGGGCAGTTCGAGGCCGACGGCGCGTTCGTTGGGCTCCCGGGCCCCGGCGGCACCCGGCTGGAGTCCCCACTCGGGCAGGCCGAGTGGTTGCCCGTGGAGAGCCCGTACGTCGAGTGCGCAGCGGCAGGCTGGTCCCAGAACGCGTCGATGCCCTGGAAGCTCGTGCCGTGACCATGGATGTTGCCGGTGTTGTCGAGGGAACTCACACATCCAGTGGTGAACAGGCTCTCGGTGAAGATCTGCGTGCCACCGTTGCCGCTCACGGTCTGCCCGAAGACGCCGATCGGGAAGGTGTCCGGCGTGACGCTGACCTCGACCACCACGTCGCGTGCGCCGGGGTTGGACCCGTACTTGCCCAGCGAGTGGATCGCGTAGGTTCCAGACGTCACCGCGGGTGGGTTGAACGGGGTCACCGCCGTGATGTAGACGGAGGCGCAGTTCCTGAACGACGTGCTCGTACAACCGTTCGCCGAGAGCGGGATCTGCTGCGGCGACGACGGGCTGGCCCAGCCGGCCGGCTGGGTCGTACAGGTGGCTTGGGCCGTCTCGGGGCAGGTGATCGCCCCGATGCTGTTGCCGCGGATGTACTCGATCCCGCGCGCGATGCCCGCGTCGGCCACGCCGAGAGCCGATCCCGCGATCCGGTCGCTGTTCGCGTTGCGCCGGTTGTCGATACTCACCGCGGCCGCGGTCGCCGTGAGGCCGGTGATGACGAGCACCACCAGCATCACCGTGGTGAGGGCAACTCCCTCATCCAGCCCGCGGTTGTGGATCAGCCGGCTCAACCTCGTCATGACACGTTCCTCAAGTCGACCTCGGTGGTGTAGCTCTGTGAGTGGCTGCCAGCTTCACTCGCCGTGATGTCGATGACAACCGAGTCGATCTCGGGCAGCTCGGCGGCGTCGAGCGTCCCATCGTCGTTCCCGAGCGACGGGCTGTGCGCGTCAAGCTCGGTCCAGGTCGTAATCCCGTCGTTGTTCGCGTCCGCCAGATAGGCGTTGCTTCGGTAGCTCAGCTTGAAGCTGGTGACGTCACCCGCGAGGATCGCCTGGGCCCCGCTGGTCTGGCACGTGGGGCCGACGAACTGGCCGGGAATCAGAAACAGCTCGCGGACGTCGGAGCTCGGGTCCCAGCAGTACGTGAGCGTCTCGGGATCGTTGGCGTTGTAGGCGCTGCACCCGGTCGCGGTGCCGCTGCTGTTCACCCCGTCGATACACCCGTCGCCGTTGAAGTCCGAGGTGAACGTCACGGTGGTGATCTGCGTGGGGTCGTAGTCGGCGCCGTCGGGATTCTGCACCGAGGTGATCGCCGACGGGCTTGCGAAACCCGCCGGTTTCGTGATCGCCGTGGCCTGGCGTAGCTCGCGCGCGATTCGGTTGAGCGCGAGCCGCGCCTCCTCGTTGAGGTTGTGCTGAGCGTTGCTGTTGCTGACGCTGGTGTGGATGCCGAGCAGCACGGTGACGACCACACCACCGAGGATGCCGGTCAGGACGATCGCCACCAGCAGCTCGACGAGGGTCAACCCGGCGTCAGGAGCTGGGCGGCGGTGCAGCCCGGAGGTCATCGGTCGTCCACCGCAGCGCACGAGAGGTTGCCGAGCTCGACCCCGATGGACGAGGTCGGATCCCCCGTGCGGACCGGCTGGGTGGTGATGTCGACGACTCCAGGCACCTGGTGCAGCCCGCTGTTCGCGTCCTCGGTGATCGCGCGCGAGCTCGACCAGTTGGAGATGTAGTCGCCCAGCGTCAAGGTCTGCGTGGGATCTGGGTTCGTCCGGCTGTTCTGGTAGACGACGGTGCTGAGCGGGATCGCCGCGACCTGGTCGGCAAACGTCGACGAGCTCGTGCTCGACCAGTGCAGCGACACGGTCTGGTAGCCCGGGCCACCGCTCTTGTTGTAGTCCCAGTACTTCAGCGTGCCGTCGTAGCTGGCGGTCGCGCCGAACGTGACCCCGCTACCGGTGGCCACGTCTGACTTGCAGGTGATGCTTGCCGAGGTGATCGTGATGTTCACCAGACCCTCGATGATTCCATCGGAGTCGGGACTGACGAACGGCAGCCCTGGGAACAGGGCGACCGTGGGATTGATCGACGCCCCGGTCGCGCTCGTCAGCGAGGCTCCGGAGGACACCCAGTGCGGCGAGGCAGCGTCGCTGCTTGCGTTGACCCAGGCCGCGCCGGTCGTGACCGTCGGGTTGCCGGGCGGGTTGCTGTCCGGGATCCCGACCAGCGGGTAGACGCTCGATGCGGCGGTGTCGAGCTTCAGCCGGGTGTCGAGGGAGTCCAGCGGGGACTGGTTGTCGAACCACACGGCCCAGCGGCGCCCGAAGCGGCTGTCGCAGTCGCTGTTCTCCCCGGTGTTCGCATACAGGCTCGCCGACGTCATGGCGCTCGGGGCGGTCTCGCTGCTGCCGACGGTCGACGGCACCTGCGGCAAGCCGTTGGCCGTCGACGCGGTCACGTTGGCCACGGTCGAGTTGCCGCCGGTCGCCCAGCCGCACACCCAGTTGGAGCCGGAGGTGTACGTGCTCGGCTGGCTCTGCACGTAGAAGGGCGACGGCGGCAAGCTCGTCGTCGCGCTTCCCGGGCTGGCCGCATTGCCGGTGGCGCCGACGACGTCGGTGTCCTGACCGGTGTCGGTCGCCTCGAACGCCGATGCGGACGCCGTCGCGCTCGAGCCGGTGGTCTGGCTGCCGTCCGCCTCGGCGTGGTTCACGTCGACGGTCAGCGCGTCGGACTCACCACCGGTGCCGGCGGAACTGAGTCGCAGCAACTGGGCGATGCCCTGGCTGGTGATGTAGTTGCGGGTGCCTCGACTGTCGGTGATCTGGGTGGTCAGCGCGTAGCGCTTCGCCACCCCGTGGTCGCGCCAGCTCGTGATCACGGTCACGCTGACGAGTGAGGTGGGGGGCGAGTCCTTCCCCTGGGTCTGGCTGTCGTACTGCGCGTACGTGCCACTCCCGGTGAAGGAGCTGGCGGGCAGCGGTGTTCCCGAGACGGTCAGGAACTGGGTGTCGATCACCTGGCTGAAGTTCTCGTACCCGGGGACGCTGCTGACCGACACCTGGAAGTACGGGCCGTTCGTCGGGTTCGGGGCCGCCCCTGAGGCAAACCACCGCACGGTCTGGGTTTCCGGCTTGTCCGAGTCGGTGATCGCGCCGCGGGTGCGCGTCGTCGCGGTGGTGCTGAGGTTCGTGTAGTAGAGGTCGAGCAGGTCGATGTACGGGCCGTTCTGCCGGTCCACGTGGAACTGCAGGTCGCGCATCGCCTCCACGCGCTGCGACGACAGGTCCTTCGCCTGGGTATCGAGCCGCGACGCGAGAGCCGCGCGGGAGCTGGTGGCCAACAGAAGGACGGTGCCGGACGCGGCGATCCCGAGGATCAGCAACGCGACGATCACCTCGAGCAGCGTGAATCCCGAGTCACCCATCTCCCGGCGGCGGCGCCGCCGGTACTCAAGCTGTCGAAACACGGCCGGTCAATCCGATCACGGTGACGACGTATTGCTTGCCACTGCCGCGGCGCGAGATGGTCACGGTGCCGGCGATCGCATTGCCGCGCGGATAGAAGTACGCGCAACGGCCACTGCTCGGGCAGTTCGTGACCTCCGTGGGGTCCATGCCCGAGGGCACCGGGAAGGCTGCGGTCAACGTCTGGTCAGAACCACCAACTTTCTGGACACCGCCCGTCAGGTTTGTTGTGACGCTGCAGTCGTGGACGTAGACCGACCACGTCGTCGACGTGAACAGCACACAGTAGGTCCGGCCTTCTGCGAGAGATCGATCCGCGGTGTTGCGCAATGCGCTCTGGATCTGCGTCGCCGTGCCCTTCTCGCGACTTGCGACCAGGTAGGAGTGAATGCCCCAGACCGAGATCGCCATCAGGATTCCGGCGATTGCCATGACCGAGAGCGCCTCGATCAACGTGAAGCCGGCGTCAGGGCCGGGTCCGGCCCCACTACGCCGATTGGTCCACGCCCTCACGGCTGTGTTGTCGGCAAATGGCCGGTCCGACTTGACCGCCATCCGGGAGGGATGGTCGTCGCCCGGCGTGTCAGCCTGTGACGAATCCGCCAGGCCGTCCGACCGTCGTCGTGGGGCAGCCACCGGACCCGTCCGGCTGCAGCCCTCCGGCCTGGCTGTCATACCACCAGGTCTTGTCCGAGCCAGCGCTCTTCGCGCTGAGGCAGTACCCCCTCAACCCGTCGTACCTCACCACCGTGAGCGTGACCCGGTGGCTCGCCTTCACATCCGGCTCGCTGGCCCGCACCTGGGCAAGGGTGCCATAGGAGTTGTAGTCATCGAGGTAGATCTCCTCGAAGGCCGCGAGGTTGCGGAGGTCAGACTTCGCGGCCGCGTCGTACCCCTTCTGGCGCTGGTTGAGGAAGACCGAGACCGCGATCGCGGCCAGGATGCCGATCAGGGCGATCACGACGAGCAACTCGATCAGGGTGAAGCCGCCGTCACCGTCGTCGTCCGGCTGACCCGGTGCGTAGCCGCGCATCCGCCAGGCCTCCCCGTCTCGCCGGCAATCTCCTCGTGTCGATTCTCGGCGCGGACAATCCGGCCGCACACCCCCGTCCGACACGAAAAGGATCCCCAGTGGGCCGTCCATTCGGGCTAACCGGAAAGGCGTAGGCAAGCAACGTTTGTCCGGCCCCAAAAAGAGGTGCCCGGGGACCACGTCGCGGTCCCCGGACACCTCCAGGACTACTGACCTTCTAGAAGGAGCAGCCCGTGCCCTGGTCCTGCAGGCCGCCGTTCTCGCTGTCGTACAGCCAGGTCTTGCCGGAAGCGGAAACGCCGGTCAGGCAGTAACCACTGTTGGTGCCGTCGAGCTTGACGGTGATCAACGGCGTGTTGTTCTGGTAGTCGCCGTTGGACGAGTACTTGAAACCTTCACTCTCCAGGTCCTTGTTGGCAGTACCTGTCACGATGGTCGTGTACGCGTCGTAGTCGGTGAGGTAGGTCTCCTCAGCCGTCGCGGCGTTGCGCAGGTCGGCCTTGACGCCGGCGTCGTAACCCTTCTTGCGCTGGTTGAGGAAGACCGGGATCGCGATCGCGGCCAGGATGCCGATGATGATGATCACGACCAGGAGCTCGATGAGGGTGAAGCCCTCTTCGTTCTCCTCCTGCATCTTGCGGAGGCGAGCGAGCATTCTGGATCCTTCCGTAGCACTACGTTGAGCCTCGTCGACCCGTTCGGGGCCCGATCCGGCTCGATGACCTTGACATTGTCGGGTGCGTCGCGGGCCGACTTGAACATCTCTGATGATCGGTTCGGTGCCAATTCATTACGCCGTTCAGCCGATCAACGGAAGGCAGGCGCGCGTTGCCGGCGGCGGTGCATGACCGCCGAACAGATCGCGGATCGTCAGCTACCGATGTGGTTGTAGACCGAGAAGATCGGCAGGTACAGGCACACGATCATGCCGCCGACCAGACCACCGAGCACGGCGATCATGATCGGCTCGATCAGCGCGGTCAGCGCCTCGGTGGTCGCCTCGACCTCCTGGTCGTAGAACTGCGCGATCTTCGCGAGCATCGTGTCGAGGGCGCCGGTGTCCTCACCGACGGCCATCATCTGCGCGACCATGGGCGGGAACACCTCGTGCTGGGCCAACGGCTGGGTGAGCGACTCGCCCTGCCGCACGCTGTCCTGGATGTCGCGGACCGCGGCGGTGATCGTCCAGTTGCCGGTGGTGTCGGCGACGATCTCGAGGGCCTGCAGGATCGGCACACCGGACTTGATCATCGTGCCGAGGTTGCGGGAGAACCGGGCGATCGCGACCTTCTGAAACAGCGGGCCGAACACCGGCACCTTGAGCTTGATCGGGTCGACGACCCGCTTGACCTCCTCGCGGTTCTTGACCCGGCCCCAGACGATGTAGAACCCGATCCCGAAGATGAGCAGGACCGGAATCGCGAACTTCATCGCGTGCGAGATGTTGACCAGCATCTGCGTGGGTGCCGGCAGCTTGGTGCCGAGCGACTCGAAGATGCTGGCGAACGACGGCACGACGAACGTGAGCATGATGATCAGCGCGATGATCGCGATGCAGCCGACGACCACGGGGTAGGTCATCGCCGACTTGATCTTCGAACGGAGCTTGACCTCGGCCTCGTAGTTCTCCGCGATCTGCAACAGCACCGTGTCGAGGAAGCCGCCGACCTCACCTGCGCGGCAGAGGTTGACCATCAGGGGCGGGAACACCTTCGGGTGCTTGCCGAGTGCCACGGACAGGGAGGTGCCGGACTCGACGTCGTTGCGGACCTGGGCGAGGGTCTTGCCGAGCTCGGCGTTCTCGGTCTGGCTGGCCAGGATGGTCAGCGCGCGCATCAGCGACAGCCCGGAGTTGATCATCGTCGCGAACTGGCGCGCCATGATCGCGAGATCCTTGAGCTTGACCCGGCCGCCGAAGCCGGGAATCTTGATCTCCTTGTTGAGGCCGGCGTTGGCCTGCTCGATCGAGATCGGCGCGTAGCCCATCGACTTCAACCGCTGGACCAGCGCGGCCTCGGTCTCGGCGGCGAGCTCGCCGCTGATCAGCTTCCCGTTGCGGTCGCGGACCTGGTACTTGAACGCTGTCGTGGCCATCTAGCTGCCTCCTAGCCCCGACCGGTCAGCCGGTTGAAGTCCTCGACGTGATGGCACTTCTCCAGCGCCGTCTCATACGTGATCCGCCCGGACTTGACCAGCTCGGCCAGGTGCTGGTCGAGGGTGTGCATCCCGTGCTTCGCGCCCGCCTGCAGCGACGAGTAGATCTGGTGCGTCTTGCCCTCACGGACCAGGTTGCGGATCGCCGGGGTCGCGACGAGGACCTCGGTCGCGACCGCGCGACCCTTGCCGTCGAAGGTCTTGGCCAGCGTCTGGCAGACGATCCCCTGCAGGGCGCCGGCGAGCTGGACCCGGATCTGCTGCTGCTGGTGCGGCGGGAACACGTCGATCACGCGGTCAATGGTCTGGGCGGCGTCCTGGGTGTGGAGGGTGGCGAAGACCAAGTGGCCGGTCTCGGCGGCGGTCAGCGCGACCGAGATCGTCTCCAGGTCACGCATCTCACCGACGAGGATGATGTCCGGGTCCTGGCGCAGGACGTGCTTGAGCGCGTTCTGGAACGACCAGGTGTCCTCGCCGACCTCGCGCTGGTTGACGAGGCAGGACTTGTGGCTGTGCAGGAACTCGATCGGATCCTCGACGGTCATGATGTGGTCGCGGCGACTGCGGTTCGCCAGGTCGACCAGCGCAGCGAGCGTGGTCGACTTGCCGGAACCGGTCGGGCCGGTCACCAGGACGAAGCCACGCGGCAGCATCGCGAAGTTCGCGACACCCGGGGGCACGCCGAGCTCCTCGAGCGACTTGATCTCGTAGGGGATGATTCGAAACGCCGCACCGAGCGAGTCCCGCTGCCGGTAGATGTTCACCCGGAACCGGGCCCGGCCCGGCAGCGCGTAGGCGAAGTCGAGCTCGAGCTCCTCTTCGAAGGTCTCCCGCTGTTTCTGGGTGAGGATCGCGTAGATCATCCGCTGGATGACCGGCGGGGTGAGCAGCGGGTGCTCCTCCAGCGGCATCAGTGAGCCGTTGATCCGCAACGTCGGGCGGGCGCCGGACGACAGGTGGAGGTCGGAGGCGCCGCTGTCCTGCACCTCGATGAGCAGGTTGGCGAGCAGCCCGGCCTCGAACTTGCTGTCCTCTTCGAGCGCCTTGCGGGTCAGCGCCGTGTCGTGCTCGACCACGTCCATCGGCGACTCGGCAGGGGGCTCGTAGGCGGCGTAACCGGTCTCGTACGCCTGCGGGGCGGCCGGCGGCTCGTACGCCGTGCCGTTGGGCGGCGGATAGCTCCGCGCGGGGTAGGTCTGCGCGGGGTAGGTCTGCGCGGGGTAGGTCTGCGCCGGGTAGGTCTGCGCCGGTGCCGCCACGCCCGCGGGCAGCGCGCTGCCGGCCGGCAGCTCCACGCCCGGGGGCAGCGCCATGTCCACCGCCGCGGGGGCGGCCGTCGGTGGCGGGTACGCAGCGGCCGGCGGCGGGAGCGGCGCGTCGGACGGCGCCGGGGTGACCCCCGGGGGCAGGCTCATGCCCGGCGGAAGCTCGATCCCGGGTGGCAGCGCCATCTCGATGCTGGCGGTCGCCGGTGCTTCCGGCGGCGCCAGGCCGGGCGGTGGCGCGAAGGCAGCGGTCGTGGTCGCACCCGGCGGCGCCCATGCGGCATCCACCGGCGTCTCGGCAGTGGTCTGGCCCTCGAAGCTCTGGCCGTCCACGTCAGGTCCCCTCGTCCGACAGCACGGTGACCCGCAGATGGTCCCGCTGTACGAAACCATCGGCCGGTCGCCGTGCGGGCTTGAGCCAACCGGGGGAACGTTACGGACACCCCCCCGCGCTGGTCACACGACGACCCGGAGGACCTCCTCGATGGAGGTCAGCCCGTGCACCGCCTTGTCCATCCCGTCGAGCCGCAACGGGCGCATTCCCTGTGCCACCGCCACCTTGCCGATGTCGATCGCCGTCGCGCGCTCGACCGTCAGCCGCTCCACCTCCTCGCTGACCAGCATCACCTCGGTGAGCGCGACCCGGCCCTTGTAGCCGGTCTTCGCGCAGGCCGAGCACCCGACCGGACGATAGAGGGTCGGCAACGGCGCCTCCTCGTTCCACGGGAAGCGGGCCGACTTGAGCACCTCGGGCTCGGGCGTGTAGGCCTCCTTGCACCGGTCGCAGAGGCGGCGGGCCAGCCGCTGCGCGAGGACCGCGTCGAGCGCGGAGCCGACCAGGAACGGCTCGATGTCCATCTCGACCAGCCGGGTCATCGCCGACGGCGCGTCGTTCGTGTGCAGGGTCGACAGGACGAGGTGACCGGTGAGCGCCGCCTCGATCGCGATCTGCGCCGTCTCGTGGTCGCGGATCTCACCGATCAGCACGACGTCCGGGTCGGAGCGCAGGATCGAGCGCAGCGCGCTGGCGAAGGTCAGCCCGGCCTTCACGTTGGTCTGGACCTGGTTGATGCCGGGGATGCGGTACTCGACCGGGTCCTCGACCGTGATCACGTTGATCTCCGGCCGGCTGACGATGTTGAGCGTCGCGTAGAGCGTGGTCGACTTGCCGGACCCGGTCGGGCCGGTGACCAGGATCATCCCGTAGGGCTTGTTGAAGCTGGTCGCGTAGCGGGCGTAGTTGTGGTCGCTGAACCCGAGATCGGACAGCTTCAGCATCGCGGTCGTATTGTCCAAAATACGCATTACGACCTTTTCGCCCCAGACGGTGGGCAACGTCGCAACACGCAGGTCGACCTTCTTGCCGCTCGTGTTCACCGAGAGCCGACCGTCCTGCGGAATCCGCCGTTCGGCGATGTTGATGTCCGCCATGATCTTCAGGCGCGAGATCACGCCGGCCTGGATGTTGCGCGGCGAGCGCATGATGTCGTGCAGCACGCCATCGATCCGGAACCGGACCCGCAGGTCACGCTCGGTCGGCTCGAGGTGGATGTCCGAGGCCCGGTCGTTGATGGCCTGGGTGATCAGCAGGTTGACGAACTTGACGATCGGGGCGTCCTCGACGACCTCCTTGAGGTTGCTGAGGTCGTCCTCTTCCTCCTGGTCGAGCGCCATCGAGATGTCATCGAGGTCGCCTTCGGCGCGGTGGTAGCGGTTGATCGCGCTGAGCACGTCCGCCTTGGTCGCCACCACGGGCTTGACGTCGACGCCGGTGATCGAGCGGATGTCGTCGAGCGCGAACACGTTCGCCGGGTCGGACATCGCGACCAGCAGCTTGCCGTCCTCGTAGCCGATCGGCAGCGCGTTGTAGCGCCGGGAGACCGCCTGCGGGACGGAGGCGAGCGCGGCGCCGTCGACCGGGAAGTCGGTCAGATCGACGAACCGCATGCCGATCTGCTTGGCCAGCGCGGCAACCAGCTGGCTCTCGCTGAGCACGCCGCGGTCAACGAGGACCCGGCCGAGCGCCCGCCCTGCCCGCTGGTGCTCGTCGAACGCCTCGGCGAGCTCGGTCTGCGTGACCAGGCCGTCCTCGACCAGAATGTCGCCGAGCTGCTTCACGGCCGTCCTCTCATCCTGCCCTCGTATCGATCCTCGGTACGCCTAGCCGTGACCTTGATCGTGACGCGGGCATGGCGCCGTCGGCGCCGGAAGCCCTTCGGCGGTTCCGAGCAGTGGTGTCGCCCGGTCGACCTCGCAGGCGTACCGTCCGCCGGTTCCGAGGGTCAGTGCCCATTGGCTCAGCTCGGCGCTCAAGTTCGGGGCGGCCGCGCCGGCCGCCACCTGAGCTGCGATGTCGTCGGACAGGAGACCGGCTGCAGCGTCTCTCTCTCCCGCGCTGCTCATCACCAGCGCCAGGTCCGGAACGAACGCCGGCGACAACCCGCCGTGGGCCCGCAGGGTTTCCCGGGCGCGGGCCACCGCGTCAGGGTAGAGGCCCATGCTCGCACCCACGGCATCGCGAAGCAACGCAACGTGCAGGTCGACGGTGGCTTGACTCGAGGTGAGGGCGAGCGCGCGCGCTGCTTGGGCATCTGTGAGTGGCCGACGACCATGGGTGTAGTCGCGCAGCACCGCCACGGCCGGCCGGTAGTCGCCGAACGTCGCGTCCGCGGCATGCAACAGCCGATCCGTCGAATAGCGATAGTTCGGCTGGTTCTGCTGCCATTGGTGCAGTGCGGGCACCAGGACGGCGGCAACCGCGCACAGCGCGGCGAGTGCCCCGGCCGAGACGCGCGCGTGGCGGCGCCGCTCCCCGACGGGCGCCACCATGGCGCCTAGGAGCGCCACCTCGACCAGGATCGACGGGTGTGACCAGTCGAAGTCGACCGCGGAATGCGCGAACAGTGCCAGCAACGCCAGCGCCGCACAGACCTCGAGCACCTGGCCCGGACCCGGCCGGGCGAAGACGGCCATCCACATCCGCCGCAGCCCCCACCACAGCACCACCGCAGCCGCGGCGAGGAACGGCAGACCGAGCACCAGTCCGCCGTCGGACAGCGCCTGCAGATAGCCGTTGTGCGCCTGCGGCGAGCGCGCCCAGTCCCGCGGCGTGTAGAAGGCGCTGTCGTTGGCGAGCTCGTGGAAGCCGCTGCCGACCAGCGGGTGATGAGCGGCGACCTCCAGCGCCGAGCGCCAGAACTGGGTCCGGTACGCGCCGTTTTGTGCCAGCGACTCCGTAGACCCGCGCGCCTCCGTGGCCGACCACGGCGCCGCGTAGTGCGGAAACAGGGGCGGGCCGGGTAGCACGATGACGACGAGTGCCGCCCCCGCGAGCCCCCCGACGATGCGAACCAGCGCGCGCTTGGTCCGCCCGCCTAGTGCAAGCACCAGAACCATCGCTACCACGAGCGCCGCGATCGTCGCGCGGCTGCTCGAGAACACGATGCCCGCGGTGCACAGGGGTGCGCTGAGCCAGCCGACCAGGGTATAGGGTCGGCGACCCGTCACGATCAGGCCGAGTCCGAGGACGGCACTCGGGAGCAGGAACGCTGCGTATGGGTTGTGCCAATAGAACGTGCCCGCCATCTGCACGGACGGGTTACGGCTCCCCCACCAGGGCAGGAACGCCTGCTCGAACTGGTAGAGACCGGCCAGGCAGACGGAGGTGGCGAGCAGCAGCCGGCGCTCGTCGTCTCGTGCGTAGCGGCGGGCCCCGACGTAGGCACCGGCCGCGATCACATACCCGGCCGCCACGTCGCTGCCGTACCAGTGGCTCGGCGCGAACACGCACACGAGCAGGGCTGCAGCCGCGACGAGCGCTGCGGCAATAATCGACCGGGTCGGCGCGCGCCAGGCCCGCATGGCCGGCAACAGCACCACAAGGACCGCCGCGAAGACCAGTTCGTTGTGGACGCCTCGACCGCCGGTCGCGCGAGTGAACGGAACCGCCCAGATCGCGAGCAACGCGATCATGGCGGCGTGCTCGAGTAGCTCAGCCTTCGACCGCCCGGTCAGCGCCTCCCCAATCTCGAGGCGCAGCCGGGACCGGTCTGGCGCGAGGGAGGTCACACGTTGCCATCGGCCATACAGGTGATGGCCTTGACTCGGACTCTCAGCCGCGGAGCAGTCGGAGATATTCGCCAGCGACCGCATCCCAGGAGAAGTGCAAGCGGGCCCGTTCGCGGCTCGACTCGCGCAATCGCCGTAACTGGGGGCTCCGGAGCTGATCGACCCGGCGAAGCAGCTCAGCCAGCTCGACGTCATCGGTGAAGTACCAGGCCTCCGGGCCGGCGACCTCACGGTTCTCCGGCGTGTCGAGGACCAGGCAGAGGTTCCCCGCGCCCATTGCCTCGATCAGCGCCGGATGCGTCCCCCCGACCTCCGTCGCGTGGATGTAGCACCGGGCGTTGCTCTGGAGGGCGCGGTAGCCGTCGCCGTACACGGCACCCAGGAGTAGGGCGGTAGGGGCGGCCACCGCCCGGACCTCCGCATCGAGCCGCTCATCGTAAGTAGCCTCGCCCAGCATCACAAGCGAGCGCCGACTGCCAGACAATGCATGGGCGCGGGCGACGAGAAACGGGTTGTTCTCCCGTTCCCATCTCGACACATAAAGGTAATAGCCGTCGGGCTTGACTGCGAGATCGACGGGGAGCGGCTCGCCCCGCGGGATCGGGTCGGCGCCGTACGGAATCATCACCGAGTCCGCGTCGTGCCGGACGCGGTAGTAGGTCCGCACTTCCTCGGCATCGGTGACCAGAACGCTCGCCCACCGCACGGACAGCCACTCCCCCAAGCGGTACCAAGCCCGCCCAACGACCCCCCATTTGCCTCGCCGCCATTCGAGCCCGTCGACGTTCATCAGCACGCGCCGGCCCATGATGCGAAGGATCGGCAAGGCGGGCGCGTTCGCGGCGTTGCAGAGGATGACGTCGCGGACTCGCGTACGAGTTACCAAGTGAAATACGGATGCCAAGGTATGGACAACCGTGTCGAGATACTTGTTCGCGATGGTGGGGAGTGTCACAAGGCGGACGCCCCGCCACTCAGCTCCTGCCGTCGCGTAGTTGCGACGGCAGTACACGGTAACTGGTACACCTCGTCCGACGAGTTGAAGCGCGAGCCGCTCGGCGAAAGTCTCGAACCCGCCGTAGTTTGCAGGTATCCCCCGCGTACCGAGGATCGCGACGCCGTGGCTGGTCCGCCGTGGCGAGACCCGAACCGCCTTCCGACTTGGCACGAGGCCGGTCGCGCGAAGCAAGGGAATTCCGTGCAGCATCGCGACGCTGGCGACCCGCATCTCCAAGCCCAACAGACCAGGAGCGATCAGCACGTCGATACCAGCACCGGAAAGCACGCCAGCGAGCCGGCCGGCATCGACCGGGTCGGCGTTTGCGGGGAGGATCAGGCCGTCGACTCTGAGCTCGCGAGCCCGTTCCAGGAGGTCCTCTGGTGAAAGCTCAGCGGGCAACACCTCGACGACGACGAACGGCGCCCCCGGCGCTCGCGTCAGGTCGCCCAACAGCCGCCTGCCGGCGGCACCGCCGCCGACCAAAGCGTAGCGTTCCAGCCCGATTCCCAGCGGCACGAGCATTCGCCTGAACCGCCGGATCAGCGCCCGGGAGCCGAGCGAGAAAAGCAGGAGGGCCAGCGTCACCAAACCGATCCACGACCGCGAAAGGGCGCTGTCCAGGGTCAGCTCGTTGACCACGAAGATGGCGACGCCCACGGCGAGAGCGGCCTCCAACGCCGGCTCGACATTCGACTCGCCGATCCGGATCGCCCCACGGCGATAGAGCCCGGACACCCGCCCGGCAATCACCATGCCGACGGCGAGTGCCACCGTCATCGCCTCGTAGCGGGCCAGGTAGTACGCCGGAACCGCATCGGCACCGAAGCGGAGCGAGTAGGCGACGTAGCCGGACAGCAGGCCCACCCCCAGGTCGACCACGGCGAGCAGGAGATCGGTGCGCCTGCGGAACGCGAACGCCCTGAGCACAGGTGCACGCTACTGGCCTTCCCGGCCGATCCGGCTGCTCGGTCAACCTTTCGCCGTACGCTTGGCGGCATGTCCGAGACGGCGCCGGAACCGATTCCGATCGATGCCCGGATCCATGTCGCCGGCCACCGCGGACTCGTCGGCAGCGCGGTTTGGCGCGAGCTGGAGGCACGCGGCCATACCGGGTTGGTCGGCCGCACGTCAGCCGAGCTGGACCTGCGCAACCGCGGCGACGTCTTCTCGTTCTACGCGGACAACAGACCGGAGTACGTCGTGCTCGCCGCGGCCAGGGTCGGCGGGATCCTCGCCAACTCGACCCAGCCGGCCGACTTCATCACCGACAACCTGCAGGTCCAGGTGAATGTTCTGGACGCCGCTGCCGAGTTCGGGGTGAAGCGGTTGTTGTTCCTCGGATCCTCGTGCATCTATCCGCGTTTGGCTCCGCAACCGATCCGCGAGGAGTACCTGCTCACCGGACCGCTCGAGCAGACCAATGACGCCTATGCGATCGCCAAGATCGCTGGGATCCTGCAGGTCCAGGCTCTGCGTCGGCAGCACGGGTGCTCGTTCATCTCGGCCATGCCGACGAACCTCTACGGCCCCGGGGACAACTTCGATCTCAAGACCTCCCACGTGCTTCCCGGCCTCATTCGCCGTTTCGACGACGCGAAATCCTCGCAGTCGCCGTCAGTGACGCTCTGGGGCACCGGTTCGCCCCGTCGCGAGTTCCTGCATGTCGACGACTTCGCCCGCGCCTGCGTGTTCCTGCTCGAGCACTACGACGATGACCAGATCATCAACGTCGGTGTCGGTGAGGACATTGCGATCAAGGACCTGGCCGTCCTGATCGCCCGCGTCGTCGGGTACGACGGAGCGCTGGAGTGGGACACCACGATGCCTGATGGGACGCCCCGCAAGCTGCTCGACGTGTCGCACATCAACGATCTCGGTTGGCGGGCAGAGATCGGGCTCGAGGAGGGCGTCCGGTCCACCTACGAGTGGTATCGCCGACACATCGCAACCGCCGCCTAGGCTCTGTCGATCCTCACTCGCTTGCCCGCCAGTTCGTCCTCGACGAGGGCAAGGTCGGCCTGTGCCATGAGTCCAGCCAGGTCATGCCACTCGGTCTGGGGGCGCCATCCCAACACCTCACGGGCCTTGCTGGCGTCGCCGAGCAGATGGTCGACCTCAGCCGGCCGGTAGTAGTTCGGATCGATCTCGACGTAGTCCTGCCAACGGAGGCCAACCGCGGCGAACGCCGCCTCGGCGAAGTCGCGCACTGACGCGGCGACGCCGGTCGCCAACACGTAGTCGTCGGGGTTCTCGGCTTGCAACATGCGCCACATCCCCTCGACGTACTCCGGCGCATATCCCCAGTCGCGAAGCGCATCGAGATTGCCGAGATAGACCTTGTCCTGCAGCCCATGCTTGATCCGGGCCACCGCGCGGGTGATCTTGCGCGTGACGAATGTCTCTCCTCGCCGCGGCGACTCGTGGTTGAACAAGATGCCGTTGACGGTGTACATCCCGTACGCCTCGCGGTAGTTGACCGCTGCCCAGTAGCTGAACAGTTTCGACACCCCGTAGGGCGAACGGGGATGAAATGGCGTCCGCTCGCTCTGCGGCGGAGGTGTGGAGCCGAACATCTCGGAGGACGACGCCTGGTAGAAGCGAGCGTCGAGATTGGCCGCGCGCATCGCCTCGAGGATGCGGATCGTCCCGACGCCGGTCGCCTCCGCGGTGTACTCCGGGATCTCGAAGGAGATCTTGACGTGGCTCTGCGCGCCGAGATGGTAGATCTCGTCCGGCTGGATCTCGCGCAGCAGGTTGACCAGACCGACGGCATCCGTGAGATCGCCGTAGTGCAGGAACAGTCGCCGGTCGGCCTCGTGCGGGTCCTGGTAGATCGGGTCGAGCCGCTCGGAGTTGAATGTTGACGCGCGACGGACGATGCCGTGCACCTCATAGCCCTTGGCGAGCAGCAGTTCGGCGAGGTAAGAGCCGTCCTGACCGGTGATCCCGGTGATCAAAGCGGATTTCTGCACGTAGCTCGCCTCCTGTCTCTGCGCGGCGAAGCCTGATCGAACCATGCCAGGCCGGGATTCGACGCGCGGGTGCTGCGCGCCCCGACACGGGCCGACGATTTGATGGGTCCGAGCCGACCGGCGGCGGGGCACAATGGTCGGGCACAACGCAGCGCATCACGAAAGCAGAAGGTCGATTACCTACCTCATCGACGCCCACCAGCTCGGCGCCCGACAAACCGGCAACGAGACATGGATCCGCAATATCTGCCTTGAGCTGACACGCGTGGTTCCGCCCGACGAACTAGTCGTGTGTGTCCGCCACAATGACGATCTGCCTTTCCCGGTGAGGCGAGTGCACGCGGTAGCGGACTCCGCCGTGCGCCGTCTTCTGGTCGACCTGCCTCGCCATGCCCGCCGGGTCCACGCCGACGCCGTTCTCGTCCAGTACACGATGCCGGCGACCCGCCGCCCGTGCGTCGTGATGATTCAGGACATGTCACCGTTCGATCGCAGGGGCAGCAGCTGGCTCGGTCCGGCCCAGGCTGCCCGTATCCGCATGTCGATCACGACAAGCGTGAAACATGCCATGGCGATGGCGCCATCCGACTTCACCCGCCGGGACATCGCCGAACGCTTCGACCTGGATCCGAGCAGCATTCCCGTCGCTCACTGCGCAGTCGACCCCGATTTCGCCTCGTTGGTCGATCGGCTCCCCGCCCCCACCCACGATGGTCCTCCCCGGGTGCTCGCAGTCGGCAACGTCGTTCCGCGAAAGAACCTCGTGGTTCTGGGAAGGGCGATCGCGCTACTTCGGGCCCGTGGGCTGGAGATCGAGCTGCGAATCGTCGGCCAATCCGGGCGCGACGGTGAAGCGATCTGCACCGCCCTCAAGGCCTCGCTGGGATCCGGCGTGTCGTTCTCGGGCTTCGTCACCTCTGAGCAACTAGCGGCCGAGTATCGGCGATCGGACGTCTTCGCGTTCCCGTCACTGTACGAAGGATTCGGCATCCCGGCCCTGGAGGCGATGTACGCCGGCGTGCCCGTCGTGGTGAGTCGAGCAACCAGCCTTCCGGAGGTAGTCGGCGACGCCGGCCGCGTCGTAGCCCCCGAAGACGCCGAAGAGTGGGCGACCGCGATCGAGCG
>CAZEAM010000294.1:0-11576 GCA_964510285.1 uncultured Frankiaceae bacterium | reverse complement strand
AGATCACCGAGGAGCCCAGCGACGGCTACGACGGCGAGCGCTACGCGATGACCCCGGACCTCGGGGTGTTCCGATCGGCGATGAGCGCGAACGGCGACGTCCTGGTCCAGGAGGACCGGGTCCGCGCGGTGCTGAACGAGGCGACCGACGTGGCGGCGATGCGGCACTGCATAGACCGCCTGCTGGGCACGGCCTGGGACGACGAGCTGGAGATCTTCCGGCGCAGCGGTGACGGAACCCCGGTGCGCTGGCTCAGCGCCGCCGTCTGACTAGCCGTCGCTCGCCTCGCTCCACGCGTCGACGACCAGCAGGATCCCCCCGAGGGCGAGCGCCCCGAAGCCGATCCACATCAGCACCTGGGCGGTTGAGCTCAGGACGTGGTCGCCCGTGATCGAGCGCAACGACTCGAAGAGCAGCAGCGCCAGGCCGACCAGGCCGATGACCGCGCCGGTCACCGTCAACCGCCGGGTGCGCACCGGCTAACCCTCGGTTGCGGGGCGCGGCGTGCTGAGCAGGCAGTCGACCGGTGCGGTGAGCACGTCGACGATGTCGTCCTCGAGCGCGCCGGCGACCAGCAGGCCGCAGGCGGCGTCGATGCACACCCGCAGGACCCGGTCGGTGTCCGCGTCGCGCGCCCGCTCGCGGCACGGGTGGCAGTAGCGCTTGCGCTCACCCTCGCCGGTATGGCGGACCAGGTGCCAGATGCGCCGGCGCGAGGTGAGGATGGCCGCGTGCCAGGCTTCCTCGCGAGCGGCGCATCGGATGTCCTCGTCGAGCGAGGCCACCGCCTTCACGATCGCGGCATGTTCGGCCATCGCCTCCCGGTCGTGGCAGGTCGCCGCGAGCCGCGGCAGCGCCTGGAGCAGGGTGTTGACGTCGGCGCCGCGGTTGCCGAGGTCCGGTGCAGTCAGCCGGTCGTTCGGGTAGACGGCCCGCCAGGCGCGGGTCAGCGCGGCGTGTTCGGTGGGCGAGAGGACCGGGCGGGCGTAGGCACCGGCGATCGCGTCGCGGACCGCCTTCAGCGCGGTCGAGGCGACCTCGGGCTCCACGGTCAGGTACTCCTCGCCACCGCGGATCTCCTCGGCGAAGATCACCTGCACCGTCTCGAACGCGGCGAGCGCGTCGAAGACCAGCGGAGAGTCCGGCTCGAGCGCGTGCCGACGCGCTTCGGCCAGCTCGGAGGTGTTCTGCCACGCGCCGGCGAGCTCGGCGAGGGCCAGGTCGGTGATGCACGGCAGCTGCGAGGTGATCGACAGGATCTCGAGCGCGTTGGGATGGGCGTCCAGGGTCGAGATGACCACGGACCCACGCCGGTTTGCCACGGCTCTGCCCCTCCCATGCGGCACACGCCTTGGGAGGCATTGTTGAGCGTGAAACGCGCTCAACCGCGCAGAAACGCCGAGCGTGGTTCGAATGCTCATGGCACATACGTGTTGCTATAGCAATACCCGTGGCACATAGGCATGCGCGTTCGCGATACCTATGTGCCATTCGCTCAAGCCAGTGAATAGCGCTCGATCGCCTGGCCGGGCAGCTCCGGCTTGATCTCCCCGAGCCGGGCCAGCTCGGTCAGGGTCGCGAGCACGATCGACTCGGCGTCGACGGAGAAGTATCGACGCAGCGCCTCTCGGGTGTCCGACCGGCCGAACCCGTCGGTCCCGAGCGACGACCAGTCGCCGGGCACCCACTTCTCGATCTGGTCGGGCACCGCCCGCATCCAGTCGCTCACCGCGATCACCGGGCCGGGAGCGTCCTCGAGCTGATGGGTGATCCACGGCGTGCGCTGCGGGGTTTCGCCGCCGGCGGCCGCCGCCAGCCGGTTCTCCTTGTCGCAGACCAGCGCCTCTCGCCGCAGCTCGGTCCAGGACGTCGCGCTCCACACGTCGGCGGCGACGCCCCACTCCTCCGCGAGCATCCGCTGCGCGCCGAGCGCCCAGTGGATCGCGGTTCCGCTGGCGATCAGCTGGGCGTGCGGGGCCTGCCCGTTGCCGGGCACCTCCGGCGCCGCGGCGAAGCGGTAGAGCCCGCGCAGCACCTGCTCCTCGAGGTCGGGCAGGTCGGGCGCGGGTGGCTGTGGCTTCGGTTCGTTGTAGAGGGTCAGGTAGTAGAAGACGTTGGTGTCCTCGCCGGGCTTGGCCTCGCCGTACATGCGGCGCAGCGCGTCCTTGACGATGATCGCCAGCTCGAAGGCGAAGGCAGGGTCGTAGGCCACGCACGCCGGGTTCGTCGCCGCGAGCAGCAGCGAGTGGCCGTCCTCGTGCTGCAGACCCTCGCCGTTGAGCGTCGTGCGGCCGGCGGTGGCGCCCAGCAGGAAGCCGTTGGCCAGCTGGTCGGCCATCGCCCACATCAGGTCGCCGGTGCGCTGGAAGCCGAACATCGAGTAGAAGATGTAGATCGGGATCATCGGCTCGGAGTGGGTGGCGTACGCCGAGCCGGCGGCGATCGCGCTCGCCATCGAACCGGCCTCGCTGATCCCCTCGTGCAGGATCTGGCCGCGGGTGTCCTCGCGGTAGGACAGCAGCAGCTCGGCGTCGACTGGGTCGTAGCGCTGCCCGTGGGTTGAGTAGATCTTCGCGCTCGGGAACATCGCGTCCATCCCGAACGTGCGCGCCTCGTCCGGGATCACCGGCACGAACCGCGGCCCGATGACCTTGTCCTTCATCAGGTCCTTGAGCAGGCGGACGAACGCCATCGTCGTCGCGACCTGCTGCTTGCCCGAGCCCTTACGGAAGACGTCATACACCTTGTCTGCGGGCAGCACCAGCGGCTTGGACCGGTCCATCCGCTGCGGGATGAACCCGCCGAGCGCGCGGCGCCGCTCGAGCATGTAGGAGATCTCGTCGCTGTCCGGCCCGGGGTGGTAGTACGGCGGGAGGTCGGCGTCGAGGGCGGAGTCCGGGATCTCGAGGTAGAGCCGGTCGCGGAACTCCTTGAGCTCGGCCTTGGTGAGCTTCTTCATCTGGTGCGTCGCGTTGCGCGCCTCGAAGTCCTTGCCCAGCGTCCAGCCCTTGATCGTGTGGGCGAGGATCACGGTCGGCTGTCCGACGTGGTCGCGCGCCGCCTTGAACGCGGCATACACCTTGCGATAGTCGTGCCCACCGCGGGACAGGCGGGTGATCGCCTCGTCGGAGAGGTGCTCCACCATCTTGCGCAGCCGCGGGTCGCGGCCGAAGAAGTCCTCGCGGATGAAGGCGCCGTCACTGACCGAGTACTTCTGGAACTGCCCGTCCGGCGTGGTGTTCATCGCGTTGACGAGTACGCCGTCGGCGTCGCGGGCCAGCAGCTCGTCCCATTCGCGGCCCCACACGACCTTGATCACGTGCCAGCCGGCCCCACGGAAGTAGGACTCGAGCTCCTGGATGATCTTGCCGTTGCCGCGCACCGGCCCGTCGAGGCGCTGCAGGTTGCAGTTGACCACGAAGGTCAGGTTGTCCAGCTCCTCGCGGGCGGCGACGCCGAGCGCGCCGAGCGACTCGACCTCGTCCATCTCGCCGTCGCCGAAGAACCCCCAGACGTGGCTGCGCGACGTGTCCTTGATCTGCCGGTCGTGCAGGTAGCGGTTGAACCGCGCCTGGTAGATCGCCTGCAAGGGCGACAGGCCCATCGACACGGTCGGGAACTCCCAGAAGTCCGGCATCAGGCGCGGGTGCGGGTACGACGGCAACCCGCCGCGGCTGATCTCCTGCCGGAAGCCGTCGAGCTGGGTCTCGGTGAGCCGGCCTTCGAGGAATGCGCGCGCGTAGACGCCGGGCGACCCGTGGCCCTGGATGTAGACCTGGTCTCCGGACTCCCCGCCCTCCTTGCCGCGGAAGAAATGGTTGAAGCCGACCTCGTACAGGCTCGCGCTGCTGGCGTAGGTCGCGATGTGCCCACCGACGTTGGTCAGCGTGTTGGCGCGGCTGACCATGATCGCTGCGTTCCACCGGATGTAGGCGCGGATCCGCCGCTCGATGAACTCGTCGCCGGGGAACCACGGCTCGGCCTCGGCCGGGATGGTGTTCACGTAGTCGGTCGAGCGCAGCGCGGGCACGCCGACCTGTCGCTCCCGGGCTCGCTCGAGCAGCTTGAGCATCAGGAACCGGGCCCGCCGCGCCCCGGCCGAGTCGATCACGGCGTCGAGGGAGTCCAGCCACTCCTGCGTCTCGCCCGGGTCGACGTCGGGGATCTGGCTCGGCAGGCCGTCGCTGATGACTGAGTACCGGTTGCGACCTCTCGCCATGTCCAGCTCCCAACCCCCGCCCCGAAGCGGTGCCGGCAACGCCAGCGCCTTCAACCCGACGCTACGCCCGCGGGTACGCCTCGGCATGAACACTTGCGTTCGGACCCGCGAACCGGTGGACTAATCGGGCATACGGTGCGGCTCCGCCCGAATCAGGGGCCCAAGTCTGAGCAGGAGGTAACCCACGGTGAGCGCCACCGCCGGCGGTGCAGCGCATGGCGTCGCGGACAAGCTGGGCATCACCGAGGGTGTGGTCGTCCAGGAGCTTGGCTGGGACGAGGACTGCGACGACGAGCTTCGCCAGCTGATCGCGGAACGCAGCGGGTCGGAGATCGTCGACGAGGACTACGACGACGTCGTCGACGTCGTCCTGCTGTGGTGGCGGGAAGGCGACGGCGACCTGGTCGACGCGCTCGTCGACGCGCTCACCCCGCTCGCCGACCACGGGGTGATCTGGCTGCTCACCCCCAAGGCGGGCCGCGACGGTCACGTCGAGCCGAGTGACGTGAGCGAGGCGGCCCCGACGGCCGGCCTCCAGCAGACGTCGAGCATCGCGGCGGCCACCGACTGGAACGGCGCGCGGCTGGTCGCTCCGAAGGCGGCGCGGGCGAAGCGGTGACGCGCACCGTCGGTGGCCCGGACATCGGAATGCAGGCGCCGGCGTTCCAGCTGCGAGACCAGCACGGTGCCGAGCAGTCCCTCGCGGCCCGGTCGGGCGAGCGGAACGTCCTCCTCGTCTTCTATCCGTTCGCGTTCACTGGTGTGTGCAGCGGCGAGATGCTGGCACTGCAGGACCATGCGGAGGACTGGGCGTCGCGTGGCACCGACGTGCTTGCGGTCTCCTGTGACACCGTCCCGTCGCTTCGGGCCTTCGCCGACGCGAACGGCTTAACGATTCCCCTGCTGTCCGACTTCTGGCCGCACGGGAAGGTCGCCAAGGCCTACGGCGCGTTCGACGACACGCTCGGCGCGGCCGGGCGGGCGACCTACCTGATCGATCGGGACGCGACGATCCGCTGGACCGTGCAGAACGCCATCGCGGACGCTCGCGACATCAACGACTACCTGAAGGCCCTCGACGCGCTTTAGCCTCGTTGCGCACGGGTCCCATAGCTCAGCTGGCTAGAGCACCTCGCTTACAACGAGGGGGCCGCAGGTTCGAGTCCTGCTGGGACCACTTTGTTTGGCCCGGATCGTCTCGGGGAAGGCACAACGCGCCGGTCGTGCCCATCGAACCGGCGTTGGGGATGTCACGTTGCCGGTGCGTTTCGGGGTCCGCGTCGTCGTGGTCGCGGTAGGCCTGACCCTGCTTGGCGCGGTGCCGGCGCGTTCGGCGTCTCCGCAGCCGCACCGCAACATCCAGCCGAGCCCGAACTTCATGAATGTCTGCGCCGAGCAGGGCGCGATGAGCGACGCCTGCGTGGCGGACTCGGTCTCGGCCATCGACGCGGCGCGCCGGCGCGAGCGGATGCGCCGGTACCCGCTGCTGCTTCCGAGGAACTACTTGTCGCTCAACGCGGCCCGGAAGGCCTTCGTCATCCTCAACCTGGAACGGGTGGACCGAGGGTTGCGCCCGATCGCCGGGATGGTCGGCCCGCTGAACCGTCGGGCAAGGGTGGCGGCGGCGTACGGCGCCGACCCGCACCCCTCGCTCCGGCGGTTGCAGAGGATGGGCGTTCGCGTGTACCGCACCTTGTACGCGATCGACTACGGGATGCTCGCCGCCGACTACGAGTGGATGTACAACGACGGCTACGCGACCTCCGGGACCGGCGTGACGACCAACGCGGCGTGCCCGCGGGACGGTGCCCAGGGCTGCTGGGCGCACCGGGCCGCGATCCTCAAGCCCTTCGCCGGGTTGCGCCGCCTTTTCTGCGGCATCGGCGTCGTCGACGGGCCCGGCGGCTCGCGGCGGGTGGCGGTGACCCTGGCGGGCGGACACGGCCGGGCGACGCCCTACACGTTCACCTGGCGCCAGGCGCTCTCACACGGCGCGAACGGGCACCGGGCAGGGTGATCGTCGCGACACGCCGTCAACGGTCGTGTGTCACCGGACGTTGGATGGGGCATGGTCGAAATGATGAGACTTCTCGGACGCCGGCCTGACCCGGTTGCGGGTAAGCGCAAGAGTCCGGGCGCTCGCAAGAGTCCGGGCGCCCCTGAGCGTCGCTGTCCGGTGTGTGGCAGCCCCGGCCCCAAGCGCAAGCTGGTCACCAACCGGACGACCGGCCAGACGCTGCCGGTCCGCCGGTGCCGCTCCTGCGGCCACGTCAAGGTCCTGAAGAACTTCCACGACTACACGACGACCGAGTCGGTCGCGGACCTCGGCAAGGGACTCGCGCCCCGGTTCGGGACCGAGGACACGCCGGGCCGCGAGTACGGCATGGCGAAGATGGCCGCGCGCGTACTGCGCCGCGGCCGCCTCGATGTCCTCATCTATGGCGCCGGGCGCAGCCTCGACAACCGCCACATCGCGAAGCTCCCGAACGTGCGGCGGGTCGCGATCGGCGACATCATGCGGGTCCGCGACGAGGCGGACTTCGTCGACACCGGACAAGACGCCAAGGAGACCTTCGACATCGTCGTCGCCTGCGAGGTGATCGAGCACTTCGTGAACCCCCGCAAGGACTTCGAGCGGCTGTTCAGCTTCGTGCACCGCGCCGGCATCCTGGTCTGCTCGACCAACATCTACGACGGGAGCAGCCTCGACGGGCACAGCTACATCTTCGGCCGCGGTCACGTCTCGTACTACTCGCCGGAGGCGCTTCGGCTCATCGCGAAGGCCAACCGCATGTACGTCGACTTCCGGCTGCCGTTGTCGAGCACCGGGTCGGCCGGTCCCCGCAAGCGCTACGTGATCTTCAGCCACTCACGAGAAGTGATGGACGCGGTCAGCGACTACTTCGGACGGCACCAGTACGCGCCGTCTGAGAAGCCGGTCCCGAAGAGCTCCGAACCTCGCGCGGTTCCTGCGCTTCCTCGTGCTGCTGGCCAAGGAGGTAGGCGCCCCATCGGCTTGGGATGATCCGGGGCCGGCGGATTCGCGGCAACGGATCGTGGCGTCCGTCCATCGTGTCGAGGATGCGGTCGCGCAACGCGTCCAACCGGAACGCGAGCCCCGAGTGCATGTGCGGATGAGGCCTGGACGGGGCATGGGCGAGGGCGTCCTCGTACGCCCGACCGAGTTCGCGCATCGCGGCGTCGTCCTGCACCGCGGCGAGGGCGTCGAGGATCCGGCTCAACACCGCGCGGTGTTCGGCGACCAGCCGGCCGACCCGTTCGTCGAGCCGGGCTGCCGACAGTCCGGTGGCGAGCACGTCGCCGCTGTGGCGACGCTCGAGCATGCGAAGCGTGCGGGCGAGGCGGCTGACGACCTCGCGGTCGGCCTTCACGAGCGCCGCGCCGTCGGGCACCTGGCGCTTCACCACCGGGTACACGGCGTGCTCGAAGGCCGCGATGTGCGCGGACAACCATGCGACCACCTCGAGCCGGCTGCTCTCCGGGTGGGCGAGCAGCCGGTCGGCCTTGTCGTGTGCCTGTCCGAGGATGCTGCGAAGGTCGCGGTCGGGATGAGCTTCGGCTGCGTGCATGGCGCACCTCCGTGACGGACGCTCGACGCCCTGCCTCGGGCGTTCCCCGTCTGTTGTTGTGTCACGCACAACACCGGCGGGCGGTTCGAGATTCCGCCGGGCGGGCTTGCCGGGGCGCAGCCGTGATGGGATCGAGCGTGTGGAGAGGAGATCGGTGCTCGGGCTTCCACCGACCGTGACGGCCTGCCTGTTCGACCTCGACGGCGTGCTGACCGACACCGCCGCCGTCCACGCCGCGGCCTGGGCAAACGCGTTCGACGCGTTCCTGCTCGCCCGGGACGGTGCGTCGTACCGGCCGTTCTCGCACGAGGACTACCTCGACTACGTCGACGGCAAGCCGCGCGCCGACGGGGTGCGCGACTTCCTCGCCAGCCGCGGGATCGTGCTGCCCGAAGGCTCACCCGACGACCCGCCGGGCGACGCCAGCGTCAATGCCGTCGGAAATGCGAAGAATGCCGACCTGCTGGCCCGCATCCGTTCCGGCGGAGTCGAGGTGTTTGCCGGTTCGGTCCGCTTTCTCGAGGCCGCGCGCGAGGCAGGTCTGCGGCGTGCAGTGGTTTCCTCCAGCGCCAATACTGCCGATGTCCTCCGGGTGACCGGACTGGAGCAGTACGTCGAGGTGCGCGTGGACGGGGTGACGGTGCGGGCTGAAGGGCTCGCCGGCAAGCCGGCGCCGGATACCTTCTTGAGGGCCGCGGCGCTGCTCGGGGTGGAGCCGGCGCAGGCTGCGGTCTTCGAGGATGCGATCGCCGGAGTGCAGGCCGGCCGGGCCGGCAAGTTCGGCGCGGTCGTCGGCGTCGACCGGGTCGGTCAGGCGGCTGAGCTGAAGCGGAACGGGGCGGACATCGTGGTGAGGGACCTCGCGGAGCTGCTCGCGGACGTGGACGCGTGATCGAGCAGTCGGCGTACCCGGTCGAGCCGTGGGCGGTGCGCGAGACCTCTCTCAACCTCGACCTGCTCGCGCAGTCGGAGTCGGTGTTCGCGCTGTCCAACGGGCACATCGGGATGCGCGGCAACCTCGACGAAGGCGAGCCGCACGGCATCCCGGGGACCTACCTCAACTCGTTCTACGAGCAGCGTCCCCTGCCCTACGCCGAGGCCGGCTACGGCTACCCCGAGTCCGGCCAGACCGTTGTCAACGTCACCGACGGCAAGCTGATCCGCGTCCTGGCGAACGACGAGCCGCTCGACCTGCGGTACGGCGAGCTGGTGCACCACGAGCGGGTGCTGGACTTCCGCGCCGGCACGTTGACCCGTTCCCTCGAGTGGATCTCGCCGGCCGAGCAGCGGATCCGGCTGCGGTCGCGCCGCCTCGTGTCGTTCGTGCAGCGCGCGGTCGCGGCCATCGAGTTCGTGGTCGAGGCGGTCGACGAGCCGATCCGTTTCGTGCTGCAGTCCGAGCTGGTGGCCAACGAAGAGCTACCCCGGATGAAGTCGGACCCGCGGGTGTCCGCGATCCTCGACCGGCCGCTCGTCGGGCTGGAGCACTTCCGCCACGAAAAGGGCGGCATCCTGATGCACCACCCCCGCGCCAGCCAGCTGCAGATGGCAGCCGGGATGGACCACATCATCGACTACGACGGCCGGGTCGACATCGACGTGGACACCCGAGAGGACTGGGCGCGGACCACGGTGGTGGCGCACGTGCATCCGGGCGAGAGCCTGCGGCTGGTCAAGTTCCTGGCCTACGGCTGGTCGAGCCTGCGGTCCCGGCCTTCGCTTCGCGACCAGGTCGCGGCGGCCCTGTCGAGCGCGCGCTACTCCGGCTGGGAGGGGCTGCTCGCCGAGCAACGCGAGTACCTCGACGAGTTCTGGGAGTCCGCCGACGTACAGGTCGAAGGCGACGCGGAGATCCAGCAGGCGGTGCGGTTCGGGCTGTTCCACGTGCTGCAGGCCGGAGCGCGTGCGGAGCGGCGCGGCATCCCGGCGAAGGGGCTGACCGGTCCGGGCTACGACGGCCACACGTTCTGGGACACCGAAGGCTTCGTGCTGCCGGTCCTCACCTACACGCAGCCGAAGGCCGCGGCCGACGTGATCCGCTGGCGGCACTCGACGCTGGACCTCGCGAAGGAACACGCGGCGCGGCTCGGGCTTCGAGGCGCCGCCTTCCCCTGGCGCACCATCCGCGGCGAGGAGTGCTCCGGCTACTGGCCGGCCGGCACGGCGGCGTTCCACGTCAACGCCGACATAGCCGATGCGGTCGAGCGCTACCGCGTCGTGACCGGTGACGACTCCGTGGAACGGTCGGGCGGGCTCGAGGTGCTCGTCGAGACCGCGCGGATGTGGATGTCGCTGGGCCATCACGACCCCGAAGGCGCGTGGCACATCGACGGCGTCACCGGACCGGACGAGTACAGCGCGATCGCCGACGACAACGTGTTCACCAACCTCATGGCCGCCCGCAACCTGGTGGCGGCCGCGGATGGGTGCACCCGCCACCCGGACCTGGCGCGCGAGTACCGCGTCACCCTCGAAGAGGCGGCAACCTGGCGCGACGCCGCCGCCGCGGTGCACGTCCCGTACGACGAGCGGCTCGGCGTCCATCCGCAGTCGGAGGGTTACACCCGTCACGAGACCTTCGACTTCGAGGCCTACCGGGACCGTTACCCGTTGCTGCTGTCCGCGCCGTACTTCGACCTCTACCGCAAACAGGTGGTGAAGCAGGCCGACCTCGTGCTCGCGATGCACTGGTGCGGCGACCGGTTCACCGCCGACGACAAGGCTCGCAACGTCGACTACTACGAGCGCCGTACGGTGCGGGACTCCTCGCTGTCGGCCTCGACCCAGGCCGTGCTGGCCGCCGAGGTCGGCCACCTCGAGCTGGCGCACGACTACGCCTACGAGGCCGCGATGATCGACCTGCGTGATCTGCACCGCAACAGCCGCGACGGGTTGCACATGGCCTCGCTGGCCGGTGCCTGGGTCTCGCTGGTCGCCGGTTTCGGCGGGCTGCGCGACTTCGGGGGCGAGCTGCTGTTCGATCCCGCGCTGCCGGAGGGGATCACCCGGCTGGCCTTCAGCATCCGTTGGCGCGGGGTGCGCCTCAGGGTCGACATCGACCATCGAGAGGTGACCTACTCGCTGCACGACGGCGACCAGGGCGCGGTCGCGTTCCACCACGATGGTGAGAGCGTGGTCGTCACCGGCGACAAGCCGGTGACCCGCCCGCTGAAGCCGCGCACGGCGATGCTCGCCTGCCCGCCCCAGCCGGTGGGGCGGCAACCGGCGAAGCGTCACCCTCACGCCTGATCCGTTCCTCGCGCCGACGTATGTTGACGGCCATGCAGGGCGAGCAGTTCTCGGCTCCGGTCGAGGGTGGCCATCTCGGCGGGTGGGTTGACGGGACCGGCGAGCCGGTGATTCTGCTGCACGGCGGCCCGGGCATGGGGGCGACCTACCTGGCGGCGTTGCCGGCCGAGCTCGGGGACGGCTTCCGTACCGTGATCTTCCAGCAGCGCGGGCTGGCCCCATCGATGGCGGAGGGGCCGTTCGACGTGGCGACGGCGGTCACCGATGTCGCGGCGGTGCTCGACCACCTGGGCATCGCCAAGGCCTACGTCGTCGGGCACTCGTGGGGTGGCCACCTCGCGCTGCACGTCGCGGTGCGGCTCGCCGACCGGCTCAACGGCGTCCTGTGCCTCGATCCCCTGGGCGCGGTGGGTGACGGGGGCGCGGCAGCGTTCGAAGCGGAGATGCTTGCGCGCACCCCGGAGGACGTCCGTGCCAAGGCGCACGAGCTCGACGAGCGGGCGATGCGCGGCGAGGGG
>CAZEAM010000293.1:0-4140 GCA_964510285.1 uncultured Frankiaceae bacterium | reverse complement strand
CGAGCGCGCGGGCGGCCGCGCCGGCCGCGCGGCGGATGGCCTCGGGGTCGTACCGTTCGCCCCGGCCGGGAGCGTCGCCGAGCCCGACCGCGACCAGCGTGGGGGCGGCGGTGGCGCCCAGCGTGGCGAGCCGGGTGACCTCGCCCGCCCGGCCGGTGGCGCCGAGCGCCTGCAGCGCGCTGTCCAGCCGCTTCTTCAGGGCCTTGTCGACGTCCTCGGCGCCGGGCGCGACCACCAGAGAGCGGCCCTTGCGGGCGACGCCGACGATCAGCGCGTCCGCGGCGACTTGGTGCAGGGCGGTCGACGTCAACGAAAGCCGAGTCATAGCCCAGGACTCTACGAGGTTGGGAGCGGGGTGGGAGGTGAGCGTGATCGCCATTGGGTAGCGTCGCCCGCGATGGCTGACACAGACGCACCTGTAATCGAAGGGCCGCTGGCGGACCGGCACACGGCGCTGGGCGCGAAGTTCTCCGACTTCGGCGGGTGGTCGATGCCGCTGCAGTACTCCGGCGTCGTCGAGGAGCACACCGCGACCCGTACGGCGGTCGGCGTCTTCGACGTGAGCCATCTCGGCAAGGCCCGGGTCACCGGACCCGGCGCGATCGAGTTCGTCAACTCGTGCCTGACCAACGACCTGGACAAGATCGGGCCGGGCCAGGCGCAGTACACCCTGTGCTGCGACGACGAGACCGGCGGGATCGTCGACGACCTGATCGCCTACCGCGAGCCCGACGCGCTGTTCCTGGTCCCCAACGCCGCCAACACCGACGGCGTGGTGCGGATGCTCGAGGACGAGGCACCCGACGGCGTCGAGGTGGTCAACCTGCACCGCGAGGTCGCGACCATCGCCGTACAGGGACCGAGGTCGGCGCAGGTCATCGACGCGCTCGGGCTGCCCAGTGACATGGACTACATGGCGTTCGAGCAGGCGGACTGGCACGGTACGTCGGTCGTGGTCTGCCGCACCGGGTACACCGGCGAGCACGGCTACGAGCTGATGGTGCACCCGGCGTCGGCGGCCGGCGCGGTCTGGGACGCGGTGCTCGAGGCCGCGGCGCCGCTCGGCGGCCTGCCGTGCGGGCTCGGGGCGCGCGACACGCTGCGCACCGAGATGGGCTACCCGCTGCACGGGCAGGACATCACCCGCGCGGTCACGCCCCCGCAGGCGCGGCTCGGCTGGGCGGTCGGCTGGGACAAGCCGGCGTACTGGGGC
The DNA here is from genome assembly GCA_964510285.1 of uncultured Frankiaceae bacterium. Lineage (GTDB taxonomy): Bacteria > Actinomycetota > Actinomycetes > JAFAQI01 > JAFAQI01 > DASZTV01. The sequence goes on along the minus strand of CAZEAM010000293.1, from coordinate 2,927 downwards.
CGCGACGTGATCGAGCGCGAACGAGAGGTCGGCGCCCCGCGGCTGCTGTGGGGGCTGCGGACGGAGGAGCGCGGCATCCCGCGCCCGCACATGGCGGTGCGCTCGGCCGACGACGAGGACCTGGGTGAGACCACGAGCGGCACCTTCTCCCCGACGCTGAAGACCGGGATCGCGCTCGCGTATCTCTCCCGCGCGGTGGGGGAGGGCGCCCAGGTGAAGGTCGACGTGCGCGGCAAGCCGCTGATGATGACGGTGGTGAAGCCGCCGTTCGTGCCGGCGAAGGTGCGCTGAGCCGGTGCGTCACGACCGCGTCCTGCTGATCGGCATGATGGGCGCGGGCAAGACCACGGTCGGGCACGCGCTGTCCCGGGTGCTCGGCTGGCCGTACTACGACAACGACGAGCTGCTCGCGCGCGCCGTCGGCAAGGACACCCGCCGGGTGCAGGAAGAGGACGGCGTCGCGGCGCTGCGACGCGCGGAGTCCGCCGCGCTGTCGGTCGCGCTCGACGAGGGCGGCCCGCTGATCGCCGGGGTGGCGGGCGGGATCGTCACGGACCCGCTCGACCTCGACCGGTTGCACCGCGGCGGGTTCGTGGTGTGGCTGCGCGCCGACCTCGCGACCTTGGCCGCGCGGGTGGAAGGTACCGACCGGCCGTGGCTGGGCGAGTCGCCTGAGGTCGCGCTGCGCCTGCTCTACGCCGGCCGGGAGTGGCTGTACGCCGAGGCCAGCACGTTGATCGTCGACCAGCGCGACACCACCCCGGATCTGATCGCCCGGCAGATCGCTGCCGCCCTCCTGGAAGCAAGCTAGCTAGCGGCGGCGGCGTCGCGCTCCGATCACGGTTGCCGCGGCGAGTACGGCGACGACCGCGGCTGCGACCACTGCGCCCACGGCGCTGCCATGGCCACCCGATCCGCTCGATGTACCGTTCGCCAGCGACGCGGTCGAGGCGCTCGCCGCGGCGTCTGCCGACGTGCGCGCGCCAGGGCTCGGCGTGACGGAGCGGTCGGCCGGGCGGCCAGTCGAGGTCCGCGCGCGGCTGTCCCCAGACCGAGCGTGCTGCGCCTTCCTCGGCGTCGTTGCCGTCGGTGACGAAGGAGTCGACGAAGCGGCGCCGGTGGGCGTTGCGGCGCGCGGATGGTGCGCGGGATGCCGCGACGCGGTGCGCGTCGGCGAAGGCGACGGTGCCGGCTTCACCAGCCCCGCGCAGATCTTCGCCGCCGGGATGTTCGCCGGTTTCAACGAGCTGCCGTCGTCGTACACCCAGCCTTCGGTCGACCGGTTGGCCGGCTGGTAGGTGCGTGAGTCCTGCACGCTGTAGCTCCACGTCGTGTGGTCCGGCGCGCGGTGGTAGTAGGCCCAGTAGTGCGTGTTGTCGACCTTGCTGCATCCGGTGTCCGGTACGCCGTCGATCGTGCAGAGCAGCCCGTCCTGGCGAAAGGTCACCGAGTGCCCGGCCGCTTCGAGTACGCCGACCCCGGTCGTGCCGGGCTTGACGTTCACGCACGTGTCGGTGACCCGACCGCCGATCGCGTGGGCGTCCAGGACCAGCCCGACGCAGATCGTGCCTGCCGGCGCGGCGTGCGCGGCGGCCGGGACGAACCCGGCCGCCGACGCCGCCGCCACCAGCGCAGCCGCCGAGACGAGGCGAGCTAGCACTTGAGGGTCGGCGCGGCGCGCTTCGCGCCGTTGCGGTCGATCCAGGCCTGCGGCCGCAGCGCGAGCGCCGCACCCGCCTGCGAGGTCGCCCGGATCGCCGTCGCCAGGTCGAACTTCTTGCCGTGCAGCCGCACCGAGCCGCGCTGCGACGCCTTCGCCTTGCACGTCTGCTGGTGCGAGCGCAGCCACTTCAGCCCGCTGGTCGCGCTGCGGTGCGCGGCGACGAGCGCCTCCACCGCGAGCGCGGTCGAGTTCGCCTCCGAGGCCGCGCCCGGCGTCTCGCCCCAGCCGCCGTCGGCGTTCTTCGCCGACACCAGACACTTCGCCGCCGCGTTCGCCGGCCCGTGCGCGCCGGCCGCGAGCAGCGCCTGCACGGCGTACGCCGTCGCGTCGACGTCGTTGTCGCCGGCCGCGCAGTCGACGGTGGTGTCGGGGCGGATCGCGACCTGGAAGGCGCCGCTGGCGCACTGCTGTCCGGCGAGGAAGCTCACCGCGGCGGCCGACGGGCCTTCAGCGACCGCCGAGCCGGACAGCGCGAGCACCGCCAGCGACTGCACCAGCACGCTGGCGCTGAACTGGGTGTCGTCCGGGTTCTGGTACTCGCCGGTCGGAGCGCCGCCACCGCCCTCGGTGCCGACGATCGCGCCGACCAGGTCGACCCCGCCGAAGCTCTCCGGGTTGGCGTGCTGCGCCTCCGCGACCAGCAGGAGCTTGGCGGCCGCGCCCGGGTACACGTTGGGCAGCTCGCCGCCGAGGTAGTTCGCGACGTCCTTCTTCAGCCAATCGGTGGCGGCCGCCGCCTCGCGCTGCGCCACCCCGGCGGCGTCGAGCGACAGGATCGCGTCGGCGGTCTCGCCGTCGTCGGCGTACTTCTTGCCGTCGAACTCGACGACGAGGTGGTGTCCGTTGGCGGCGAGCTGGCGGGCGAGGAAGCCCGCGGCCGCGGCGGCCGGATCCTTGGTCGTGGCGGCCTGGGCGGCACTGAACGACGCGGCGCTGGGCAGCACGAGCGACGCGACCGCGACGCCGCTCGACACTGCTATCGCCGCACTTCGGCGGTTGAGGTTCACCGGGTGGTCCTCTCGATGGTGAGGACACGCTGCGAGGTCCCGGTACGACGCGGCGCCGGTGCGGCATCCGGTCGAAACGGGCTCCGCACCGCACTCCTCGACGGTTGTTACGGGAGCCCCCGCCGTGACCGGGCATTCCGACTCGCCCTGTGCTCTCGCGGGGAGCGAGAGATCAAGGCCTACGGCTGCGGGTCAGT
>CAZEAM010000292.1:0-3575 GCA_964510285.1 uncultured Frankiaceae bacterium | reverse complement strand
CAGCAGACGAACCGCGCGGCGAGAGAGCGCAAGGACACGGTCAAGGCCGAGGCAACCAAGGAAAAGCAGGCCGCCGACGCCGCGGCGGCCAAGCGCGAGTCCGCTGCGCGGCAGAAGGAGGCTGCTCAGCAGAAGGTCATCGGTCGCAACGAGCGGGCGGCGAAGACCGAGGCGCTGCGCGCCGAGTCCGACGCGCTGGACCTGACCGACGAGGCACTGCAGGCCCAGGAGACCGTCGACCTGATCGACGCCACGATCGACGGCAACAAGGAAGCCCGCAAGACCGGATAGCGCTCGGCAGGCAGCCCGCTACGGTCGGAGCAGGACGTTGAGCGAGGACCGGGTCGCCCCGCCGTACCTGATCGAGTACACGCCGCCGAGCAGGTTCGGAAGGTTCTTCGGTAGCGGGGTCAGGTGCGGGGTGTCGGCCGTGGAGAGCGTGACCCGCAGCCGGTCGTCCTTCGCGATCGTCGCCAACGTCGGGAAGATCTCGATCTCGTACTTCGTGACCTGACCCGGCACGACCGGCGTCGCGGACGCCCGCGTGTACGGGTGGTAGGGCACCACGGTGACGCCGTGCGAGGACCAGCTGCGCTTCGGGTCGACGGCGCGTAGCGAGCCGAGAAGCGCGCCTTCGGACAGCGGGTAGGACCGCCCGCTCGGGGTGACGTCGTCGATGGTGGCGACCCACTCGGTTTCGGTCGTCGTCGCACTCGCGTAGACGGTGGCCGACATCGGCCCGGCGAGCGTCTTCGCGGAGGTGAACGGCGCGGTGGTGAAGCTGACCTGGCCCGGCCCGAGCTTGGACGGCGTGTCATCGTCCGCGCACGGCGCCATCAGGCCGGCCATGTGGGACGGGATCGAGATCCCGCCCATCGCCCACTGGTCGATGGGACGCGCACACGGGCTGCCCGACGGCAACCACACGATCGGCGTCGATCCCGCCGTGGATGGTCTCGTCGACAACGACTGTCCGCGCCCGAAGTAGAAGCGCGTGGCGCGGCTGTGGCCGAACGGGTACGTCGTGGTCTCGTCGAACCTGCCGGTGCCGAGGTCGTAGAAGTGCAGCGGCGTCGGCGTGCGCGCCATGCCGGTGTGCTTGTGCTTCAGCCACGTGTCGAACCATTCGAGCTCGAGCACGTCGACGTTGACGCTGGATCCGTTGAGGTGCTCCCACGGCCCCTGGATCAGCTGGTAGCGACCGGTCACCCGCTGCCCGGGACGCATCGGCGCGCCGACCCGGCGCCCGGCCCACGCGTTCTGCAGTCCCGCGTAGTTGAGCGGAGCGCCGCGCTGGAACAGGTCGAACTCGCCACCGATCAGGAATGCCGGGATGTGGTTGGCGACGATCCGCTTCAGCAGCTCGCCCGGCGCGCGGCCCTTCCAGTACTTCCCGTCGTACGTCGCGGCGCCACCGGCCAGCTGGGTGGCGACGAAGGCGGCGTGGTAGCTGGCCAGGCCGTTCACGTGATCGGCCTCGATCGACGCGAGCTGGTCGAGCATGTCCCGATCGGTCAACGCGTCCTGCAGCGGGTTGACGGTGTTGAGCGTCCCGGTGAGCCCGAGATAGACGCTGGCGAACTCGGCGTCGAGCAGGCCTCCCATGAAGGCCGCGTCGCGATAGGAGTCGTTCGCCGTGACCATCGGGAAGATGGCCTTCAGCGGCGAGTGCCTGCCCACCGCGCCGGCGAGCAGTGCCTGGTCGATACCGAGGTACGACGGGCCGTAGGTGCCGACCCGGCCGTTCGAATGCTTGAGGTGGGCGGCCCAGTGCAGGACACGAATCGCATCCTTCTGCTGGATCGGGTCGAACAGGCCCCACTGCCCGTTGGAGTCCCCGGTGCCCCGGACGTCCTCCACCACGTTGAGGTACCCGCGCTGCACGAGGTAGTTGTTGGCACCGCCGGTCGCCGCGCCGCCGGTCGGGTTCTGCGCGGTGCCCGGACCGTTCGAGCCGCCGCTCCCCTTGCCGTACGGCGTCATCGTCAGCACGACCGGGAACGGGCCCTTCGCCGGCTTGCCATGGGTGGTCGGGTAGATCAGGTTGACCCGGATCGTCGTGCCGCCGGCGCCCTTGATCGCGATGTTGTTGCGCGACGCGGTGCCGTAGATCGCGCGGCCGGGACGCCACTTGCTGTCCGGCGCCGTACTCGCGTTGACGACGCTTCTGGGCACGGTCGGAGCCAGCCCGACCAGGCTCGGCGGCGCGTCGAGAACCCGCGGGCCCTCATTCGCCTGCGCGGCTACCGCACCTGGGGTGGCGCCGGTGGTGGCGAGCACGATCCCCGCGCCGAGCGCCGCGACCAGACACGTGCGGGCGCGGCGCGCGAGCGGCTTCGTCATGCCGCCATGATCTCGTGCTACACCGAGGACTTCACCACGCGGTGCTGGTGGTGGGCGTTGACTGCCCAGAAGCGCACCGTTCCCCGGGTTGACTCATGGCTGCGGTTGACGACGACGCGCACCTGGCGCTTGCCGTGACCGAAGTGCTTCGACTTGGCGGAGCCGAGGCTCCAGGTGCAGTGCCGCAGCTTGACGTGGGTCAGCTTCGTGATCTTGCTGCCCCGCGCCACCAGGGTGATCACCACTCGGGTGGGGTGCGAGCCGGTGGCGGACTCGTGGCTGTAGCCGGCCAGCGGCTTGTGCGACGTGCTCCCGTGCGTCGAGGTCGGGGTCGGCTTCGGCGTACGGGTCGGCGTTGCGGTCGCTGTGACGGTCGGCGTCGCAGTGAGCGTCGCGCTGACGGTCGGCGTCGCGGTTGCCGATTCGGTCGCCGTCGCCGTGGCGCTCGGGGAGGCGCTGGACGTCGCGGTCGGCGTCGGCGAGGTGGTGTCACACAACCCGGGCAGCGGGATCGGCAATGGGCAGCCCGACCCAGAGGTCGATGTCGCCGTCGACGTCGCGGTCGGCGACGGGCTGTCGCACAAACCGGGGATGGGGATCGGGATCGGGCAGGCAATCGCTGGTGCGGCGGCTGGCGCTGCTGCCGGCGCGGGCGCGGTGGGGCTTGCCTGTGCCGCGATGATGCCGACCCCGGTCAGACCCGAGGCGATCGCTGCACCGGCGAGCGTGACGATTGCGGCGCGGTACCGCGACGTCGAGGTAAGTAGCCGCATGTCGTCCTCCAGCTAGTGCTTGAACGTGTAGTCCCAGACTCCCCGACCGTAGGCACCCAGCACAAGGTGCTTCCCGTCGAGTGACAGCGCCATGCTCCGGAATGTGATCTCCGGCAGCTTGCTGCCGAGGCGCTTCCAGTGCTTGCTGCCGGCCTTGGCCGTGAACACGCCGACATCGGTCGCGGCGTACAGGTGTCCGGCCCGAAGGACCAGCCGGTGCACGTCGGCTCGCGGCAGGTTGCCGGACAGATCGTGGAAGGTGTCGCCACCGTCCCGGCTCACCAGCACCTTTGCCGAGCCCACCGCCTTGTTGCTGGCTCCCATCACGATCATCTGTCGCATCCCGACGTAGATCGTGCGCGGGTGCTTCGGGTCGACCGCGATCTCGCCGACCTGCTGGTGCGGCAGGCCCTTCGACGGGGCGAGATGCCAGCACTTTGGGCTCGCACCCGCGGATAC
>CAZEAM010000291.1:0-5438 GCA_964510285.1 uncultured Frankiaceae bacterium | reverse complement strand
TCCGGTCGAAACGGGCTCCGCACCGCACTCCTCGACGGTTGGTAAGGGAGCCCTCGCCGTGACCGGGCATTCCGACTCGCCCTGTGCTCCCAGATGATCGAGAAACCAGGGCCTACGGCTGCGGGTCAGTGCCGGACTTCGACCGGCTTCCCCCGCCCACGGCGATTGCGGGGAGATCGTAACTCCTAAGGTGGCCCGCATGGCTTGGCTCTGGCGGTATGAGGACGCGGCGGGTGGTCCGGTCGACGCCGACGGCGTGGCCAGCGAGTCGTTCCCGACCCAGGCGGACGCCGAGACCTGGATCGGCGAGACCTGGCGCGACCTGGTCGAGGCCGGCGTCGAGCAGGTCACCCTGTTCGAGGACGGCCGCGAGGTCTACGGCCCTATGTCTTTGAGGGAGTAGCCCCGGTCTTTGAGGGAGTAGCCCCGCCGCCGCGAGCCACCTTGGGCGGGGGCCGGCGGAACCGCCGCGGCAGCATCGCCCGCAGGAACCCGTACGACGAGATCCCGCGCGCGCTCGCCGCGCCGTACTTCTCGGCGACCGCGTTCTTCGCCAGCCGCCCGCACCGCGCGCTGTCGATCACGATGATGGTGAGCGCGAGCAGCCCGGCGAGGTTCGCGGCACCCCGCACGACGTCGTTGGCGACGAACGTGCCGAGGAAGAACACCACGGCGATCACCACGACGAACACCTGCCCGAGGGTGAACCGCGAGTCCACGACGTCGCGGGCCAGCCGCCGTTCGGGGCCGGCGTCGCGTGGCGGCAGGTAGCGCTCGTCGCCGCTGATCAGCGCCTGCCGGGCGCGCATCCGGTCGGCGCGGGTGCGCTCGCGCTGCATCGCGGCCGCTTCCTTGCGGTTGCTCGGCAGGTTCTTGCGGCGGGCCTGGCGGGCCTCGGAGCGTTTCGGGGTCGGGCGGCCCTTCCCGACCGCAGCGGGCTCCTCGACCGGCGCCTCCACGACCTGCTCGTCCGGCGAGGAACCGCGACGGCCGAGGATCACAGTGCAAGAGTCTAAAAGTCGGGGAAACTGTCCCGTATGGCGGTTTCGCCGGCAGAGGAATCTGCTCAGGACCCCTTCAGATACCCCACTACGCTTGAGCCTGTGATCGTGCGCATCCTGGGCGAGGGGCAGCTGGACCTGCCCGACTCGGCCGTGGACGCGCTCAACCCGCTGGACGCCGCGTTGCAGGAAGCCTGCGACGCCAACGACGCCGAAGCCTTCGACCACGCCCTGGGCGAGCTGCTCGCCAAGGTCCTTGAGGTCGGCACCGCGCTCCCGGCCGACCATCTTGTCGCCTCCGAGCTGGTGCTGCCCACCGCAGACGCCTCGCTAGCCGAGGTCAAAGAGCTCCTCTCCGATGAGGGGCTCATCCCGGGATGAGGATGAACTGATGAGTGCGACGTCGCGGATTCCGTCCGACCACGGCCTGAGCGCGCGGATGGGCCTGACCATCTTCCTGATCGGCGCGCTGTACGTCGGCGTGATGGCGATCCTGATCGCGTCCGGTCTCAACGCCGGCTTCGTGATCGTGATCGCCCTGATCATTCTGTTCGTTCAGTACTGGTTCTCCGACAAGATGGCGCTGTACGGCATGCACGCCCGCGAGGTGAGCCCGCAGGAGGCGCCGCAGCTGCACGCCATCGTCGACCGGCTGTGCGCCCAGGCGGGCATGCCGAAGCCGCGCGTGGCGATCGCCGACACCGACATCCCCAACGCGTTCGCCACCGGCCGCAGCCCGAAGCACGCGGTCGTGTGCGCCACCTCCGGCATCATGCGGCGCCTCGACGACGACGAGCTCGAGGGCGTGCTCGGCCACGAGCTGTCGCATGTCGCGCACCGCGACGTCGCCGTGATGACGATGGCGTCGTTCCTCGGTGTCGCCGCCGGCCTGTTCACCCGGATGATGTTCTGGAGCTCGCTGTTCGGCGGCGGCTACTCCTCGGACGACGACGACAACAACGGCGCTCCCGCCTACATCGTGATCATGCTGGTCTCGATGCTCGTCTACATCCTGTCGTTCCTGCTGACCCGGACCTTGTCGCGCTACCGCGAGCTGTCGGCCGACCGCTCGGGCGCGATCCTCACCGGCCGGCCCTCGTCGCTGGCGTCGGCGCTGCGCAAGATCACGGGCGACATGGCGCGGATCCCGACCAACGACCTGCGCGCGGCCGAGCCGTTCAACGCGTTCTTCTTCACGCCGGCCCTGGCGAACGGCTTCTCGATCTCCTCGCTCTTCTCTACCCACCCGTCGCTGGAGAAGCGGCTCGAGCAGCTCTCCGAGATCGCCGTCGAGCTCGGCCAGCCGGCGATCGTCCGGTAGGTGTTCCGCCGCAAGCCGGCGAAGCCGCTGCTCGACGGGCTGACCACGCTGCCGGCAGCCGCTGCAGCGCTGCGCGACGCCGGGCTGCGCCCGACCGGTGTCGGCGCCGTGTGCGTGAAGCCGGTCGAGGGTGGCGTGGTCAGCGGGTCGGCGAGCTTCGAGATGACCACCGACGAGTTCGGCTACCACTGGCTGACCTGCCGCACCTCGCCGGACGACCTGACCCGGCTGGTCGACGAGCTGCACCGGCTCGTGGTCGCGGGGGAGGAGGCCGGCTTCGGCCCGTCGCTGCTCTGCGCGCTGGTCCCGTTCAGCGACGGGGACGCACCGAACGTGGGCTTGATCTACCGGTTCAGCCGCGGCACCTGGTACCCGTTCGTGCCGGTCGGAAAGGACCAGCGGGACAACGTCCGCGAGCTCGACATCCGCAGCCGCCTGGGCGGGCACATCGACATCGAGCGTGACCTGACCCGGTGGGCGCCGGTGTGGGGAGCTCCCGGGCTGTAGCCGGGACGGCTCAGTGCTCGGCGAGCTCCGGGTCGTGCTCCGCGGCGTCGAGCAGCTGCTCCTCGACGCGCCGGCTGCGGCGGTGCAGCACCAGCCCGATGGCCACCACCACCGCGAGCAGCGCGAACGGCGCCCAGGTCAGCGTGCGGCTCACCGCGCCGAGCGAGGAGGAGAACGCGTAGCCGAGCAGGACCGACCCGGGAGCCCACACCGCGCCGCCGAGGACGTTCCAGAACAGGAACGTGCGGTAGCGCATCCCGCTCATCCCGGACATCGACGGCACCATCGCGCGCAGCAACGCGGTGAGCCGCCCGAAGAAGACCGCCTTGCCGCCGTGCCGGTGCAGGAACTCGTCGACGATCAGCCAGCGTTTCTCGCCGATCCGCATCCCGAGCTTGGACGAGCGCAGGCCGGGCCCGAACTTCCGGCCGAACTCGTAGCCGGTCGAGTCGCCGGCGACCGCGCAGACGAACGCGATCACGATCATCAGCGGCAGGTTGAGTACGCCGCGCTCGGCGAACACTCCCGCTACCAGCAACGACGCTTCCGCCGGGAACACGAGCCCGGCGAGGAACGCGGCCTCCGCGTAGCAGCAGAAGGCGGCGATCAGGTAGAACCAGGCCCCCACCGAGTCACCGATGGTGTCCATCCAGTGCTCGAACATCGAGCAATCCTGCCACGGCGAACCTGAAGGCTCGGTGTGCGTCGAGGCGGTTGCCCTACCGATGCATCGCCGTGAAGATCGGCGCATGCAGTCGATCCGCCGTGGCGTTCCAGCGGCCGCACTCGCCCTCCTTGCGCTTCCGCTCGCGGTCGTTCCGCCGGCTCTGCGGGCCGCCGCGGCGGCTGCTGACCCGCCGGTGGGTGACACGGCTCTGGCCGGTCATCTCGCCTACGTGACCGCGGGCGGGCTGATCAACGAGGTCACCGTGGCGGCCGACGGCACCACCTCGGACCCGTTGCGCCTCGGCCCGGTGACGAAGGTTGCTGCGCCGAAGACGGTCGAGGCGAGCGGGATGGTGGCCTCGGGCGACGGGACCCTGCTCGCCTGGTCGGAGGTCGTCTACAAGCCGAGTGCGAGGTACGGCCGGCTGCAGAGCGGCGTCGTACTCGTCGTACGGAACATGAGCAGCGGTGACGTGACGACGCTGCGTACGTCGAGCTACCCGCTCGGCTTCGCCGGTCACACGCTCGTGGCGAGCGGCGCCTACACGAAGCGGCTCGTGATGACACCGTCCCCGCATCTGGTGAAGGTGCACGACGGCGACGCGTACGCCGTCGCGACCTATCCGAAGGGCATCGTCGACGTCGCGTCGTCGGTACCGCGCAGCAGCAAGGTGGTCGAACGGGACAAGCTGCGGCTGACCACATTCGGTGCTCACCACACCCGATTGCACACGTACGACGTCGGTCTGGACTACCGCTCCGTCGCCGCGAACATCGACGCGGTGAGCCCGGACGGGACGAAGCTCGTCGTCGAGCGCGGCAACCACCAGGACTTCGAGGGTCTCGGCCCGACGTCGCGGTTCGACACGTACTCGCTGGTCGGTGACCACGCGCGGCATCAGCTCGGCCAGTACGGCACCAACAAGGCGAAGTGGCGGCTCGCCGGCGCGACGTTCGCCGGCGCCGACAACCAGGTGTGGCTGGCGCTGCACAGCGGGCCCGGCAGCAAGGCGAGCGGCTACGCGGTACGTGGCGTGATCGTCAACGAGGTCGGCGGGCGGCTGGAGCGGGTGCGCGACGGGATCGCCGTCGCGGGCAACCAGGCGGGCTACCTCGTCATCCAGGACGGGACCTGGAAGCCGGTCAAGCACTCCGACGACGGCGAGTACCGGCCGGTGCCGAGCGACGGCGCCACCATCGTCGAGCCCGGGTTCTCCGCGCAGGCCTTCACCTCGCTGTCCGGCACCCAGTTCCTCTGGCTCCCGTAGACCGCAAGCCCACGAGCCCTACAGGAGGCCGCCCGATGGCAGGTAGCTGCGCGGCGGCGCCGCGGGATTGGGCCGCCGGGTCGATCGCGAGCAGCGGCAGCCCCCACAAGCCCTCCCGGCGGCCGCGCTCGCGTCCGCACTGCCTAGCAGCCGGGCCAGGATGTCGTCATGCGAATTGTTGTGGCGCCGGACAAGTTCGGCGGCACGCTCACGGCGGCGCAGGCGGCGAAGGCCTTCGCCTCCGGGTGGCACTCGGTCGCCCCGGACGACCAGCTGGTGCTGGTCCCGCTGTCCGACGGCGGTCCCGGCATGGTCGCCGCGCTCGCCGCTGCGCTGCCCGGCAGCGACATCCACGAGGCGGCGGCGAGCGGACCCACCGGCGCGGTCCGCGCGCGCAGCTTCCTGGTCGCCGGCGACACGGCGTACGTCGAGTCCGCGGCGGCCTGCGGGCTCGACGAGCTGCGTAGTGAGGGTGGTGACGTGGCGGCGGCGACGACGTACGGCGTCGGCCAGCTAGTGGCGGCCGCGGTCGCGGCCGGCGAGGTGCGCACCGTGGTCGTCGGGCTCGGCGGCTCGGGGACCAACGACGGGGGCGCCGGGCTGTGGGCGGCGCTCGGCGCCGAGCCACGCGCGCGGCTCACCGGAGGCGGGATCGGCTTGCGCGACCTGCACGGG
>CAZEAM010000290.1:0-2200 GCA_964510285.1 uncultured Frankiaceae bacterium | reverse complement strand
TCCTTCAGCGTCACCTTGACGTCGACCATCGGGTAGCCGGCGAGCACGCCGAACTCCATGGCTTCCTGGCAACCGGCGTCCACCGACGGGATGTACTCCCGCGGGATCCGACCACCGGTGACCTTGTTCTCGAACTCGTAGCCGCCGCCGCCGTCTTCACCGTCGCCGTGGCTCGGCTCGAGGTCGATGAGCACCTTGGCGAACTGACCGGAACCACCGGTCTGCTTCTTGTGGGTGTACTCGACGCTCTCGACCCGCTTGCGGATCGTCTCGCGGTAGGCGACCTGCGGCTTGCCGACGTTGGCCTCGACGCTGAACTCGCGGCGCATCCGGTCGACCAGCACCTCGAGGTGCAGCTCACCCATCCCGGCGATGATCGTCTGACCGGTTTCCTCGTCGGTGCGGACCTGGAAGGTCGGGTCCTCGTCGGAGAGCCGCTGGATGGCGGTCGACAGCTTCTCCTGGTCGGCCTTGGTCTTGGGCTCGATCGCGACGTGGATCACCGGAGCCGGGAAGTCCATCGACTCGAGAATCACCGGCTTCGCGGCGTCGCAGAGCGTGTCACCGGTGGTGGTGTCCTTCAGGCCCACCACCGCCACGATGTCGCCGGCGCCGATCCCCTCACGCGGTTCCTGCTTGTTCGCGTGCATCTGGTAGATCTTTCCGATGCGCTCCTTGCGGCCCTTGGTGCTGTTGAGCACCTCGCTGCCGGAGGCGAGCTTGCCGGAGTAGACCCGGATGTAGGTGAGCTTGCCGAAGAACTTGTCGCTCATGATCTTGAAGGCGAGCGCGGCGAACGGCTCGTTCTCGTCCGCGTGGCGCTCGACGACGACGTCGGCGTCCTTGACGTCGTGACCCTTGATCGACTCGATGTCGAGCGGGCTGGGCAGGTAGTCGACGATCGCGTCGAGCATGGGCTGCACGCCCTTGTTCTTGAACGCGGTGCCGCACAGGACCGGGTTGAGCTTGCCCGCGATCGTGGCCCGCCGGATGCCGGCCTTCAGCACGTCGAGCTCCGGCTCCTGGCCTTCGAGGTAGAGCTCCATGATCTCGTCGTCGTTCTCGGCGAGGGTCTCGAGCAGCTTCTCGCGCCATTCGCGCGCCGCCTCGGCGTGGTCGCTCGGAATCTGGACGATGTCGTACGTCGAGCCCTTGTCGTCGGACTGCCAGAGCAGACCCTTCATCTGGACCAGGTCGATGACGCCCCTGAAGTCCGCCTCGACGCCCCACGGCAGCTGCGTGACCAGCGGCGTCGCGTTGAGCCGGTTCACGATCATGTCGACGCAGCGGTGGTACTCCGCGCCAACCCGGTCCATCTTGTTGACGAAACAGATCCGCGGTACGCCGTACCGGTCGGCCTGGCGCCAGACCGTCTCGGACTGCGGCTCGACGCCGGCGACCGCGTCGAACACGGCGACGGCGCCGTCGAGGACGCGCAGGGACCGCTCCACCTCGACGGTGAAGTCGACGTGACCGGGCGTGTCGATGATGTTGATCGTGTGGTCGTTCCACGAGCAGGTCGTCGCGGCCGACGTGATGGTGATGCCGCGCTCCTGCTCCTGCTCCATCCAGTCCATCGTGGCCGCGCCCTCGTGGACCTCACCGATCTTGTAGTTGATGCCGGTGTAGTAGAGGACGCGCTCGGTCGTCGTGGTCTTGCCCGCGTCGATGTGCGCCATGATCCCGATGTTGCGGACCTTGGCGAGGGCGGATGCCACGGCGGTCGTCACTGCTGTTCCTTCTCTTCTCGTACGTCTGGGGGCGCCGACTACCAGCGGTAGTGCGCGAAAGCCTTGTTGGACTCGGCCATCTTGTGGGTGTCCTCACGCCGCTTGACGCTGGCGCCGAGGCCGTTGCTCGCGTCGAGCAGCTCGTTCATCAGGCGCTCGGTCATCGTCTTCTCGCGGCGCTGCCGGGAGTAGCTGACCAGCCAGCGCAGCGCGAGCGTGGTGCTGCGGCCGGCACGGACCTCGACCGGCACCTGGTAGGTCGCGCCACCGACGCGGCGGCTCTTGACCTCGATCGCCGGCTTGACGTTGTCGAGCGCGCGCTTGAGCGTGACGACCGGGTCGGTGCCGCCGGTCTTCTCCCGGGTGCCCTCCAGGGCGCCGTAGACGATGCGCTCGGCGGTCGAGCGCTTGCCGGAGAGCAGGATCTTGTTCACCAACTGGGTGACCAGCGGCGAGGCGTACACGGGGTC
>CAZEAM010000289.1:0-1672 GCA_964510285.1 uncultured Frankiaceae bacterium | reverse complement strand
GGCGAAGCGTGGACTCACGCTCGTCCCGGAAGGGCGAGGCATCTTCCCCGGCCTGACCGTCGGCGAGAACCTCGAGCTGGCCGCCGAGTCGGCGCAGGGGGTCGACGCGGCCTGGCGGCGCCGGCAGCTGTCGCGGGTGCTGGAGATGTTCCCGACGCTGGGCACCCGGATGAAGCAGCGTTCGGGCACCATGTCGGGTGGCGAGCAGCAGATGCTGGCGATGAGCCGGGCGTTCCTCGCCAACCCGAAGGTCCTGATGATGGACGAGATCTCAGCCGGTCTTGCGCCACTGGTGGTCCAGATGCTCTACGACGCGGTCGAGCAGCTGAAGTCGGAGGGTACGACGATCGTGCTGGTCGAGCAGTACCTCAGCTACGCGCTTCGCCTCGCGGACATCTGCTACGTGATGGCGAAGGGTGCGGTCAGCTTCGTCGGTGAGCCCGCCGAGCTGCATGGCGCGGGGGCCGGGATCAGCTACCTGTAGGCGGCATGCCAGGTGCGGGCGACGAGCTCGGACCGCGGGTCGTCGAGCGCGTCGGCGAGCGGCAGGTGCAAGAGCACCAGGTCGGAGGGCACGCCCGCCCGCACCCGGCGCGGGGGAGCGCTCAGCGTCTCAAGCGGGCGCAAGTAGCCCGAGAGCACCATCTTCGCGCTCACCCACTCCTTCATGTTCACCCGCGCCCCGCTGACGCTACGACGGTCCCGCGCGGCACGCATGACCGTCCACGGGTCCACCGGACCGTACGGCGCGTCGCTGCTCGGCACCACCGTGACGCCGGCCGCCTGTAGCGACTCGTACCGGTAGAGGTCGGCGAGCTCGTCGGCCGGCACCTCGCCGAGGTACCGGTCGCCGCGCTCGAAGATGAAGCCCGGTTGGGTCACGACCGCGACGCCGTGCCGGGCGAGCCGGGCAACCGCGTCCGCGTCAGCGACCGCGGCGTGCTCGATCCGGTCCCCGCGCACCGCGCCGATCTCGTCGAAGACGGCGAGGACGAGCAGCAGCGCCGCACGAGTCACGCAATGGATGGCCACTGCCCGGCGCAGGACCCGGGCGTCGGCGATCTCCTCGCGCAGCTGGTCGTAGTCGGGGAGGTCGTGGTCGGCGATGACGATCTTGCGCGGCCCCACGATGCACTGCGCCGGTGCGTCCTCGGCGAGCAGCTGGACACGTTGCGGCAGCGTCGGCGCCACGAAGACCTGCTCGCCGCCCGGGCCGATCCTCGGCGTCGCGTCCGTCACTCCGGTGATGCCGTACGACGACAGCTCGCGGCCGAGCGGTCCGAGGTCGGGCATCTCGTCCTTCACCCGCGCCCGCAGCCAGTCGTCGAGGCGGAAGAGGCGTCCGGTGGGGCGACCCTGGCCGTCTCGCTCGATGCCCGGCTCGTTCGAGTCGGCCGCACCGACGGCGATCAGCCCGACCGTGTTGAGCGTCCACATCGCGCCGCTGGTGTGCTGGACCCGTACCGCGCGGTCGGGGACGACCCGGTCGATCGCTGCGGCGTCGAGGTCGTCCGAGCCGCCCACCGCGCGGATCCATCCAGTGCCCGGTGGCGCGCTCGCGAGCGCGGCGAGCCCACCGCAGACGTCGCTCGAGGTCCGCGCCCGTGGGGTCGCCCGCAGGGGGATGTGGGGTTCGTGCAGCCCGGGGAGGAGCGCGCCCCCCCCCCCCGCG
>CAZEAM010000288.1:0-13868 GCA_964510285.1 uncultured Frankiaceae bacterium | reverse complement strand
ACGCTGTCGAGATCTTCGAGCTCGTCGAGCGAGACGTCGTCTGCGAACCAGTTGGAGTCGACTCGGGCGAAAGCCGAGGCCACATACGTCAAGGCGTACACCTTTCGATCTGTACGTCGGTCGAGAACTTGATCAATGGATTGCCGCTTCCAGTGCGCGATCGTAAACGTCAGCGAAGCCCAATCGATCGGCGACGTTGACCAGCATCTCGTCCGCGTATGCGTCGATGTCGTCGAGCAGAGCGCCGAGCGCCATTGCGTCCAGACCGAGATCGGCGAAGATCTCCACATCACCCGCCGGCCAGATGTCCTCACCCACCTCGTCGTCGGGGGTCTCGAGGCCGAGCCGGTCCGTGACCTGTCGCGCAAGGTCCCAGGCAACTGCGGCGGAGGCATCCGACAGCATCATCCGCACGTCGTCACCGCGTACCCGCAACGCAACGAAGAACTCATCAGCCACATTGACCAGCCCGATGGCACCGCTGTCCGCGGGCTGCTGCCGGAGGACCCGGATCAGCGCATCCAGATCATCGGCTACCCGCTCGGGCAGAACGTCCCCCCGCCACGTGCCGTCCTCGCGGAAGACCACGATGGCCACGCTGTCCCGCGCCTGACCGCCCATCGCGCCTCCTCGGCCTGTGCCCGCATCGTGACAGATCAGGCAGGCCGCGCCAATAGGAAGATCGCGCGGGTTGGAACTACCTCCGGGTCGAACCCGGCTCGGTCGGCTCCGGGCCGGGTTCGGCGACCGGTGAGACCGACGACGGGCTCGGCGTACCGGTGCCGATCAGCGACAGGGACCAGGCCCGGCGGCAGGCCTGACACCACCAGGCGCCGTGCTTGTCGGCGTACGGCTGCAGGTCCTCGTCGCCGCAGTACGGGCAGTAGAACGGCACCGCCCGCTCGGTCACTGCACGAGGGCTTCGTCCGCGCGTCGCACCCAGGTCGCGAACCGCTCGCCGTCCTCGCGGTCCTTCATGTAGTTGCGCAGGACACGCTCGATGTAGTCGGGAAGCTCGTCGGCCCGGACCTTCAGCCCGCGCAGCTTGCGGCCGACACCGGCGTCGTAGCCGAGGGCACCGCCCAGGTGGACCTGGAAGCCCTCGCCGTCGTCGACGATCATGCCCTTCAACCCGATATCGGCGACCTGGAACCGGGCACACGCGTTGGGGCACCCGTTGATCGCGATCTGGATCGGGGTGTCGAAGTCGGGCAGCCGCTTCTCGAGCTCGCTGTACAGGTCGATGGCACGAGCCTTCGTCTCGACGATCGCGAGCTTGCAGAACTCCAGGCCGGTGCAGGCGAGCGCACCCCGCCGGAACGCGCTGGGGTTGACCGCGAGGTCGCGCGCCTCGAGCTCGGCGACCAGCGCGTCGGTCTGGTGCTCGGGGACGTCGAAGATGATCATCTTCTGCTCGACGGTCAGCGCGACCCGCCCGCTCCCGTGCTGCTCGGCCAGGTCGGCGATCGCGGACAGCTCGGTCCCGTTGCTGCGACCGGTGCGGAAGGCGAAACCGACGTAGTTGTTGCCGTCCTTCTGCTTGTTCACTCCGACGTGGTCGCGCGGGCCGGGCGCCGGCTTGGCCTCCGGGCCGTCTTCGAACTTGCGGCCGAAGAACTCCTCGCCCTCCAGGACCTCGCGGAACTTCTCGACCCCCCAGTCGTCGACCAGGAACTTCAGACGCGCACGGTTGCGCGACCGGCGGTAGCCCCACTCGCGGAAGACCTTGGTGACCGCCGCCCACGTCTCGACCGCGTCTTCGGGCGGGACGAAGACCCCGAGACGCTGCGCGAGCTTCGGGTTCGTCGACAGCCCGCCGCCGACCCACAGGTCGAAGCCGACCCGGCCGTCGTCGTGACGTACGCCGACCAGCGACACGTCGTTGATCTCGTGCAGAGTGCAGTGCTTCGAGCACGCACTGATCGCGGTCTTGTACTTGCGCGGAAGGTTGGAGAACTCCGGGTTGAGCAAGCCGAACTTGTTGACCGCCAGCAGCGACTCGGTCGCATCGAAGACCTCGTCGGCCTCCACGCCGGCGACCGGGCAGCCCAGCATGTTTCGCGGAGTGTCACCGCAGGCCTCGCCGGTGGACAGGCCGACCTCTTCGAGCCGGCGCCAGATCTCGGGAACGTCCTCGATCCGGATCCAGTGCAGCTGGATGTTCTGGCGGTCGGTGATGTCGGCGAGGTCGCGCCCGAACTCCGTGGCGATCTGCGCGATCACCCGCAGCTGATGGTTGGACAGCAGCCCGCCCGGGATGCGGATGCGCATCATGAAGTACTTGTCGTCGAGCTCTTCCGGCTCGAGGATGGCGGTCTTGCCGCCGTCGATCCCGGGCCGCCGCTGCGTGTACAGACCCCACCAGCGCATCCGGCCCCGCAGGTCACTCGGGTCGATCGAGTCGAATCCCGCCTTGGAGTAGATGTTCTCGATCCGAGCGCGCACGTTCAGGCCGTCGTCGTCCTTCTTGAACCGCTCCTGCGGGGTCAGCGGCTCCAGGTGACCCTTGGCCCACTGGCCCTGACCGGCGCTGCGGCGTGCGGGAGGCATAAAAGATCGACTTCCTGAGTTATGGAACACGTGGGGAGCGCGAGACTTCGTCGTCTCAAGGGCTGGGACAGACCTGGTGACGCAGGTCTTGTCCTGTGCCAGACTACTCGTATGTCCTCACGCGTGCTCCTGGTGGCGCGGCTGCATGTAGACCTGCAGCGCGTCTCGAGCGCCGTGTGTCGCATGCGCTGATCCAACGCGCCGCGACCCTTCTACCTCTGAGGACATCCCTGATGACCGCCCCCGTCAGCGACATCGCGTCGCCGCCGTCGTTGTCGTACCTGCATCACGACGACACATCGCTGGAAGACCTGTACGACGCATCCGACGGCCTGCTGCACCTCGCGCAGCACGCCGGCGCCGCCCTCGAAGGCGCGACCCCGCAGGAGATCATGCGCTGGGCGTATGACCGCTTCGGGCAGCGCTTCGCGGTCGCCGCATCGATGGCGGACGGCGTCATGGCGCACCTGGCATCCGAGGTGGCACCCGGGATCCGCGTGCTGTTCCTCGACACCGGCTACCACTTCGCGGAGACGCTCGGCACGGCCGACGCCGTGGAAGCGACCTTGCCGATCGACCTGGTGCGGGTGACGCCGCACCTGTCGGTCTGCGAGCAGGACGCGGCGTTCGGCAAGGACCTGTTCGCACGCGATCCGGACCTGTGCTGCGCGATGCGCAAGGTCGCCCCGCTTGCCAAGGCACTCACGCCGTACGTCGCGTGGGCGTCGGGCATCCGCCGCGACGAGACCGAGAACCGGCGCAACGTCCGCGTCGTCGAGTGGGACGACCGGCACCAGATGGTGAAGGTCAACCCGCTCGCCGCCTGGACGCTGGAGGACGTCGACCAGTACATCGCCGACAACGGGATCCTGGTGAACCCGCTGCTGTCGGAGGGCTACGGCTCGATCGGCTGCGAGCCGTGCACCCGCAAGGGCGAAGGCCGCTCCGGACGATGGCTGGGCATGCCCAAGGTCGAATGCGGGTTGCACGAATAGTCACCTGCACGCCGGCCGCGTACACCCTCTCTCGTGTGCGCCAGCACACTTCGCTCGGTCGGGTCTTGCCAGCGCACACCTGACTATCCGTGACTCATGAGAGCCCTGGTCCTCGCTGCACATGGCAGCGCGCATCCCGACTACCCCGCCGTCTTCGGGTGGATCGCCGACCGGGTCGTCGGCAACCGGCCGGACCTCGATGTCCGGGTCGGCTACCTCGACCACTGCGAGCCGCGGCTCGCCGCGCTGCCGACAGACGGCGCCGTCGTCGTACCGATGCTGCTCGGCTCGAGCTACCACCTGACCGTCGACGTCCCCTCGGCAGCACCGAACGCGATCCTCGCCGAACCGATCGGCCCGGACGCACGGCTGATGGCCGTGGTCGCTGACCGGTTGGTCGCGGCCGGCTGGACGTCCGGCACCCCGGTGACGCTCGCCGCGGTCGGCGCCGAGTCACTGACCGAGGCCGCCGCGCAGCTGGCGGATCGGCTCGACACCATCGTCACCCCAGCCTTGGCGGGCTCGGATCCGCTGCACGGCGATGCGGTGGCGAGCTATCTGCTCGCACCCGGTCACTTCGCCGACCTCATCGCCAGGTGCGGGGCGCCGGTCGTGAGCGCACCGATCGGCGCCGATCCGCGGGTCGCCGACGTCGTGATGAGCCGCTACGACAGCGCGCTGGGCGCTGCATAGGGAGCAGCCGCACGCCGGACGGCTAGTGGCGCTGGCCTTCGTCGGGCTTCATGGTTCGGTATCCGGGATGGACCCCCGGCGCGATGTCGTGGTCGGCCATCAGCCGCTCGAGCAGCCGGTGAAGCTGCGTGCGCTCCTCCCCGGTCAGCGAGCGCAGCAGCGCCTCCTCGGACTCCCGACCGATCTCGGCGATCTTCGCCAATGCCTTCTCCCCCGCAGCGGTGAGGAAGAGGTTGTGCGCCCGGCGGTCGTTCGGGTCGCGGCGGCGCTCGACCAGGCCGGCCTGCTCGAGGTCGTCGATGAACGCAACGAGCCGGCTCGGCGGCATGCCGAACTGCTCGGCGATCGCCTGCTGGCTGCGTCCCGGTGCGACCGCGATGCCACGCAGCAGTCCGACGTGCGGCGGGGTGAGATGCAGCTGCGCGAGTCGTCGCCCGAAGCTCATCGCGGAGTGCGCGCCCAGCGCGGAGAGCAGGAACCCGGTGCCGATGACTTCGGGCAAGCCGGACCGTCTGCTCTCTCGGGCCCCGCCAGCGGGCTCTCCGGCCATGTGAGAAATAATACACTTGCAAAATCGTTCTGGCTCTGAAACATTCTCAGGCTGCAGCAACAACCCAGACGCGAGGGGCGGGTTCCTGATGAGCGAGACGGCGACCGTGGTGCCGACCAACCTGTTCGGCCGAGTGGCGGCCTTCGTCCTGCACCACCGGCGGTGGGTGCTGATCGGTTGGCTGATCCTGCTGGTGGCCGGTGGCGCCGGCGCCGGCAAGGTGCAGGACCGGCTCTCCGTCGACTTCTCGCTGCCGGGCCAGCCGGGCTACACCACGGCCAAGCAGCTGCTGGACGTGTATGGCCCCAACGGCGGTCTCGGGATCACCAGCGTCGCGGTCCTGCAGGCACCGGAAGGCCAGACCGCGGCGTCCCAGTCCGCTGCCCTCGCGCAGGTCGCGCCGGCGATCGACAAGACGCTGCCCGGCGCCCGGGTGATCGACTACGCGAACACCCATGACAAGCGGTTCATCGGCAAGGACGGCCGTACGACGATCGCGCTCGTCTTCACCAAGATGCCGAACTCCTTCTCCGACGACCCGACCGACGACCTGAAGGCGGCCGTCCACAGCGCGCTGCCCACCTGGCACACCGGGATCACCGGGTTGGGTCAGCTTGCCTCCGGCGGCGACACGAGCGGACCGGGAGTCTTCGCCGAGACGTTGCTCGGCGCCGGCGGTGCGCTGATCGTGCTCGCCTTCGTCTTCGCGTCGTTTCTCGCCCTGCTGCCGATGGTCGTCGCCGCGGTCTCGATCGTCACGACGCTGCTCATCGTGCTCGCGCTCACGACGTTCACCGAGGTGTCGTTCATCGTCGAGTTCCTGGTCTCTCTGGTGGGCCTCGGGCTGGCGATCGACTACAGCCTGCTGTTCGTCACCCGATGGCGGGAGGAACGTGAGCACGGCCGCGACAACCACTCGGCGGTGATCCGGGCCGCCGAGACCGCGGGGCGGACGGTCGCGGTGTCCGGCCTCACCGTGGGCATCGGCCTGCTCGCCCTCATCGTGCTGCCGGTGCCGGGCATGCGCAGCGTCGGCATCGGCGGCGCGTTGATCCCGTTGGTCTCGACGATCGTCGTGCTCACCTTCCTGCCGGCGCTGCTGGGCGGGATCGGCCCGCGCATCGACTGGCCGCGCATCCGGCACGAGGCCAGCGCCAGCCGTTCGTGGACCCGCTGGGCCAACGGGGTCGTGAAGCAGCGTTGGGCCGGTGCGGGCGTCGCCGTCGTGATCCTCGGCGTGATGCTCGCGCCCGCCTTCGGTCTGAAGGTCGGCGAAACCAGCGTCCAGGCGTTGGCGAAGACCGGCGACGCGCACCAGGCGTACGTCGAGATGACCTCGCAAGGCATCAGCCCCGGGATCATGACCCCGCTGGAGGTGCTCACCAAGGAGTCCGACGCGCCCGAGGCGCTCGCCGCGGTCAACGCGGCGCCGGGGGTCTCGATGGCAACCCTGGCCGACGGTCCGGTGGCCAACAAGGACGGCCTCGCCGACATCATCGTGGTGCCCGACGTGGTGACCGCGAACAGCGAGACCCTCGCACCCGTCCGCGCGGTCCAGGCGGCGGTGGAACCGATCTCGGGCGTGGTCGGCGTCGCCGGGGACGGACCGACCCAGCAGGACTACATCCACGCCGTCTACGGCAACTTCCCGTTGATGTTCACCGTTATCGCGCTGCTGACGCTGATCCTGCTGATGCGGGCCTTCCGCTCGTTCGTGCTCGCGCTGAAGGCGGTGCTGCTCAACGTCATCTCGATGGCCGCGACCTTCGGATTCCTGACCTGGTTCTGGCAGAGCGGGCACGGCTCCAACGCGATCTTCGACGTGCCGGCGACCGGCGCGATCACGTTCTGGATCCCGCTGATGGTCTTCGCGTTCCTGTTCGGCCTGTCGATGGACTACGAGGTGTTCATCCTCAGTCGCATCCGCGAGGAGTACGACGCGCAGCCCGACGAAGGCGGGACGAACACCGCCGTCATCCGCGGTCTCGGTCGCACCGGACGGCTGGTGACCAGCGCGGCACTGATCCTCTTCCTCGCCTTCGCGGCGCTCGCCTCGGGTCCGCAGACCGACATCAAGGTGATGGGAACGGGGCTGGGCGTCGGCATCCTGCTCGACGCCACCATCGTGCGCGCACTGCTCGTGCCGGCCCTGATGTCACTGATGGGCCGCTGGAACTGGTGGCTGCCACAGCCGCTCGCCCGGGTGCTGCGCGTGGCGCCGTCTCCCGCGCCTAGCTGACCGAGATCCCTACCCCGCCTCGGGTCGTTGCGCCGTACCGCTGCTTGGCAGCGGTGAGGTCCAGCGGCCCGATGCGGGTCCGGGCGTCCTTCGCGTCCTGGGTCAGCAGGTCCGCCGGGATGATCCAGGCCACCTCGAACTCGAGACCGTCGGGGTCGTGGGCGTAGAGGCTCTTCGTCGTGCCGTGGTCGGAAGCACCGACCAGGGCGCCGGCCTCGGCGAGGACGCCTTCGAGCCGCTCCAGCTCTTCGAGCGTGTCCACCTCCCAGGCCAGGTGGTAGAGCCCGACGGTGCCGCGCCCGGCAAGTGACGGACCGAGCCGCTCGCCGAGCGCGAACAGGCCGAGGTCGTGATCGTTGGTCGAGCCCGGTGCGCGCAGGAAGGCCGCGCCGGAGAACCCGGCCGGCGTCATCTCCTCGATCCGGGTGAAGCCGAGCACCCCGACGTAGAAGTCGAGGCTGCGCTGCAGGTCACGGACGTAGAGGACCGCGTGGTTCAGCCTCACGATCAGCATCCGCCAAATCTAGGTCAATCCACGCCCAGCCCGCGGTCGGCGCGGGCGCGGGTCAGGACAGGCTCGTCCGCACGATCTCCGCACTGCCGTTGTTCGGGACCTTGATGGCGCCGAAGATCTGCGCCTTCACGGCCAGCGGGGTGCCGCCGTTGTGGAAGCGCGCGTTGCTCCAGGTCGTCGACGTCTGGACCCTCGACTTTCCGGACTTCTTGCAGTTCACACTGAACGGCTTCCCGTGCTTCTTGGCGCTGAGCTTGGCGCTTCCCTTGCTATTGCTGCGCGCCCTCACCGACAACGACGCCGCGCGGCCGCTCGTGCCGAGCACGAGCTTCCCGGACGTGCCGTACGCCTCGTCGATCCGTTTGGCGTCGACCGGCGCATTCAGGTCCGTGGTCCGGGACGCGAAGATCGACCCGTGCTTGCCGGCCTTCGCGCCGGACAGCGACAGGTCGTCGTTCGGAGCGGACTGCCAGAACAGGCTCGCCGAGCACGGCAGGTTGGCGAAGTCCGGCAGACACGCCGCCGGGTTGACGTTGACGTAGGTGGTCGTGACGGTGTTCGTCGCAGCGAAGGTGAAGCCCTTCGAGTCCTTGCCCACCGTTCCCCAGGCGTTCTTGCCGGTCGACATCGTGTCGAAGAAGAAGGTGCCCGCGACGGTCACGTTCTGCGTCTGGCTGCGCGGCGTGCCCTCGCAGCTCTGCGTCGTCGCGCTGCCCACGGGGGTGATCGTCAGGTTGAGCTTGCCGAACGGGGCGATCTCCGGACCCGGCAGGCTGAGGCGGCCGGAACTGGTGCTGTCGACGTTGAGCGCTCCGTCAGCATCCTCGAAGCGCCACTCGTGGATCTCGGACTTGTCCGACGTACCGGTGCTGAGGATGACCGACACCTGCCCGGACGTGGCCTGGCCGGGCGACAACGGCTGGGTCTGGCTCGCGGTGACCTGGACCCGCAGCGCGTGCCCGGTCGACGAGGTCACTGCGGTCTGGCTGGTCTCCAGCGCCACGGACTGGACAGCCGGCGCGCTGGTCGGCGCGGCCGCGCTCAGACCGGGCGCGGCGACCAGACCGCTGCCCAGCGCAGCGGCACCCGCCGCCGCCAGGGCGAGCGCGCGACGCCGCGCGCGGGTGGTGACGAACCCAGGCACGATCCCTCCCCGTCCGCTGTGATCCGGGTCATGCGACGGCGTAGTACCGGACGCCGTCCTTCTCCTTCATCGTGGCGCGACCCTGACTGACGAGCAACTGGAGGTGTGCGCCGGTCTCGCACACGGCAAGGAACTGGTTGAAGACGTCGAGCTCGGCGAGGGCTCGGTCACGACGGGTCCAGGTCACGACGGCCGCGACGTCGGCCGCGGTCTCAGCGCCGTCGGCAAGCGCGTCGCGCATCACGTCGAGGCGGATCCGGTGGTGCTCGACCAGTTCGTCGACCCGGGCGTGCGTGCTGGGGACGACCGGGCCGTGCGCCGGCAGCAGCATCGCGTCCGGACGGCCGCGCACGAGGGCGAGCGAGGCGAGAAAGGCGCCGAGCGGATCATCGGTCATCGCCGGCTCGAACCCGATCGAGGGCGTGATGGTCGGCAGGACGTGGTCGCCGGCGAAGAGCACGCTGTTGGCCGTGTCGTAGAACACGACATGGCCGCGGGTGTGACCCGGCGTCGCCACGACCTCGAGGTCACGACCGTTCGCGGGAATGACCTGCGCGCCGGTCAGCCACTCGTCGGGCAGCTCCCACTCGGCCGGGTCGTGATGCCCGCGGTTTCCCTTGTGCATCTTCTCGGCGATGTCCGCCGCGCCCAACGCCCGCAAGAGCGCGACCTGCTCCTCGGCCGCCTTGCGGCCCGGTCGCCGTACCAGTTCCAGCGACCACCGCTCTTCGGCCCCCAGGCCGACCCGGGTGCCGACCTCGTTGCGCCGATGGGTCGCCTGGCGGGAGTGGTCGCGGTGCATGTGCGTGACCAGGAACCGCTGGACGTCACCGAGCTCGGCGCCGATCTCCCGCAGCCCGGCCTGCAGCAGGTCGCGGGCGTTCGCGACCGCCCATCCGGAGTCGATCAGCACCGGGCCGTCGGCACCGGCGATCGCGTAGACGTTGACCGCCCGCAACCCGTCGTTGGGCAGCGGCAGCGGGATCCGGTACACCCCGGGCACGACCTCGTAGACGCCCGGGGCGGTCCAGTCGTCGCTTGCCACGTGTCCTGTCTACCTGTCAGGCGACCGTGAAGGTCGGGCTGGTCCCGGTGAACGCGCTGAGCCGCCCACCCGCGTCGCAGGCGTCACCGTGGTAGCGAATGCGGTACTCGCCGTCGGCCGCGTCGGCGGGGACGTCCCAGGTGATCGTGATCCGGGTGCCGCCCTCGGCCCTGCTGCAGTGCAGCTTCGTCGTCCAGTCGCCGTCGTCGGCGACCCGCTGCCACGAGCCGTCCACGGCTCGCTCGACCTCGAGGAAGGTGCCGCCGCGGTGCAGGTCGTTGTTGAGGTTCGCACCGGCGAAGGCGACCTCGACCATCTCCCCGCGCGAGTAGCGACCGCGCGGCGCGCTGAGCACGTCGCCGAACGGCCGGCCCGACGACTTGCGGTCCGCCTTCCGCTTCACCGGCCGCCGGTTGCGGTGCGACAGATCCGGCGGAGGAGTGCCGCGCCCGATCGCCACCTTGTCCCGCATGGCGGTCGCGAGCTGCACGGCGATCTGGGTGAGCGCGGGCGCCTCCCACCGGCCGAACAGCGTGCTCCCACCTTCGTACCGCTGCTCCGCGTACTCCTCGGGAGTGGTCACGTAGTGGATGTAGGCGTTGCTGTAGCCCGCGACCAGGACGTCGGCGAGATCGGCCCCGACCACCGACGCGACCTCGCGGCGCATCCGCAGACCGGCAGTGATCGTCACCTCGCCGGGGATCCCGATCAGGTAGAGCCGGCCGATCCGCAGCAGCTGCACCGGGACCCGCTCCTGCACGAACGGGGCGATCCGGTTCATCACCCCGCCGGGCAGCACGATGCCCTTCGGGGCCTGCCCGTCCCGCAGCCGAGACGAGAACCGGTAGTACGTCGCGCGCGACAGCGCGTCGATGATCCGGTTGCGGCCCTGCTTGAAGCCGGGGAAGCCCGGACCCTCGTCGGTACCGGCGAGCGCGGCCGCACCTCCCATGACGGGAGTGGTCCGATGCGACCGTCCGTCGCCGGTGAACTCCGGACTGACCGTGACGTTGCCGAGGTCGACGTAGGTCAGGCGCGCGTCGAGGCCGCCGGTGACCGCCACGCCCTCGGCCCTGGCCAGTTCTGCCGCCGCGTCCGCCTGGCGTCGCCCGATGATTCGCGTGTTCTCGAACTCGTCCTCGGTGGGGCCGCTGCCGGGACGGCGGTTGAGGTTCGGGGACATGTCCCCGGCGTTGGTCTGTGCGAACGCGCTGATGAAGTCAGGCGCCGGACCGGCGAGATAGTCGACGCCGGAGACGAGCCGCTCCCAGTGGTAGGCCGCGTAGCCCTTGTTGTCGGCGCTGACGAGGCAGTTGCGGTTCGTCATGCTCGTGCCGTGCGTGGCGAACCAGTTGATCGCGCCGACCACGCGGCCGTCCCGCTCCACCCGTAGCAACGTGGTCTGCGGGTCGACCCCCTGGGGAAAGTGCGCCTTGTCGGACTCGGGGTTGCGCGCGAACGACTGCGGTGAGCGGTTGACGCTGGCGTTGTCGAGCGTGCCGCGGGACAACGTGAGCGTTGCCGGTGCGATGTCCGCGTGCGCGCGGTCGACCGCCTCAACGATTCCGTCGACGATCGCCCCGAAGGTCAGCGGGTGGAACCCGTGGGTCGTCATGTTGTAGAGCCGATGGTGCGAGTAGCCGCCCGGACCGCAGTGCGTGTGGGTGACGGTCAGCATCGTGTTGTTGTCGGTGTAGGACTCGCCGTAGCTCGCCGCGAGCCGGCGCAGCACCTCGCGATGCACGCTGTCGAACATCAGCGGCAGATCGCTGACGCAGATCAGCACGCGCTCGTCCGTCGACGGATCGACAAAGACGAACGCGCGGGTCCGCAGCCGGGTGTGCAGGCCCTTGGACACCTGGTCGGCCTTGCCGTAGCCCAGGAGCCCGCATCCCCACAGCTCTCCGGTCACGTCGGAGATTCCGCGGCCGACCAGATACGGCGCGGCCTCAGCGTCCACGTCCCGCACACCGCCCTTCAACACCTGCCGGCACTCGCCGGCACTGCCTAGGGGACGGACCCTACTTAACTGCCGGTCGGCGGCACGTAGAAGGCAAGCTCGTGACCACCGTGGGCACGGGTCGGGCGCACCACTGCGCGGTAGTGCACGGTCTGGCTCGGCGAGGCGGGCAGCGACAAAGTGGTCGAGCCGGAAGCGTCGAGCGTGGCCCGGTGGAGGTCGCGCGCGCCGGGTCCACGGATCACCAGCGCGTCACCCTGCTGCCCACCCGCGACCGCGACCCGCACGGTCACCGAGGTCTCGCCGGGTGCGGTCGGCGGGACCTCGACATGGATGATCGGGACCACGACCACCTGCTGCGCCGCGCTGCGCAGGTGATGACCGGCCCGGAGCACCAGCCGCACGTTGCGATGGACCGGCGGCGCGGTGAACGTCACCTCGCCGGTCACCGACGTGCGCGCGACGCCGGCCCGGTGCCGGCCCGGCTGGCCCGGGAACCGCTCGACCAGCACGACCCGTCGGTCGGCGATCGGGTTGCCTGCCGCGTCGGTCAACGCGCCCTTCACGGTGAGCTGGGTGCCGTAGGTGACCTGCCTGCCCGGAGTGACCGTGATCGCGACCTGGCCGGCTGCGGCGGTGGGCGGCGGAGACGCTGTGGGGGTGGTGGTCGGGCTGATCGTCGGCGTCGCCGAAGGCGTCACCGATGCTGACGGGACGCCGATGGGCAGGGTGGGCGAAGTCGACGGCGACGGCGTGTGCGACGCGGTCGGCGTCGCGGTCGGCGACGGTTCGTCCGGGCTGGAGGCGATCACGGTCGGGGTCGGAGCCGGCTGCGACGGAGTGATCGGCGTCGGGCTGTTCAACGCCACCGGGGGCTTGGGCGCCTTCTTCTCCGGGGCCGGGATCGAGTGGACCTCGTCGTGCAGCTTCTGCTGCCACGAGTCGGGGAGGTAGTTGGCGTAGGCAGCGGCCACGCCGCCGGACAGGCCGACCACCAGCACCGTCACCGACGCTCCGGTCGCGATCCGTGCCGCGGACCGCCGCCGCTGCTGCGGAACCGGAACCGCCTCGCGGTATGCGGCAAGCGCGTCCGCCTCTCCGGCGAGCTCTTGCGGGGTCGCCGGCCCGGTCAGGGCCCGGACGACCGGATCCTCGCGGAACGGTTCGAGATCGTCGTCGCGGTGTCGCATCACACCGCCCTCGACCGCAGGCTGGGGTCGCGCGCCAGCGCGCGCAACCCGCGATGCACGCTGACCCGGACCGCACCCGGCGACTTGCCGACGATCTCCGCGACCACGGGTACGTCGAGGCCGGCGACCACGCGGAGCATCACCATGTCCGCCTGGTCGGGTGGCAGCTGCTTGACCAGCTCGACCGCACGTTCGGTGGAGATGCGGTCGAGGGCTTCGGACTCGGCCGGAGGGGTGGTCGGCTGCTGGCCCTCGGCCGCGACGTCGGGCACCAGGACGAGGGGGCGGGCCGCCGCCGCGCGGGCAGCGTCGATCGCGCGGTTGCGGGCCACCACGAACAACCAGGCGCGGAAGCGGTCAGCGGTGCCTTCGAACCTCGAGATGTCGCGAACGACGTGCAGCCAGGTCTCGGCGGCGACGTCTTCGTAGTTGGCGCTTCGCACCCGCAGGTAGCGCAGCAGTCGCGGGTGCAGCGCCCGCCACAGCTCGGCGAAGCCGGACTCGTCACCCGCCACCGCCCGGCGCAGAGCGTCGTCGAGCGGCTCCTCGCCGGGCGCCGTTTCCGGGCCTTGACGACGAGCATGTCGCGACGGCTGCCTGCCGATGAGCGCTGTCCCCATCTCATCTGAACCACTGGCGCTTGGTCCGCGCCATTCTCCCTGCTGCTCAGCCGATCGTAACGACACCGCTCTGGCAACCGTGGTAGTTCGGCCCGCCCGCGTAGACGAGCTGGAACGCCTCCGGCGCGGTCGGAATCGCTAGCCGGAACCGCACGACGCCATGCCGGTGGGTGCGCTTCACCTTCGCGGTGGTCCACGTGTCGCTGCCCGGCGCACGTTCCCGCAGCTGCACCTCGCGACCCGGCAACGCATGGCCAGAGGCGCGCAGCTGGCCCTGGATCAGCTCGTGCCCGTACCTGGTCTCATGGGCGCGGATCGACAGCGACGTGTCCCGCAGGACGTGCACGGTCGCGACCTTGCTCCACGCG
>CAZEAM010000287.1:0-13330 GCA_964510285.1 uncultured Frankiaceae bacterium | reverse complement strand
GGACCGGGCGTGTTTCGTCCAGGGTGGGGTGCCGACGCACCGGCGCACGGGCCGGGCCCCCGC
This sequence comes from uncultured Frankiaceae bacterium, assembly GCA_964510285.1. Taxonomy (GTDB): domain Bacteria; phylum Actinomycetota; class Actinomycetes; order JAFAQI01; family JAFAQI01; genus DASZTV01. The sequence goes on along the minus strand of CAZEAM010000287.1, from coordinate 13,267 downwards.
GGTGGTCCGGACCTACGGCCGGCCCGCGCCGCGGGTCCACCCGGTCCAGTCGGCCTGGAGCGATCCGGGCCACCACGGCGAGGTGCCTTCGGCGTACGAGGCCCAGACCTGGCGGCTGACCCAGTCCGGGACGCCCCTGCGCAACGCGCTGTCCGCCCACCTGACCGGCGTCAGCCGGATCACCCTCGTGCTTCGCCAGATGAAGCTGACCCTCGATCGGCCGCTGCGCGTGACGGTTCATTCGGATCAGCGGACCAGGCTCACCCTGGCGGCGGGCAGCGGGAAACGGGTAACCGTCACCGTTCGTCCCGGCCGATCCGTGCGCACGATCCGAGCAGGAGCGGGTTGGCCGGGCGTAGAAGACTCAGCCTCGTGAAGAAGATCGCCGCCTCGCTGCTCCTGGTCACCGGACTCGTCATCCCGCTCCAAGCGGCAAGCGCGAGCGCCTCGCCGAAAATGAGCGCACACGGCGGCGCCAAGCAGGTCTACGCCACGGGTCTCGAGCCCGGCGCGCCGACCGCCCTCGTCAACGCCTCCGGGCACAAGGTCGCCTCCCACCCGGCCGACTCGCTCGGGGGCGTCGTGTTCCGCGACGTCAAGCCGGGCAAGGGCTACCGCGTCGAGCAGGGCGGCGGCTCGCGGTCCGCCGCGGTCACCGTGCACAGCGCGGCGGACAAGCCGTGGGACCCGGACGTCTACAACCAGTCGATTCCCGACCACGGGTACGGGTACCTGACCACCCGCGACGGCACGAAGCTCGCCTACTACGTGCACCCGCCCACCAGCCCGGCGGGCCTCGGGCTTCCGGACATCACCCTGCCGCCGGGCATCCCCGACTACGCCCCGCCGTACCCGACGCTGATCGAGTACGCCGGCTACGGGTACGCCAACCCGGACGGCCCCGAGAGCGGCATCGCGATCCTGGCCAACCTCATGGGCTTCGCCGTGGTCGACGTGAACATGCGCGGGACGGGGTGCTCGGGCGGCTCGTTCAACTTCTTCGAGCGGATGCAGTCCCTCGACGGCTACGACGTGATCGAGGCGGTGGCTCGCCAGCCGTGGGTCAAGAACCACAAGGTCGGGATGTTGGGCATCTCCTACGGCGGGATCAGCCAGCTGTTCACCGCCCAGACCGACCCGCCGTCGCTGGCCGCGATCGCGCCGCTGTCGGTGATCGACGCGACCGCGACAACGCTCGAGCCGGGCGGCATCCTCAACGACGGCTTCGCGGTGGCGTGGGCCAACGAGCGGCAGTACCAGGCGAAGCCGGCCGGGCCGCACGGCGGGCAGGGCTGGGCCTACAAGCGCATTCAGCAAGGCGACAAGACCTGCAAGGCTAACCAGGTCCTGCACGGCGAGGCCCAGAACCTGCCCGCGACGATCGCCGCGAACACGCACTACCACCCGGCGTACGCCGACACGCTCGACCCGCTGACCTTCGTGCACAAGATCCACGTGCCGACCTTCATGGCCTGCCAGTTCGAGGACGAGCAGACCGGCGGGCACTGCCCGGCACTCGTCCAGCACTTCACCGGCACCAAGGAGAAGTGGTTCACGTTCACCAACGGGGTGCACACCGACTCGCTCGACCCGTACACCATCAACCGGTTGTATGACTTCCTCGAGCTGTACGTCGCGAAGCAGGTTCCACTGCTGAACTCCCCCGTCATCAAGGCGGCCGCGCCGGTCATCTACCAGGAGGCGCTCGGGCTGCCGAGCAACGACCTGGTGACCCTGCCGATCGACCCGATCCAGCTCCAGCCGACCTACGCCGGCGCGCTCGCGGCGTTCAAGGCACAACCGTCGATCCGGGTGATGTTCGACAATGGCGCCGGGACCGATCCCCTTGGGCAGTACGTCGCCGGCAACCCGTATCCCGCCTTCCAGAAGACCTTCTCGCGCTTCCCGATCCCCAGCACCGTCGCCAAGCGCTGGTACCTCGGTCCGCACGGCACCCTGTCCGCGCAGCGGGCGCCGGGCAGCGGCACCGACCGCTACACCTCCGACCCGCACGCGCTGCCGCTCACGGACTTCATCGGTAGCACCGGAGGCGGCGGGCTGTGGGGCAATGCCTCCCAGTGGCACTGGAACTGGAAGCAGAACCCCGCGGGTACCGCGGTGTCCTACGTCACTCCGCCGCTGAAATCCGACACGACGGTGATCGGGGCCGGCGCGATCCACCTGTGGGTGAAGTCCTCGACCCCCGACGTCGACCTGCAGGCCACGGTCAGCGAGGTCACCCCGTCGCACCACGAGGTGTTCGTCCAAGGCGGCTGGATGCGGGCGAGCGAGCGCAAGCTCGAGACCCGCAAGCACACGATCTTCGCCCAGCCGAGCACGCTGCTCGAGCCGGTTCCGAGCTTCCGCCAGCAGGACTCGAAGGCGATGCCCAAGGGCAAGTTCGTGCAGGTCGTGATCCCGCTGTACTACGAGGGTCACGTCTACCGCGCCGGCAGCCGGATCCGGATCACCATCGCCGGCCCGAACGGCACGCAGCCGATCTGGTCGTTCCAGCACCCGCAGCCCGAGAAGGGCACCAGCCAGGTGTCGATCAAGTACTCGAAGTCGATGCGATCGGCGCTCTACCTGCCGGTGGTCCCGGGCGTCACGGTGCCCACCGGTCTGCCCGAGTGCGGCAGCCTGCGCAACGAGCCCTGCCGGCCCTACGCCAAGACCGCCAACCAGAAAGGCTGACCGCAGGAACTTGTGAACCCGCGTCGAAGTGGTCGAGGATGACTATGACGCCGGCGTCATAGTTTGCGCGGCACCTCCAGGAGGCCTCCCGATGCGCAGCAGGCTCGCGACCGTGTCCATCACCGGGGTCGCCGGTGTCCTGTTGTCGTTGGCCGGCGCCGGTGTGGCGCTCGCCGTCAACGGCGGGACGTACAGCCCGTCCCAGCAGCACTGCAACTACCAGGACACCGACTGGAACACCCCGCCGTACCAGACCTACCCGGGCTGCCACAACGCCCAGCTCACCCTCGAGAGCGGCGGCATGACGGACGGCAACCCGAACAACGGCTACAACAACTCCGACCGGCAGGGCGACCACGGGAAGCTGAACACCTACTGGCTCTCGCTCGGCATCATGCAGTCGCCCAACGACGAGCACTCGAAGGGCACCGGCACCCTCTACTCGCTCGGTTACCCGGGTCAGAGCGGATCGCCGCACGCGGCCTGCGTCGCCGTGAACACCGACGGCACCGGCGGGCGTGCCCCGGAAGGGCAGAAGCCGACCTCGATCAAAGAGGCCAACAGCCAGCAGAAGTACGGCTGCGGAAACAACAAGAAGGGCGCCGGCTTCAGCCTCAACGCCGACTACTACGAGTGGTACTGCCCGCTCGTGGCGAACCTGCCGTCGTTCCCGTACAAGTGCGAGGGGATCCCCGGCGGCGACTACGGGAAGACGACGTTGACGCCGGACACCGGGACCCGGCAGAACCTCACGAAGGTCCTCACCGACGGCTTCATCCTCTACTACGGCATGGACGACAACAGCGACAACGGGGAGCACGACGGCGAGGGCTTCTACACCTCGCCGCGGACCCGGGGAAGCATCAACGGCCCGTCGGACGGCGGCGGCGTCATGCTCGCCTTCATGCCGTACCGGCTCACCGAGTCCGGCACGCTGTCGCAGCCGGAGGGCCTGCTCAACGCGGCATCGGGATTCTGCGCGGACGGGATCTGCCTCTCGGCGACGACGATGAAGCAGACGGTCTACGAAGGCTGCGACTCCAACACCGGCGAACAGCTCAAGGACAACCGCTGCAAGGGCCACTCGCGCCACTCCGAGCGAAACGTCTACGACTACACCGGCAAGAAGTGGGACCCGTACAACTGCAACAGCGGCGGCGAGCAGGGAGAGGACCGAGACAAGCCACAGCCCGACGCCCCGAAGAACTGCAACACCTCGCAGAAGAACCCCTCACCGAGCGGGACCAAGAACCGGCACGGCGGCATGGACTACTGGCGCCAGCTGGAGGCACACAAGGTGACCAACCAGCCGGGCGTGCAGTTCTACGAGGACCCGGACCCGATGGGGTCGCCGGCGCTTCCGGTCTACCCGCTTCCCGCGGTCTACGCCGGGAGCTGCGGGCTCGTGCTCGGCGGTGGCGGGATGCCGGTGCCGGACTCCCCCCTGACCAACAAGGCCCACCAGCTGCAGGTCAAGACCGGCTGCAAGCACTGAGCCGGTCGGTGCGGGCGGTCTAGTCGGCGAGCTGGCCGGCGAACCGCTCCGCGACCTCGAGGTAGCCGGCCACCATCTCCTCGACCACCTCGCGGGCCGGCTTCACCCGGTCCATCAGTCCGACGCCCTGCCCGACGAAGTACGTCGCGAGCTGCTCGGCTCCGCTGCCCGCAGTGCGCGCGTCGCGCGCGATCCGCAGCTGCGCGTTGGCGACCAGCATGCTCTGCAGCGGCATCGGCAGCGGCGCGGGCGCGTCTGCGGCCTCCCACTCGTCGGTCCACGGGGTGCGCAGCATGCGGGCGGGCTTGCCGGTCAGCGACCGCGAGCGGACGGTGTCGCTCGACGTCGCGGTCAGGAACTTCTGCTTGACCACCGGGTCGGTCTCGGCTTCGGCGGTGGTCAGCCACACCGAGCCGCACCACACTCCCTGCGCCCCCAGTGCCATGGCTGCGGCGACCTGCTCACCGGTGACGATGCCGCCGGCGGCCAGGACCGGGGTCGGGGCGACCGCCTTGACGACCTCCGGGACCAGCACCATCGTCGACACCTGCCCGGTGTGCCCGCCCGCCTCGGTGCCCTGCGCGACGATCAGGTCGACGCCGGCGTTGACCTGGCGCTGCGCGTGCGACTTCGCGCCCACGAGGGCCGCGACCACGATGTCCCTCGCGTGCGCCCGCTCGATGAGCTCGGGCGTGGGCGGGCCGAGCGCGCTCGCGAGGAGCTTGATGTCGTGAGCGAGCGCGACGTCGAGCAGCGTCGAGTTGGCTTCCGGCGACACGCTCATCACCCCGCGCCGCGGGCCGGTCTCACCGCCCAGCTCGGGTACGCCGTGGCGGGCCAGGATCCCGTCGACGAAGGCGACGGTGTCCGGCGGGAACAAGTCGTCGGTCGACGGTGCCGCGGCACCCGCGCGGTCGGCCTTGGTGTCGGCGAACTTGACCGGCAGCAGGAGGTCGACGCCGTACGGTTTGCCACCGACCTGCTCGTCGATCCAGGCCAGGTCGACCTCGAGCCCACCCGGGCTGTGCGCGACGGCACCGAGCACCCCGATCCCTCCGGCGTTGGTGACCGCCGCGACGACGTCGCGGCAGTGGCTGAAGGCGAAGATCGGGAACTCGATCCCCAGACGGTCACAAATCGGGGTACGCATCTCCGCATTATTGCGCGAGCGCGCCTAGCGCACCGGCGCGCCGGAGTCACCACCCTTGCCCGGCGTGACCTGCGCTTTTAGTGTCATCCCGTGATACGCCGTCGCGGGGGCCCGCCCCGCGTAGCCTGGCTCGCGGTCATCGCGGCCCTCGTGGCCGCCGCTGGGCCGGCCGAGGCAGCCGTCGCAGCGCGAAGCGACACCGGCCCCGCGGCGCCGGCGGCCTCGAGCGACGCGTTCGTGCCGGGCAATGCCGTGGCGACGTCGCAGGCGTTCCAGCTCGACCCGCGCGACGCGGGCCTGGCCGCGACGATCACGCTCGGCCGCTCGGTCGCGCAGTACCGCAACTCGCTCGCGCAGGCATCGGCTCAGGCGATCGACCTCGGCGTCATCGGCAGCACCCTGACGGTGCAGTGCGGACCGACTCCGGCTCCGCTGAAGCCCGACCAGGTGCCGAAACCGATCACCGCCGAGTCCAACGCGGGCGCGGTCGAGGACACCGAGAACCTCGGCGGCGCGGCCAACCAGTTCGCCACCGCGGTGGGCGGCAAGTCGCACGTCAAGGCGACTCCCTCGCCGAACGAGGACGCGCTCGCGTCATTCGACGGCGGCACGATCGAAGTCCCGGGCGTCGTCGCCGTTCGCGGGCTGTCCAGCGGCGCCCACGCCCACCTCTACGAGGGGCACGCCCGCCTCGCCGAGTCGACCGCCGACGTCGCCCGGGTCGACCTCGGCCCGATCCATCTGGGGGGTCTGCACTGGGAGACCTCGGTGCGGACCGGGTCGAAGCCCGCCTCGTCCTCGACTTTCACCATCTCGACGGTCGACATCGGCGGCACCAAGCTCCCCACCGCGTCGACCGACGCGCTCGACTCGGCCTTCAAGGCGATCAACAACGCGCTCGCGCCCACCGGCCTGCACGTGTTGCTGCCCGAGGTCAGCCATGACAACGGCCAGCTCGCGATGACCCCGCTGGCGATCGGCGTCACTCACTCGGCGCTCGGCAAGATGGTGCTCGTCCCGATCCTGAACCTCGTCCACACGATCTTCGACCCAGCCGCGAACGCCATCAACAAGGCGCTGTGCACGTTCGGCAGCGTCTACAGCGCGGCCAACCTGATGATCGCCGCCCTCGACGGAATCGGTCAGTTCAACATCAACCTCGGCGGCACCACGGCGAAGACTGACGACACGACCTACGCGAACCCGTTCGGCGACGGCCAGGACGAGGGCAACAGCAGCACAGGCACCAACCTGCCGCCCGCCGGCGACACCAACCCGCCCGCGTTGGGCGGTGACGAGGGCGGGAAGGTGCCGCCGCTGCCGATCGCGTCCGAGGCGCCCTCGCCGGTACCCGGCCCGCAGGTGGCCGCCGGCTCACGGACCGTCGCGTCCAGCTGTTCCACCACCAGCCCGGCCGGGCGGCCCACATGCCGGCGCGGCGCCGGGCTCGCCGTCGGACTCATCGCACTCGCAGCGCTCGGGGGGATCGCGGGGGCGGACTACTTCGTCGTACGACGGCGACACCGACTCGCGAGGATGGCGATCGAAACTTGAGTGCAAACCCTCCGCCGCCGGTACGCCCCCTGCTGCGCGGCTACGGCCCACTCGCGTGCCTGCTGGTCGCGTTCGTCCTGATGGCGGCGTTCGTGCCGACCGAAGCCCCACAGAAGGTCACGGTCACCACGGCGAGCGACACCGGGCCCGGCGCGGTCGCGCCGACCAGCCCCACCGGCGTAACCGCCGCGGGTGGGAAGCAGACCGCCAAGACCGGCAATCACGTCGGCGGCGTCGTACCGTCCACCTCCGCCACCGGCGCGCCCATCTCGCAGCCGAAGGGCTGCAAGGGCCCGCAGGTGCCGGGCGACCCCTACTCGCCGCCATGCGTGTCGTTCTCCGGCAACAACGGTGGCGCGACGACTCGTGGCGTCACGCGGTCGACGATCACGATCTCGTTCCGGATCACCGGAGACCCGACGTTCCAGCAGACCCTGGCCCGCATCGGGGGTGCGCAGTTCGACGACACGCAGGCCGATACCAACCGCACCATCGAGGGCCTGGCCGACTACTTCAACACCCACTTCCAGTTCTACGGCCGCAAGCTGGTGTTCAAGTTCTTCAAGGGTCAGGGATCGCAGACCAACGAGCTGCTCGGCGGCGGCCAGGCGGCTGCGGCGGCTGATGCGCTCCACGTCGCGAGCGGGATCAAGGCATTCGGCGACATGAGCGCAGGCACCGAGCCGTACGCCGACTCGCTGTCGCGCGACAAGGTGATGAACTTCGGCGTTCCCTACATGTCGCAGCGCTGGTTCGAGCAGCGCGCGCCGTACTCCTGGAGCATCGCGACGGACTGCACCGGCGTCAGCCAGGCCGTGGCGGAGGTCGGCGTCCGTTCGCTGGCCGGGAAGAAGGCGATCTTCGCCGGGCCGGACCTGAAGAACCAGACCCGCAAGTTCGCGACGATCGCGCCGGACAACCCGTGGTACCAGGAGTGCGTCCAGAACGGCGCCAACATCTACCGGCACTCCGGCCAGCCGGTGCCGATGAACGTGCCCTACCAGCTCAACCTGGCCACCCTCGCCAACCAGGCGGCGAGCATCATCTCGAAGCTCAAGGCCAACCACATCACGACCGTGGTCTGCGGCTGCGACCCGATCCTGCCGGTGTACCTGACCCAGCGGGCCGACGAGCAGAACTACTTCCCCGAGTGGGCAGTCGTCGGTGTCTCGCTCACCGACCAGGACATCGTCGGCCAGCTGTTCGACCAGGCCGAGTGGCAGCACGCGTTCGGCGTGACCTACCAGGGCCCGACGCTGCCGTTCGCGGCCACGCTCGGATACGCGGCGTACAAGAGCGTGCGCAACGACGAGCCGGCGCAGTTCGTCAACCTGATCTACGCGCAGATGTACATGATCGCGCTCGGTGTGCAGCTCGCCGGTCCGGACCTCACCCCGGAAAACTTCGAACGCGGGATGCGGTCCTACCCGACGAGCCAGACGAGTGAGTTCGGCACCTGGGGCTTCCCGCCGGGCCACTTCTCGCCGACCCTCGACGGCGCCGAGATCTACTGGGATCCCAACGCCACATCGGTCTACAACGACAAGAAGGGCGCATACATCTTCGCGAGCCGGCGCTACACGCTCGACGACCTGCCCTCCGGCCCCTTCCCGCACAAGCCGTACCACGGCAGGCAGTAACAGACATGTACGCCGTCCCTGACGTCGTCAAGCGCCACGGGGCGATCAGCACCGGCGCTGCCGTCGTGCTGGCGATCCTCGTCACGTACCTGATCGCACCCGGGCACGCGCCGTTCGGCATCGTCCTTCAGGGCGCGCTGATCGGGTCGGTCATCGGGCTGCAGGCGCTCGGCTTGGTCCTGACCTACCGCTCCGACCGGATCATCAACTTCGCGTACGGCTCGATGGGCGGGGTCGGCGGTTCGATCGCCGTGCTGCTCTACCTCGGTCAGGGCTGGAGCTGGCCCGCGGCGATCGCCGCCGGGCTGGTCGCCGGCGCGCTACTCGGCGCACTCACCGAGATCCTGATCATCCGGCGGTTCGCGAAGTCCTCCCGGCTGGTCCTCACCGTCGCGACCATCGGCCTGGCTCAGCTCTACGGCGGCATCCAGCTGCTGTTGCCGGGGTGGTTGGGTGGCCCGTCGCTGGTCGGCGGCTTCTCGACCTCGCTGTCGCACCACACCCTGAACGTCGGCCCAGTGCTGTTCACCGGCAACGACCTGGTGATGGTGCTGGCGGTACCGGTCGTGATCGTCGCGCTCGGCTGGTACCTGCTGCGCACCGACTCGGGCATCGCGGTGAGGGCGATCGCGGACAACCGGGAACGGGCGCTCCTGCTCGGCGTACCGGTACGCCGAATGGCGACGATCGTCTGGACGGTGGCAGGGCTGCTCGCCACGATCTCGGTCATCCTGCCCGCCCCGTCGCAGGGGCTGACGATCAACGCCGCGGCCGGGCCGGCGCTGCTGCTTCCCGCTCTCGCGGCCGCGGTGCTCGCCTACAAGGAGTCACTGCCGGTCGCCGTCTTCGCGGGCATCGGGCTCGGGGTCCTCGAGCAGCTGGTCGCGTGGAACTTCACCAAGGCCTCGGCGCCGGATGTCGCCTTCCTCGCCGTCATCCTCGTCGCGCTGCTCGCGCTTCCGAAGCGGGCCGGACGGCGGGAGGGAGCCGACGAGACGGCGCTCGCCGCCGACAGCCGAGCCCGCGAGATCCCCGAGCAGCTGCGCCGGCTCCCCGAGGTGTTCGCCGCACACCTGGGCGGCAAGCTCGCGCTGCTCGCGGTGGCGATCTTCGTGCCACTCGCGTTCAGCGCCTCCGGCCTGCTGATCCTGAACACGGCAGTGATCTACGCGGTGATTGCCGTCTCTCTCGTACTGCTCACCGGCTGGGCGGGCCAGGTGAGCCTCGGCCAGTTCGCGTTCGTCGGCCTCGGCGGAATCCTCGTCGGCGACCTGATGAACCACTGGAACCTCGACTTCTTCGTGTGCCTGGTCGCCGCCGCCGTCGCCGGTGCGATCCTCGCCGTCCTCGTCGGCCTTCCGGCACTTCGAATCCAAGGCCTCGACCTCGCCGTGACCACGCTGGCGCTGGCAGTGGCCGCGGACGCGTTCTTCTTCAACCCGACCAACTTCTCCTCACTCATTCCAGGCAACATCACGCTCCCGGTGGTGTGGAAGCGCTTCAACCTCGACACGACCACCGGTTCCGCGATCTCGGCCGAACGCACCTTGTACTTCCTGTGCCTGGGCGTGTTGCTGTTCGTCATCGCGGTCGTCGTCGCGCTGCGGCACACCCGCCCCGGCCGGGCGATGATCGCGACCCGCGACAATCCGCGTGCCGCGGCCGCCATGGCGGTGCCGACCACGCGGATCAAGCTGGTCGGTTTCGTCGTCGCCGGCGCGATCGCCGGCATCGCGGGCGGGCTGCACGCCGTCCTGCTCGGCGCCATCGGCGCCGGCACGTACAACCCGGCCGAGAGCCTCAAGGTCTTCTCGATGGTGATCATCGGCGGCGTCGACTCGATCACCGGCGCCCTGCTCGGCGTCGCCGTCATCCAGCTCGCGGTGCACTACTGGCCGCAGTACCAGCTGATCATCACCGGCGCCGCCCTGCTGTGGATCCTGCAGGTCGTCCCCGGCGGCCTCGGCTCGGTGGTGTTCGGGCTGCGCGACCGGTTGCTGAAGATGGTGGCGAAGCGGCGCGGCATCGACCTGACCGCATCCGCCGACCACGCGGTCAGCGAGCCGGTCGTAGCCGACGCGCCGAGCGTGCAGCACGAGGCAAAGCCCGGCGCGCTGCTCCAGTGCACCGGCGTCGAGGTGAGCTACGGCCAGATGCAGGTGCTGTTCGGCGTCGATCTGGACGTCGCCGACGGCGAGATCGTCGCCCTGCTCGGCACCAACGGCGCGGGCAAGTCGACGATGCTCAAGGCGGTTGCCGGCCTGCTGTCCGCCGCCCCCGGCAAGGTGTGGTTCGACGGCAGGGACATCACCAAGCTGAATCCGGAGGCGCGGGCCGCGATGGGCCTGTCCCTCGTTCCGGCGAAGGCGATCTTCCCGTCGCTGAACGTCGCGGAGAACCTCCGGGTCGCCGCCTGGCTGGTCCGCAAGGACAAAGACAAGGTCGCCGCGGGACGGGATCGTGCATTCGAGCTGTTCGGTCAGCTCGCGGAGCGCGAACGCCAGCTCGCCGGCACGATGTCCGGTGGGCAGCAGCAGATGCTTTCACTGGCCATGGCACTGCAGTCCAAGCCACGCATGCTGCTGATCGACGAGCTGTCGCTCGGTCTCGCTCCTTCCGTCGTGGCCCGGCTGCTCGAGGTCGTGCGCGAGCTGGTCGACGAAGGCGTCACCGTCCTCATCGTCGAGCAGTCCGTGAGCGTCGCGCTCGAAGTTGCCGAGCGCGCGGAGTTCCTCGAGCGCGGCACGGTGCGCTTCGCCGGACCGACCGCGGATCTGCTCAAGCGCACCGATGTGCTCCGCTCGGTCTTCATCGGCGGAGCCTCCGCGGTGACGACGCCGTCGCCGAACGGCAAGAAGCCGCGGAAGAAGTCGGCTGCGCAGGCGACCAAGGAGCTCGCCGAGCTGCTCGCCCGGCCGACCGTGCTCGAGTGCTTCGACGTCGGGAAGTCGTTCGGCGGCGTACGAGTGCTCAACGACATCGGGCTGCAGATCCACAAGGGCGAGATCGTCGGTCTGATCGGGCACAACGGCGCCGGCAAGACGACTCTGTTCGACGTCATCTGCGGCTTCCTCGAGGCCGACGGCGGTCGCGTCGTACTGGGCGGATCGGACGTCACGGAGTTCGGGTCGTCGGACCGGGCCGTCATCGGCCTCGGCCGCTCGTTCCAGGAGGCACGGCTGTTCCCGGGCCTCACCGTTGCCGAAACGATCGGCGTCGCCCTCGAACGGCATCTGGACTCCCGTGACCTCGTCGCCGCCGCGCTGCGGCTGCCGGCCTCGACGCTGTCCGAGGCGGCGGCCTCCGAACGGGTTCAGGAGCTGCTCGGCCAGTTGGGTCTGACGAAGTACGCCGGGACGATGGTCGGCGAGCTGTCCACCGGGACCCGGCGGATCGTCGAGCTCGCCTGCATCCTCGCTCAGCGCCCGGCCGTGGTACTGCTCGACGAGCCGACGGCGGGAGTGGCCCAGAAGGAGACCGAACAGCTCGTGCCACTGCTGAAGAAGGTGCGCGACGACACCGGCGCGACGATCCTCGTCATCGACCACGACATGCCGCTGCTGACCTCGCTGTGCGACCGGCTGGTCGCGCTCGAGCTCGGACAGGTGATCGCCGAGGGCGCACCGGCCAGCGTGCTCGAGGACGAGCGGGTGATCGAGTCCTACCTCGGCGTGGCCGGGTGAGCCGCCGAGCAGCCCTGGTCGAGCAGCCCTAGTCGAGCAGCTTGCGGAAGAAGGTCGCCGACTCCTCGTAGCCGATCGCGTCGTAGAAGTTAGCGGCACGCCGGGTGGCCAGCGAGATGTAGGCCGCACCGTGCTCACGGGCCCACACTTCGACGCGGGCCATGAGCGCGGTGGCGATACCCGAGCGACGAGCCGGTTCGGCGACCATCAGCTCCTCGACCCATGCGACCGGCGCGTTCGCGAAGAACGTGCCGTGCATGCTCGCGAGCGCATAGCCGACCACCTCGTCATCCTCCGCGATCAACACGAGCGTGTCGTCACGGGTGATCAGCTCCGCGAACGCCTTCTCGAAGCTCTCGCGCACCGGACGAAATGTGGTCGCGAACTCACTGACCAGCGGCCATACCGCGTCGACATCGAGCTCGCCGGCCGCACGGATCCGCCCCATGGTCGCGAGTCTTGCTCGACTCACCCCACGCGATCAATCGTCATGCGACAACCGTCCTCGTCGGTGACGGCGCGAGCGACGCCAAAGCGGCAGAGATCGCTGACTTCGTCTTCGCCAAGGGCACCCTCGCCGACTGGTGTGCGCGCGAGGGCATCGCCCACCAGCGGTTCACCGATCTGTTCGACCTGGTCACTCAACTCGGCTCGTAGCAAGCCAGGACTCTTGCAGAGATCTGACTTGATCTTGTCGTAGGGTTGACCTATATTCGAACGTATGTTCGATAGCCCGGGGTTCGGCCACAGTCCGGGTGCGGTGCTGCTGAACCCCCCGGGCTGGGACGAACCCGACCCGCCGGACTGGGGTGACTGGGAACCGATCCCGGACGAGGTGTGGCGGGAATGTCAGCAGGCCATCCCCGAGTGGGCCGACGAAGGCGACATCCCGTTCCTGGACAAGCCGGTCGAGGAAGCCGTGCGGCTGCCGTTGGGCCCCCACACGCTGCGACTGCTGCAAGAGACCCCGGTCGAGCAGATGACCGACGAGGCGAGGTGCTGGGCGCTGCGCCGCGCCGGTGAGCTGATCAACTACATCGACGCGTTCCGG
>CAZEAM010000286.1:0-5210 GCA_964510285.1 uncultured Frankiaceae bacterium | reverse complement strand
CGGGCACGCGGTCTCCATCGGGATGGTGTTCGCCGCAGGTCTTGGCAAAGCAGCCGGAACGATCGACGGCGAGACCTTGATGCGTCATCAGGTCGTGCTGACGGCGACCGGCCTGCCGACGTCCTACCGCCCCGGTGCGCTGGCCGAGCTGGTCGAGCTGATGCGGATCGACAAGAAGGCCCGCGGTGACAAGCTGCGGTTCGTCGTGCTGCAGGGGCTGGCCCACCCGGTGATCCTCGAAGACCCCGATCCGGCGATGCTCGACGCCGCTTACCGAGAGGTGTCCCGCTCGTGACCAAGCGCGTGCTCGTCCTCAATGGGCCCAATCTGGGACGGCTCGGCACCCGGGAGCCGGACGTCTACGGCACCACCACGCACGACGACCTGGCTGTCGCCTGCCGGACCGCGGGGCAGGAGCTAGGTCTGGTCGTCGAGGTCCGGCAGACCGACGACGAGGCGACGTTCATCGGCTGGCTGCACGAGCTCGCGTCGGGGGACTACGACGGCGCCCTGCTCAATCCCGCCGCCTGGACCCACACGAGTGTCGCGGTGCGCGACGCGGCCGCTCAGGTCGGCGTGCCGTTCATCGAGGTGCACCTGTCGAACCCGCTCGCCCGCGAGGAGTTCCGGCACACGTCGTACACCGCGGGTCTGGCGTACGGCGTGGTGGCGGGCTTCGGCGTGAGCTCCTACCTGCTGGCGCTAGGAGCCCTCGCCGAACGCCTGTCGGCCTAGGTGACCGTGACGGCGTCGAAGTTTCCGACGCCGTGCGTGACGTGGACCCGCAAGGTGTGGATCCCGGCCGGCAGTGCGCGGTGCCAGAGGACCACGCCGCAGCGCGTGAAGCTCTGCGCCTCGGAGACCCGGTGAATCTTGCCGGCGACCGAGATCGCAATCGTGCCCATGCCAGGACCCTTGCAGCCGGTGATCTGCACGTCGTTGCCCGCCAGGTGAAGCTTGGCGCTGTGTCCCGCGCTCGCTATCGCATAGCTCCCGCTGATCGCACCGGAGGCCGCCTGCCGGCTCCACCCGCTGCTGTAGCGCCAGCCCGGACTGTGGTCCGGGGCAACGAGCTTCGTGCGCAACGCCTTACCGGTCACGACAACGTGACTTCCATTCGCGTCCACGATCTTTCGACTGACCACCAGGTGGTAGGTCCCGCCTGTCGCGAGCGGCGTGCGCGGAGTGAAGACGTAGCGCGTTGGGCCTGCCCCGAGGCTGATAGAGCCTCGGAGCGCCGCTGAGCGAGGCTTGCCCGCCGGCACGACCTTGACCGTATGCCGGTTCACGCCCTTCACCAGGTCGCTGAAGTTGATCTTGATCTGCTTGCCGACGGCGAGCCCTGCCTTCGAGCCGAAGTGGACGGTCGGGCCACCGGAGTTCAGGGTGACCTCGCGCGGCTGGCTCCAGGTCAGAATGTCGCCGGATTCGTCGATCGCCGCGACGCGCCAGAAGTAGTGTCCGCTGCCGAGCGAGCCCTTTGCATCGGTGTACTGCGTGAGATCCAGGTTGTTGATGTCCTTCAGAGGCGTATCGAAATCTGCGGTTCGGCTGATCTGCAGGTCGTAGTTGCGCGCGTCATAGGAGCCTCTCGACCCCGCGGAAAGTAGATCGTTCCAGTCAAACGTCAGGGTGCGCCCGTGTTCGGTCGCTCCGTTCCGCGGGCTCCGCAGCGTGACTGGGGCGCTGCGCTTGTCAAACGAGCTGATCCCACTCGTGGCGATTACGTCTGGCGAGACCTTGAGCGTCGGACTACTTGTGCTGACCCCGCCATCCGGGTTGGTCACCGTAAACGTAACGGGTCCGCCGTCGACGGGAGCCGTATATGTAAATCGGATCTGTGTCGGGGACGTGACCGCTGTGTTCGTGACTCCGCCGGCGGATGAACCCACGCAGGCGCCCGTCTGGAATCCGGTACCGGTGAGTGTCACCGTCGTGCTCTGGCCGCCTCGCGCCGAGGTGGGACCTGTCGGACCGGCGGGCGAAGCCGATAGCGACGTCACCGTCGGCGCGACTACGGTCGCGCCGGGCTGGCTGGCTGTGCAGGTGGCAACGGCCTGGTTCAGGCATCCGTCTTGAGCGCGACCCGCCTGAACCCTCCAGTAGTAGGGCCGTCCCGGCTGTGCGTCGAGGTAGGAGTCCTGTGGCGTTAGAGTCGTCCACGGCGTGGAGTACTTCCAGTATGTGTTGGTCGCGGCCGCGTCCCTGTACACGGTCACTACGTAGCACCCGGCGTTGGGGACGGGGTCCCAGGAGAACGTCGGAGTTATCGGACAAGGCGTTGTCGCGTCGCAGGTGATCGGTGTGGATGTGCTGGTGTGCCAGGTTGTTTTCAGGCCCGTTACGGCCCCGCCGGTCGTAGCCGATGCGCTGCCGCTCGGCGCACTCTCGGTGTAGGTGAACGGGCCGCCAGCAGCCACGAATGTCCCTGCGTCACACTCCGGAAGCTGGTAGCAGGCAGAGGGTCCCGTGGGCGGAGTCGGAAATGAACCGGTCGGCTCATTTGGCGCGGTATCCGCTACCACCAGATCCGCGTTCGAATCATCGTATGCGGTCACTCGGTAGTAGTAGGTCGTGTCGCTTTGTAGCTCACAAGGATTGTCCGACTGGGGCCAGGGCACTGCGGAGATCGACGCATCCAGCGGTAGTTGGGGCGGGGTCCCGCTAAGTGCGTGGGGGGTGTAACTGGTCTCAGCTGTTGCGCATTCGGTGCTCGGCGTGTCATCCGGAAACTGTGGAGGCGTCTCGAAGAACTCGACTCGGTACACCGAGGCGTCGGGGACCGGTGCCCACGAGATCGTTGGGTTGATCGCGGTCGGCTGCTGAAGCACCGTCAGGGGCGCATCCCACTCCCGGAAGAACTGGCGAGGCGCCGAGAACGGCCCCCAGGCGCCGCCGGCGCGGGCTCGAACTCGCCAGAAGTACGTGGCGTGCGGCAGCGACACGGGCAGCTCAAGCAGGTTCGCTACGGTGCGCCCCTTGTCCGGCAACTCGACCTTGTTGTTCGTCCAGTCCACGTTCGGGCTGACCTGAACTTCGTACTTCGAAGCGCCGGCTACGGGCCGCCACCTGAGGATCACGTTCTTGAGGGGAGCTGTGGTGCTGTTGGCGGGGCTCACGAGCGTTGGCGCAGGGATGCCCGACGCAGCAGCCGAACTGGCCGAGGCCACGGCCCCACCGCTGAGAACAGCTACCGATGTTGCGATCAGCGTGATCCGGCGAAGCAGTGCCACGATGTGACTCCCAGGTGCTGGTGGAGGGCGCGCCCGTCACAGGCGTCGCTTCTCGCATCGGCGGGCCCGCTTGGGCGCTGTACTGCGGTCACCCGAATGGAGTAGTGCAGGTGAGATCGGTCGGCCGACACGAGCCGCGCCGCGCGGCCGCTGTTGCGACCTTGCCGGACGGCGTCGACGCGCTGCTCGTGACCCGGCCTGAAAACGTGCGCTATTTGTCCGGTTTCACCGGTTCCAACGGCGCACTGCTGGTTATGCGTGACGGTCCGCCGGTTTTGAGTACAGATGGGCGTTATGTCCTACAGGCGAGCGCGGAGGCCCCTGACCTCGAGGTCCTCCAGGCGTCCCGGGTCGGGCCGGCGCTGGTCGAGCTGGCCTCCGTGCGCGGACCGGGAACGATCGGCTTCGAGTCCCATTACGTGACGGTCGAGGGCGTCCAGACGCTGCAGCAGGCGGCCGGGGACGGGATGGAGCTGGTCGCCGCCGGGAAGCCGGTCGAGCGGCTGCGGGCGGTCAAGGACGCCGACGAGATCGCGGCCTTGCGCCGTGCGTGTGACGCGACCGACCGGGCCTTCGAGGCGCTCCTCGGGCAGCTGCGGCGGGGAATGACCGAACGCGAGGCGGAGTGGGAGCTGCTCGGGGCGCTGCGCGCGGCCGGCGCGGACGGGCCTTCCTTCCCGAGCATCGTGGCGTTCGGGCCGCACTCCGCGATCCCGCACCACAGCCCCGGCGACCGCCCGCTCGGACGGGGTGACTTCGTCAAGCTGGACTTCGGCGCGCTGGTCGACGGCTACCACGCCGACATGACCCGCACCGTCGTGTTCGGCTCGGCAGCCGACTGGCAGCGTGACCTGCATGGCGAGGTGATGCGGATCCAAGCCGAGCTCGCGGCGGTCCTCGCGCCCGGCGCCGTACCGGCGCAGCTCGATGCCGACATGCGAGCCGGCATCGCTGCCGCCGGACACGAGGTCGCTCATGGGCTCGGGCACGGGGTGGGGCTGGAGATCCACGAGGCCCCGTTCCTCACCGAGCAGTCGCCGGCGCCGCCGCTGGAGGCGGGCATGGTCGTCACCGTCGAGCCGGGCATCTACCTGGCGGACCGCGGCGGCGTGCGGATCGAGGACAGCATCCTCGTGACCGCGGACGGGTCGGAGTCGCTGACCAGGTCGCCGCGTCAGCTGATCGAGATCTGACTACGTAGTCTGTTCGCCGTGGCGACGACGAATGACCTCAAGAACGGCATGACGCTCGACCTCGACGGTGTGCTCTGGAACGTCGTGGAGTTCCAGCACGTCAAGCCCGGCAAGGGCGGCGCGTTCGTGCGGAGCAAGCTCAAGAACGTGCTGACCGGCCAGGTCGTCGAGCGGACGTTCAACGCCGGCGTGAAGATCGACACCGCCACCGTCGACAAGCGCGAGATGACCTACCTGTACGCCGACGGCTCGGACTTCGTATTCATGGACACCGACACCTACGACCAGATCCACGTCCCGGCGTCTGCGGTCGGTGAGGCGAAGGACTACCTGCTCGAGAACACCAATGCGACCGTCGCCATGCACGACGGCAACGTGCTGTACGTCGAGCTCCCCGCCTCCGTGGAGCTCACCATCACCTACACCGAGCCGGGCGTGCAGGGTGACCGGTCCACCGGCGGGACCAAGCCGGCCACGCTCGAGACCGGCGTAACGGTGCAGGTCCCCCTGTTCGTCACGCAGGGCGAGAAGATCAAGGTGGACACCCGCGACGGCCGCTACATCGGTCGCGTCAACTCCTAGCTGCCCGCCGTGGCCGCTCGCAGCAAGGCACGCAAGCGCGCGCTCGACGTGTTGTTCGAGGCCGACCAGCGCGGCAGCGACCCGCAGGCGACGCTCGAGCAGTGGGTGAAGAGGGCCGACCCACCCGTCCCGGACTACGCCCGGACGCTGGTCGCCGGCGTCGCGGCGAACGCGTCGCGCATCGACGAACTGCTGTCGGCCT
>CAZEAM010000285.1:0-2319 GCA_964510285.1 uncultured Frankiaceae bacterium | reverse complement strand
CCGGTGACCACTGCCGACGTCGAGTTCAGATCCACGTGTGCCTGCCTGCCTTCCACCGTCCAGGAGCCGGCTCGCGCCGGCGTTGTCGCAAGGCAACCTATCGGGTCGTTCAGCGGCGCTGATCACTAGCCTTTTCGTCGTGCCTGCCCGCAAACGCAATCCCTTCGACGAGCGGGCCGGCGCAATCTCCTCGGCGATCGCGATCACGGTCATCGTCGCGGTCGCGGCACTGATCGTGAACCACGACGGCGGTACGCCGCCGCCGGCGCAGCCGTCCCCGGGGGCCGTGCAAAGCCTGCCCGAGAGCCATTCGCGCCCCCCGGTCCGGCTGCTCACCGGCGACGCGAGCACGTTCGACACGTCCACCGGAGGCTGGTCGTCGCAGGACGCGTCGATCCGGGTCAGCCGCCGTGCGCATGACGGCGCCGGCGCGCTCGCGGCCACCGCCTCCGGCGCGGAGATGACGGTGTGGTCACCGATCAAGCCGGCCAAGGGCGGTGCGCGCTACGTCGGCGAGGCCTACCTGCGCAGCCCGTCGGCGCCCGCGTCGGGCCGGCTCGAGCTGCGCTTCATCGACTCCTCCGGAGCGGTCACCGACACGGAGGTCAGCGAGCCGGCCACCGGCTCCTCGACCCAGTGGGGCCTGCTGCCCGTCGTGGCCGGAATCTCGCCGAAGGGCACGGCGCGCGTCCAGCTCGGCGTCTCCTTCTCGTCAGCGGGCAATGCGGCGCAGCTGATCGACGACGTGACGTTGGGCGAGACGCCCGGAGGGCACGCCCGGGTCGTCGGCCCGCTCACGACGCGCGGCAACCAGATCCTCGACGGCGACGGCCACCCGGTCACGCTGCGCGGCCTGCAGCGGTTCGGCCTCGAGGGCGGCACCCGCAACCCGCTGCCGACCCAGGCCGAGATCGAGCAGCTGTCCCAATGGGGGGCCAACGAGGTCCGTATCTCGCTCGGTGAGCAGAAGTGGCTGTCCACCTCCTGCGGATACCAGGCCGACTACCCGCGGGTGGTCGACCGGGTCGTGCAGTGGGTGACCTCGCGCGGCATGGTGGCGCTGATCAATCTGCACTTCACGACGATCGGCCGATGTGACAAGGCCGGGCTCAAGCCGATGGCCGACTCGCCGGGGTCGATCACCTTCTGGCAGCAGGTCGCGACCCGCTACCAGGACAACCCGCTCGTCGCGTTCGACCTGTTCAACGAGCCCTACGGCATCTCGCCCGCGACGTGGGCGACCGGCGGCACCTTCGACTACAACGGCCACACCGTCGCCGCCGCCGGGATGGAGCAGCTCTACCAGACGGTGCGCGGCACCGGTGCGGACAACCTGGTCGTGATCAGCGGCCTGAAGTACGCCAGCCTGCCGCCGACGCAGACCATCGCGGGCAGCAACATCGCCTACGGCGAGCACGTCTACACCTGCACGGACGCGCCTCCGCCGCAGTGCACGAAACCGAACCCGTACGACCCGGCGCCACTCATCGACGCGTGGGACGAGTTCGCGAAGCGCAACCCGGTGATGATCACCGAGTTCGGCTGGCCGAACGGCGACAGCGGCACCTACAACGCCAACGTGATCGCCGAGGCCGAGCAGAAGCACCGCAGCTGGAGCGGCTTCGCGTGGGACGGCGGCACGGGTGGCCTGTTCACCCTCGTGCAGGCGCACCCGGCGTCGGACGGCACGACGATCGAGCCCAACGCGGCCGGCATGGCGCTCGTGGCCGGCTTCGCCCTGAACTGGCCCGCGAAGCAGTGAAGGTACTGATCGTTCACGACGAACCGGTCGGGGAAGGGTACGGCGCCGAGGCGTACGTGAGGCGGCTGGTCGAGGGGCTGCGCGCGGCGGGCGACACGGTCGAGGTGATGGCCGGGGAGCGGCGCCATCGAGGGTTCGGGAAAGTCTTCGACCTCGCGGACCCGGTCGCCCGCCGGATGCTCGCCGACCGGGCGAAGCAGTTCGCACCGGACGTCGTCCATCACCACAACATCGCCCGCGAGCTGTCGGCGAGCGTGCTCGGCGCGACCCCCGGCGTACCGCTCGTGATGACGCTGCACGACCGCCGGCTGTTCGGTGCACGCGAGCACCCGGCGTACCTGCCGCAGCGTGCCGTCGAGGCGGTCGGCGCCGGCGCGGTGCTGCGCGCCGCGCGCCGCAGCCTGACCGCGACCATCGGAGTCAGTGAGGCGGTCTGCGAGCTCGCGCGGTCGGCGGGCCTCCCGGCCGTTTCGAGCGTGCCGGTTCCGGCAGCGCCCCCGGTCGGTGTGCTCAAACCGGCCACGCAGTGCCACGACGTCGTCGTGGCTGCCCGGCTC
>CAZEAM010000284.1:0-1829 GCA_964510285.1 uncultured Frankiaceae bacterium | reverse complement strand
CGAGCCAGTCAGGGTGCCAGCCGAGCGACTGCGCCTGCTTGAGCATCTCCACCGTCGCCAGCGCGTTCTCCCACGCGAACACGACCTGCGCGCCTTTGGACCGCAGCTGCACCAGGTCCTGCACGTAGTTGGCCTGGTTGTTCTGGACCGGCAGCGCAGACACGATCTGCCCGCCGCCGGCCTTCACCACCTGCGCGAACTCACTGCTTCCGGGCTCCCAGTTCGGGCTCTGCCGGTAGAGGATGCCGACCTTCTTGCCCTTGAACTGCTTGAGGTCGAGCTCGCCGAACATTCGACCGAGCTGCTCGACGCTCGGCAGCGCAGTGAAGCTGTACTTCAGTCCGGCCGAGCCCTTCATGACGGCGTCGTGGTAGAGGTACAGCATCTTGTTCTGCTCGGCCCACTGCCGCACGGCCGGGATCTGGTCGAAGCCGATGCCGCCGATCAGGAAGAACGGGTTGGAGTCCTTGCACTTCTGCGCGGCCTGCACCGCCTGCGCCGGGTCGTAGTTGTCGTTCTGGTAGCTCATCGACACCTTGCGGCCGTAGATCCCGCCGTGCGCGTTGAGCCAGTCCCAGTAGACGTTGAGGTCCTTCGCGCCGATGTCGAACGCCGGCCCGTAGGTCGTCGCCGCATGCCCGCACAGCGTGATCGCCTGGTCGGTGATGCCGATCCGGTCGGCGGCGCCCTGGTAGAGGTCGGCCGTCGGCACGCCACGTGCGGGGAAGAAGACGCGGGTGCCGGAGATCGTCTCCCAGTGCCCCTTGCCGGTGAACTCCGTTGCGCTCGGGTTGGTGCTGGGCCGGCTGCCCGGGGTGCAACCGCCACAGCCGACGACGTTGCTGGGCGCCGAGGGCGTCGGACCGCTTATGCCACGGCGCTCCGCCGGCGTGGTTCCGGGTACCGCGACCCCGCCGGGCGACTGCGTCGTGGCGGGAACCACACCGGAATCGCCACTGGTGTAGACCGGCGGCGCAGTGTTGGGCTCGTTGTTGTTGACGACGGCGTAACCGGTGAAGACCAGGCCCCAGGCGATCGCGGCCGAGGCGACGCCGTACGCCCGCGGATGGGTGCGGAGGGTCGCGACGACCGACGGGACCTGCCGGGCCAGCTCCTGGCCGATGAACGTCCGGTAGGCGATGCCGATCGCGCCGATCGCGATCAGGAAGCACAGCGCCAGCACCCACGGCCAGGCATCGAGCACCTTGTGGTCGTCACTCGATACGGCGGCGAGCTGAGTCGGCGGTGCGGCGATGGCCGGGGCGGGAGCGGTCGGTGAGACACCGGTGCCGGTCGAGCTGACACCGGGCGCGAAGCCGGAGCTGACGCCGGCCTCCGCAGTTGCGCCGACAGCCGCCGGATGCGGCCGGTGCGCCGCCGTTGCGGGCAACCCGGTCGGCGCGGAGACCGAACGGATCACCGTCGCGCGGATGCCCTTGATGCTGAAGCCGGCGCTCCACGTCGCGGCGGGCGTCGACGCGATCGGCACGAGCGCCGCGCCGGTGTTGTCGTGGCGCGCCCAGTAACGGGCGAGTGACTTCAGCGCGAACGACCAGCGCGCGCCGCCTTCGATCGGCTTGCCGACCGCGCTGCCGTTCGCGCAGTCGTACGCCGGCGGGGATCCCGCGGCGGTGGACGCCGGCAGTGGCTTGCTGAGCACGCAGGCTTCGATGATCGGTTGGGCGACCGTCAGCGAGGCGCCGGCGATCGGCGACCCGACCACCGCCGGGACGGTCACCCGCAACGTGCTGAGCGTCGCGCCGGCCGGCAGGTGGTGCAGCGACACGTGGAAGTAGCCGCGGGTCAGCTCCTGTCCCGCCGCCATCGAG
>CAZEAM010000283.1:0-3763 GCA_964510285.1 uncultured Frankiaceae bacterium | reverse complement strand
CGAGGCCCCGGTTCCGGTCATCGCGGCGCAGTCGCCCGCCGACTGCTTCGACGCCGCGATCGAGGCGGTGCGGATCGCGACGACGTACCGGACGCCCGTCTACCTGCTGTCGGACGCCTACCTCGCCAACGGCAGCGAGCCGTGGCTGATCCCCGACGTGGCGACGTTGCCCGAGATCGCCGTCGAGTTCGCGAAGCCGTCGGCCGACGGCTCACCGTTCCGTCCGTACGCCCGCGACCCCGAGACGCTGGCGAGGCCGTGGGCCATCCCCGGCACACCCGGCCTCGAGCACCGCGTCGGCGGGATCGAGAAGGCCGACGGAACCGGCGACATCTCCTACGACCCGGCCAACCACGACACGATGGTGCGCCTGCGGCAGGCGAAGATCGACGGCATCGCCGCCACCATCCCGCCGCTGGAGGTGGACGACCCGACCGGCGACGCCGACATCCTCGTCCTCGGCTGGGGCTCGACGTACGGGCCGATCGCGGCCGCGGTGCGCTCGGCACGGGCCGCCGGGACAAAGGTGGCCCGGGCGCACCTGCGCCACCTCAACCCGCTGCCCGCGAACACCGGAGAGGTGCTCGGGAGCTACCCCAAGGTGCTGCTGCCCGAGATGAACCTCGGACAGCTGGCGATGCTGCTGCGCGCGAAGTACCTCGTGGACGTCCACTCCTACAACCAGGTCCGCGGCCTGCCGTTCCGCAGCGAGGACCTGCTCGAAGCGATCAACGGAATGGCCAACTGATGAGCGTCACGCCGCTTCCCGTCCCCGGCCCGCGCCGCGGGCTCGAGCTGGTTCCGACCACCGAGGCGGAGCAGACCCGCAAGGACTTCACCTCCGACCAGGAGGTGCGCTGGTGCCCCGGCTGCGGGGACTACGCGATCCTTGCCGCGATCCAGGGCTTCATGCCCACCCTCGGGATCAAGCGCGAGAACACAGTGTTCATCTCCGGGATCGGCTGCGCCGCCCGGCTGCCGTACTACATGGACACCTACGGCATGCACTCGATCCATGGCCGCGCCCCGGCGATCGCGACGGGTCTGGCGACCTCGCGTCCCGACCTGTCGGTGTGGGTGATCGGCGGCGACGGCGACCTGCTCTCGATCGGCGGCAACCACCTGCTGCACGCGCTGCGGCGCAACGTCAACCTCAAGATCCTGCTGTTCAACAACCGGATCTACGGCCTGACCAAGGGGCAGTACTCCCCCACCTCCGAGGTCGGAAAGAACACGAAGTCCTCACCGATGGGCTCCGTCGACCGCCCGCTCAACCCGGTGTCGGTGGCGCTCGGGGCCGAGGCGACGTTCGTCGCGCGCACCGTCGACTCCGACCGCAAGCACCTCACCGCGACCCTTCAGGCCGCCGCCGAGCATCGCGGCGCCGCGTTCGTGGAGATCCTGCAGAACTGCGACATCTACAACGACGGCGCGTGGGACGTCATCAAGGACGTCGACAGCCGCGAGGACCGGGCGGTGTATCTGGAGGCCGGTCAGCAGGTCCGGTTCGGCCACGAGGGCGCGAAGGGGGTGCGCGTCTCGGCGCGTGGGCGGCTCGAGGTGATCGACGTCGACGCCTCCAACGCGGACTCGTTGCTCGTCCACGACCCGCAGGCCGACGAGCCAGAGCTCGCGTTCGCGCTCTCGCGCCTGGGCAACGTCGACAACGGGGTCACGCCGCTCGGCGTCTTCCGCAACGTGCAGCGCCCGGCGTACGACGACGCGGCCCGCGCCCAGATCGAGGAGGCCAAGGCGGCGAAGGGCGAGGGCGATCTCGCCGCGCTGCTGGGATCCGGCGACACCTGGTCGATCGGCGGCTAGCCGCAGCGATCCTCGGGTCAGGGGTTCTGGCAAAATAGCCGAGACCCCCGAGACGCGAGAGAAGGCGAACGATGGCCGGATCCAGCCGTCGCCCGTTCGCCTTGCTACCCGAGAAGGTCCGCGCGATCCGGCCACCCCGGTGGTGGCAGGAGATCGCCTTCATCCTGATCGTCTACTACCTCTACTCGCTGGTCCGCAACGCCGCGCCGAGCCATGAGGTGGGGGCGGTGCACCGCGCTCACTCGCTGCTCTCGCTCGAGAGCACGTTGCACATCGACGTCGAGCACTCCGCCAACGTGTTCGTCGCCGGCCACGCGTGGCTCGCCTACATCTGCGACTACTACTACGCGACATTGCACTTCGTCGTGACCATCGGTGTGCTGGTCTGGCTGTATCGCAAGCATCCGCTGCGCTACCGCTCGATCCGGTCCGTGCTGATCATCACCAACCTGACCGCGCTGGTCGGCTTCTGGTTCATCTCTCTCGCCCCGCCACGGATGATGCCGGCGTTCACGGACACGCTGGTCAAGTTCCACACCTGGGGCTCGATCGCGTCCGGAAGCATCGCCAAGGAGTCCAACCAGTACGCCGCGATGCCGTCCCTGCACATCGGCTGGTCGATCTGGTGTGCGATCGCGATCGCCACCCTCGCTTCACGCCGCTGGGTGCGCATCCTCGGTGTGGCCTACCCGCTGCTCACCCTCTTCGTCGTGATCGGGACCGCCAACCACTTCGTGCTCGACGCGGTCGGCGGCGCGGTAGTGCTCGGCTTCGCGATCGCGGTCGAGCGGCTGCTGTCCGGGCGCCACGCGTACAGCCGGCGCAGCCTCGCCCCCCACCTGTCTCCCGAGCCGGAGCTCGCCGCCGCTTAGTACACGGGCGCTAGGGCCAGCGCCACACGGCTCGCAGCCGGTAGTGACCGGCAGTCGGAACCGTGACCCACACGTGGTCGCCCGGAGCCCGGCTCACCCGCGCGCCGTTCGCCACCAGGTACGGCGACCAGGTCATGCGTACCAGGTACCGGCCGGACCGGAACACGTCGAAGGTGAAACCGGTGTCGTCGGAGGCCAGCACGACGGCGGCCGGTGAGGGCGCAGTCACCCGGGCGACCAGCGGCTTCGCGCCGATGACCGAGTACAGCTGCCAGTCCGCGTTGGCCCACATCAGGTTCAGGTAGGGCAGGCCCCGGCGGATCAGCGCACCCTCGCCCGCCGAGCCGTAGTCCAGCGCCGAGTGCGTCGGCAGCGCGACGTAGCCGACGGCGTTGTAGTCCAGGAAACGGCGGTACGAGGCGGCGGTCAGCGGCGCCCGGCCGTAGAAGATCCGGTTGCGCGCCTCGTCGGTCTGCCGCTCCCATCCGCGCGCAACAGCGATCTCAGGCAGCACGTAGGTCAGTGGCCAGTGCGTCTTCGGCGCCACCACCTCGACACGGAACTCGTAGAGCTCGGGCTGGTCGAGCAGCTCGTCCTTCAGCGGCGCGACGAACTCACGGCTCGCCACGGCGCCGCCGGCCGCCGCCATGTCGTTCACCAGCTGGCCGCAGGCCAGCAGGCTCGCGACGACCACCGCGGGAAACAGCAGCAGTCGTGGCCACCGCGCCGCGGCCACCAGCGCCGGTGCCGCGCCGAGGACGGCGATCCGCGTCGCGTTGGCACCGACCGGCGAGTGGATCAGGTAGCTGCCCAGGAACAGCAGCAAGGTGAGCCAGGCGGTGACCCGCAGCCGCCGCCCGACCGGGCTGAGGACCACGACCAGCGTCGTCCCGGTTGCCAGCAGCAGCGAGGTGACCGTGAACGGCTCGTAGCCGCCGCGCGAGCCGCCCGCAAGCACCGCGATCACGGCGAACGCCGTCCCGACACCGGCGAGGACCGCGAGCCCACCGATCCGCCGGCGCGGGCCGGCCAGCACGGTTGCCGCCGCGACGACGGTCAGCAGCACGCCG
>CAZEAM010000282.1:0-18069 GCA_964510285.1 uncultured Frankiaceae bacterium | reverse complement strand
CCGCACGGTGGGTGTTCGGGGAGCTTGGCGCCGTACCGGACCTCGGGCGGCTGGAGAAGCTGTCGGCGGGGATCTCATCCGCGGCTCCCGGTGGCCTGTCGCTGCGCGAGACGCAGGTGCTTCGCCTGGTGGCGGCGGGGAAGACCAACCGGGCGATCGCGGACGAGCTGTTCTTGTCGGAGCGAACCGTCCACCGCCACCTCAGCAACATCTTCACCAAGCTCGATGTGTCGACGCGGTCGGCGGCCACGGCGTACGCGTTCAAGCACGACCTCGCGTGACCCACCTGGCCAACCGTGGCGGCCGGAATGGGTATTTCTTCCGATGCAGGCCGCGGCGCGGCATCCGTACGGTCCTTCCAACCGACGAGGAGGACCCCGATGAGTGCAACCCCCAACCAATCGGCTGAGCACGTCGACACCGTCGTCATCGGCGGTGGTCAGGCCGGCCTGGTCGCAGGCTACGAGCTGCACAAGCGTGGCCGGGACTTCGCGATCTTGGACGCTCACCCTCGCGTGGGTGACGCGTGGCGCAACCGTTGGGACTCGCTGGTCCTGTTCACTCCGCGTCGCGACTCCGCGCTCCCGGGTCTGAGCATGCCGGGCGCCCAGAGCCGCATGCCGACCAAGGACGAGATGGCGGACTACCTGGAGCGGTACGCGAGCCACCACGCGCTGCCGATTCG
Source organism: uncultured Frankiaceae bacterium (assembly GCA_964510285.1). GTDB lineage: Bacteria > Actinomycetota > Actinomycetes > JAFAQI01 > JAFAQI01 > DASZTV01. Next base: position 17,384 of record CAZEAM010000282.1, on the reverse strand, counting down.
CTCCAGCACCCGGGTGACGCGGATGAGTCAGGCCGACGGACGCTTCCGTGTCGAGACCGCGTCGGGCGAGCTCATTGCCTCGAACGTCATCGTTGCCAGCGGCTCGTACGGCGATCCGAAGTCTCCGCACTTCGCGGCGAACCTCGACCCACACATCGTGCAGCTGCACTCGTCGAGCTACCGCGGCCCAGCGCAGCTGCAGCCTGGGGGCGTGCTACTGGTGGGCGCGGGCAACTCCGGATGCGACATCGCGATGGACCTCGCGGACAGCCACCCGATCTGGCTCGCCGGCCCGAAGGTCCCCAACATTCCCCCGCAGATCGACAAGTGGTTCGGGCGGACGATCGTGGCCCGTGCCGTGCGGTTTGCGCAGCGCAACGTGCTGTGTCTCCGAACGCCGATCGGGCGCAAGGCGGCGCCGAAGCTGCGCGGTGCGACCACTCCCGTCATCCGGGTCAAGCCGAAGTGGCTCGAGCGAGCGGGAGTTGAGCGCACCGGTCGGGTTGTCGGTGTGCGGGACGGTCTGCCGCAGCTCGAGGATGGTCGGACTCTCGACGTCACCAACGTCATCTGGTGCACCGGCTTCCGTCACGACTTCCCGTGGATCGACATTCCGGGCTTCGACGAGCAGGGTCAGCCCGTCCACGTCCGGGGCGTGTCCTGCCAGGTGCCGGGGCTGTACTTCCTCGGACTGAGGTTCCAGTTCGCACTCGCGTCGGAGTCCCTGTGGGGTGTCGCGCGCGACGCGGCGTACGTCGTACGGCATCTGGCGAAGCACCGCCCGCCGGCCACGTCCCACGCTGCGAGGGTCGTGTCCGCCGCGTGATCCGGGCGCGGCCTAGATCGTCGCGGCGTCGATGACGAACCGGTAGCGCACGTCACTGTCGACGACGCGATCCCACGCCGCGTCGATCTGATTCGCGCTGATCGTCTCGATGGTCGCGCCCAGGCCGTGCTCGGCGCAGAAGTCGAGCATCTCCTGCGTCTCGCGGATGCCGCCGATGCCTGACCCGGCGAGGCTGCGCCGGTTGGTCATGAGGGAGTACGCCGCGACCGACATGGGCTCGGGTGGTGCGCCCACGTTGACCAGCGTCCCGTCCAGGCGCAGCAGCTGGAGGTACCGGTCGATCGACCAGCTTGCAGAGATGGTGCTGATCACGAGGTCGAAGGACTTCGCGAGCGGCTTGAGGACCGACATGTCGCGGGTCGCGACGTAGTCCTTCGCGCCGAATGCCAGCCCGTCGTCCTGCTTCGCGAGCGTCTGCGAGAAGACGGTGACCTCTGCGCCGAGCGCCGCGGCGATCTTCACGCCCATGTGGCCGAGCCCGCCGAAGCCGACGATCGCGACCTTCTTGCCCGGTCCGGCCTGCCAGTGCCGCAGCGGCGAGTAGAGGGTGATGCCGGCGCACAGCAGGGGGGCCGCGACGTCGAGCTCGAGGGCGTCGGGGATCCGCAGCACGAACGCCTCGTCGACGATGACGTGCGACGCGTAGCCGCCGTGCGTGGGCAGGCCGTCCTTGCCGGTCGCGTTGTAGGTCCCGATGTTGCCTGGGACGCAGTACTGCTCCTCGCCGATCGCGCAGTTCTCGCACTCGCGGCAGGAGTCGACCATGCACCCCACGCCCACCCGGTCACCGACCGCGTGGCGGGTCACATCGGCTCCGACCTCCTCGACGATGCCGGTGATCTCGTGGCCCGGGACGAGCGGGAACGTCGCCGGTCCCCACTCGTTGCGTCCGGTGTGGATGTCGGAGTGACAGATCCCGGCGTACGCGATCTTGATCACGACATCGTTGGGTCCGGGGTCGCGCCGCTGGATCGTCGTCCGCTCGAATGGTGCCTTCGGGCCGGGGGTCGCACGGGCGGTGTATTCGCGCATGGGTCGTTACGCTACGCCGCGTGCTTACGGGTGCCGGCAAGCCCTTCGACGGCGTGCGGGTCGTCGAGGTCGCGGCCTGGACGTTCGTCCCCGGGGCCGGCGCGATCATGGCGGACCTCGGCGCCGACGTGATCAAGATCGAGCCGCCCTCCGGTGACCCGCAGCGCGGGCTGATGAACCTGCTCAGCCAGGCGGAGGGTGGCCCCAACCCGTTCATCGAGATCCCGAACCGCGGCAAGCGGTCGGTCACGCTCGACCTGACCACAGACGGCGGGCGCGCACTGCTGCTGCGGCTGGTGGAGACCGCGGACGTGTTCCTGACCAGCTACCTGCCGAGGCTCCGCGAGCGAATGCGGATCGACGTCGACGACCTGCGCGCGGTCAACCCGCGCCTCGTGTACGTGCGAGGCTCCGGCTGGGGCAGCGCCGGGCCGAAGGTCGACATCGGCGGGTACGACGCCGCGGCGGCCTGGGCCGGTGGTGGCGCGATGTACAAGCTGACCGAGCCCGGCGCCGAGAGCCCGGCGATGCAGCCGGCCGCCTTCTACGATCTGCAGGGCTCGAGCTACATCGCGGGTGCGGTGGCGATGGCACTGTTCCGGCGCGAGCGCACCGGCGAGGGCGGCGTCGTCGACGTGTCGCTGCTCAACACCGGGATGTGGAGCATGAGCCCCGACATCGTCGCCGCGCCGTACACCGGCGAGCTGTTCCGCGCCGATCGCAAGAACGCCGGCAACCCGATCGCGAGCTTCTACCGGACGGCCGACGACCGCTGGATCTCGCTGGTGTGCCTGCAGTCGGACCGCTTCTGGCCGGAGCTGTGCGCCTTGATGGGACGCCCGGAACTGGCCGCCGACCCGCGCTACGTCGACCAGGTCGCCCGCTACAAGAACCGCCGGGACTGCGTCGCCGAGCTCGACGCGATCTTCGCCGCCAAGCCGCTGGAGGAGTGGAAGCGGATCCTCGCCGGGTTCAGCGGGGTGTGGTCGGCGGCGCAGAGCTTCACCGAGCTGCACGCCGACGAGCAGGTCGCCGCCAACCACGACCTGAGCGACGTCACGCGGGGTGACGGAGCCTCCTTCCGGCTGGTCGCTGCGCCGTACCAGTTCGACGGCGAGCCGTCCTCGTCCGGGCGCGCGGCGCCGGAGCTCGGCCAGCACACTGAGGAGGTCCTGCTCGAGCTCGGCATGGACTGGGACGAGATCACCATGCAGCGCGACGCCGGCGCGCTCGGGTGAGTTGCAGCTACATGTAGCCCATCTCGGTGAGGGCTCCCGCGTAGCTGCCGGTCAGCTCCTGCACGGCCTGGTCGCTGCCCCCGCCGTACAGCAGGATCTCGAAGTCCGAGACGATCGCCTCCGCTTTGGTGTTCAGGGTGATCGTTTCGGGTGCGACGAGGATCTTCTGGAGCTCCTCGACCTCGCCTTCGACGAGCTGGAACCCGCCGGCGCGACCACTGAGGGCGATGAACTCACGATGGCCGTGGATCCTGCCGTCCTTGGCGTAGCCGTCGTACCGCTCGATCGCCTGGCCGAATACTTCCAGCGCCTTCGCCTCGCGTCCTGGAATGGTGGCCCCCCACCGAATAACAAGTGCACCGGTCATTTGACAGACCTCCCTTGTCCCGGGGAACGGGATGCGGCCACTGTCCACCCGCCGCGGGATTCCGGCAATACGGCAATTGGTCCCGGATCGGACACCAGCCCCAGGCGTTCAGCCCGGCGCCGGGAGCGTCACCGGGTCGGTGCGGCGCCGAGCAGTCCTTGCAGCGTTGCGACGAGGACTTCGGGTTGGTCGAACATGGCGTGGTGGCCGGCTTTCGGCAGTGTCACGACCTGAACGCCGTCGCGGTGGAGCTGCGATATTCGTTCCACCATCGGGTCCTCGACCATCCCGCGTTCGCACCGGACCAGGGTGAGCGGCGCCGCGAGGCGCGGGAGCAGGTCGCGCACCCAGCCGCGCTGGCCGAAGATCCCCGGGTCGAACTTCCAGGTCCAGCCGCCCTCGACCCGGGCGGAGCCGCCTTCAACTCTGCGCAGCGACTCGATGGCGACGTGGCGGGAGACGTAGTCGAGGTTGCCGTCCTGCGGCGGGACGGTGCGAAACCGCGAGATGGCCTCCTCGAGTGACGGGTAGACCTTCGTGTCCGGCCGGCGGGCGGCGATCGGTTCCTCTTCCGGCGGGACCTCGGTGAACGGCGAGTCGATCGCGATGATCCCCCGCACCGCGGTGGGCTCGACGACGCCGGCGAACACAGACACCCAGCCGCCCATGCTGTGGCCGATGAAGACCGCCGGGTCGATGCCTTCGGCGCGGACCGCACCGACGACCTCCCGGGCCCACTGCGACCGGTCGTACTCCGGTTTCCACGCGCTGTCGCCGTGGCCGCTGAGGTCGACCGCGATCACTCGCCGGTCGCTCGCGAGCTGCGGCGCGATGTGGTCCCACCAGCCGGAATGCGCCGCCCCGCCGTGGAGGAGCACCAGGCCCGGCAGCTCGCTGGCCAGGCCCCACGCGCGGTAGTGAATGCGTACGCCGTCGACCTCGATGTCGTGGTGGCTGGGCCTCGCCGCGATCGCGTCGGTGAACCACGCCGGGGCGGCGGGAGTGGGCATCAGCGAAGAGGTCAGTCGCTGGATGGGAGCGGTTTGGACTCCTTGGTCACCAGCGGTACGCCGTTGCCGGCGAGCGTGCCGGCACCGGCCTTGGTCACGAGCAGCTCCAGGGCGCCGTCCGGGTCGTCGGTCGTGTAGCGCTTGCCGAGCAGGGTCCCGCCGTCGAGGCCTGGGGCCGGCGTACCTCCCTCGGCCACCTCGGTGCCCATTTCGACCATCGGTGAGCCGCCGCAGGACAGCTCGAGGTCGTCGGCCGGGACCCGGACGACGATCACCTCGGTGGTGCAGACCTGGCTGCGCAGCCGCTGTCCGGACTTCAGTGGCACGTACCGCTCCCTCATGTCAGGCGCCGAGTCGGCAGGTACTTCGGCGTCGTAGTGATCCGTATGTGATGATGCCATCCGATGACTACGACTGACACGGCCGCCCGGATCCCACTCGTCGACTACCTGGCACTCGACCCCGAGCCGCACCTGGTGGCGCAGGAGTGCACGAGCTGCGGCGCCCGCTACTTCGACCACCGCGACGCCTGCGCCGGCTGCTTCGAGGCGGACTTCCGCAGCGTCGACGTACCGACCGAGGGTGAGGTCACCGCCTTCACGATCGTGTCGTACGCCCCGCCGGGCGTGGAGGCCCCGTTCGTCGCCGCGGTCGTCAACTGCGGCGGTACGCCGGTGCGCGGCAACCTGGTCGGCATCGAGCCGAACCCCGACCAGGTCAGCCTGGGCATGAAGGTGCGCCTCACCACTCACTCCCTCGGCACCGACAGTGCCGGGACCGAGGCCATCGGCTTCGGGTTCGAGCCCGCGTAAGGAGATCAGCGACATGGCCAGTGGCGACGTCTGGATCCTCGGGATCACGATGACGAAGTTCGGCAAGCACCCCGACGTCGACTCGGTGGGGCTGGCCTCGCAGGCGGCCCGAGGGGCGCTGAAGGACGGCGGCGTGTCCATGCGCGACATCGGCGTCCTCGCGGCCGGGAACCTGATGGGTGGCGGCGCGCTCGGTCAGCAGCTGCAGAAGCAGATCGGCCAGACCGGCATCCCGGTCTACAACGTCGCCAACGCCTGCGCGACCGGCGCGACCGCGCTGCGCACCGTGGTCATGGCGATCAAGTCCGGTGAGGTCGACATGGGTCTCGCGGTCGGCGTCGAGAAGCTCTCGGGCGCCGGCCTGCTCGGGGTCGGCGGGCCGAAGAAGCAGAGCGACACCTGGGAGCCGTCCGGCCGGGTCGGCGCGATCATGGGTCTCGACGGCCGCGTCGGCACCGAGAACATGCCCGGCACGTTCGCGCAGATCGGCATGGAGTACGGCCACAAGTACGGCGGGGTCAGCTTCGAGCTGTTCGCGCGGATCAGCGAGAAGAACCACGGCCACTCGACCCTGAACCCGCTCGCTGCCTACAACAAGGCGATGTCGGTCGAGCAGATCATGAACGACGTCATGATCGCCTACCCGAACACCCGGCCGATGTGCTCCGCCAACTGCGACGGCGCCGCGGCCGCGGTCCTGGTCAGCGACGAGAAGCTGAAGACGCTGTCCGACGAGCAGCGCAAGCGCGCCGTACGGATCAAGGCATCGGTGCTCACCACCGACCCGTACGAGGTCGGCTGCCAGATCCTGCCCAACGTCAACACGCTGACCCGCAACGCGGCGAAGCAGGCGTACGAAGCGGCCGGCGTCGGCCCCGAGGACCTCGACCTGGTCGAGCTGCACGACTGCTTCGCCACTGCTGAGCTCGTGCACTACGACAACCTGATGCTCTGCGGCGAGGGCAACGCGGTAGACTTCTTCTCCTCGGGCGCGGCGCACCGCACCGGCTCGACGCCGGTCAACGTGTCCGGCGGCCTGCAGTCGAAGGGCCACCCGATCGCGGCGACCGGGATCGCGAACGTGTGGGAGATCTGCCACCACCTCCGTGGCGAGGCCGGCGACCGGCAGATCGAGGGTGCCAAGGTCGGCTTGGCGCACGTCATCGGCCTTGGCTCGGCGTGCGGCGTACACATCCTCGAGAAGGCCGCTGCCTGACCCCGCTCCACCCGACCCGCTCATGGAGCTCGCGCTCTCGCCGGAGGACCGTGCCTTCCGGGAGGCGGCGCGGGACTGGCTGCGCGAGAACTACCCGCGGGAGCCGCGGCCGAACGACGGGCCAGCCATGCGCGAGTTCGACCTGGACTGGCAACGGCGGCAGTGGGCCGGCGGCTGGGCCGGCGTGTCGTGGCCGAAGGAGTACGACGGGCTGGGGCTTCCGGTCCTGCAACAGCTGATCTGGCTCGAGGAGTGCGCCCGGATCGGCGCGCCGGACATCGACAGCCGGTTCGTCGCGGTCAACCACGCGGGCCCGACGCTGATCGCGAACGGCACCGAGGAGCAGAAGGCGTTCCACCTGCCGAAGATCCTGCGTGGCGAGGTGCTGTGGTGCCAGGGGTTCTCCGAGCCGCAGGCCGGTTCGGATCTCGCCTCGCTGCGGACCGTCGGGGTGGTCGACGGCGACGAGCTCGTCGTCAGCGGGCAGAAGCTCTGGACCAGCTTCGCCGACATCGCGGAGTACCAGGAGCTGCTGGTCCGTACTGATCCGTCGGTGCCGAAGCACAAGGGCCTCACCTGGGTGATCTGCGACATGCGGCTGCCAGGGATCACGATCCGGCCGATCAAGACCCTCGACGGGCTCAGCCACTTCTGCGAGGTCTTCTACGACGAGGTGCGGATCCCGATCAGCAATGTCGTCGGTGCTCTCAACGACGGCTGGCGCGTGGCGATGTCGACGCTGTCGTTCGAGCGCGGTACGGCGTTCACCCACGGCCAGGTGCAGCTCGCCTCGATCGCGCAGCGGCTGGCGACGTACCTGCCGCAGACCGACGCTGCGTCGTACCGTCCGGAGCTCGTCGAGCGGTTGGCGACGGCGCGTGCCGAGATCGCGGCGCTTCGCGCCCTCACCTACACGAACGCTCTGCGCAACTCCGGGCAGGCGGTGCCGGGGCCCGAGGGTTCGCTGGTGAAACTGGCCTACACGGAGCTGCGGCAGCGGCTTATGCGCCTCGCGCTCGAGATCGTCGGACCCGGCTCGGAGCTGCCAGGGATCACGCACGCGACCTGGGACGAGGACTACCTGTTCTCCTACACCGAGACGATCGCGGGCGGTACGTCGGACATCCAGCGCAACATCATCGGCGAGCGTGTGCTCGGATTGCCGCGGTAGCCGATGGATCTCGTTCTCTCCGACGACCAGCGCGCGGTTGTTGCGTCGGTTGCCGAGGTGCTCGACGACCTGATGCCGATGGAGCGCGTGCGCACCGTCCTGGACGGCGACGCCGCACCGCTCGACGCTCTGTGGCGGTCGGCGGGGGAGCTCGGCTGGTTCGGGCTCGGGCTGTCGGAGGTGCACGGCGGCACGGGTTTCGCCCTGATCGACGAGGCTCTGCTGTTCGTCGAGCTCGGCCGGCGGGTCACGCCCGGCCCGTTCCTCGCGACCACACTGGCTGCCCGCGTTGCAGCGCTTGCCGGAGCGACCGACGCCGCTGGCGCGTTGCTGTCGGGGCAGGCGCGGGCCGGGCTCGCCACGCGCCCCGCGGCCGGGCCCGCGGTGCTGTATGACGCGGCGGACGCGGCGTACCTCCTCGTCTTCGGTCCGGACGGTGTCGAGCTGCTGCCGGCGACGGTGGCGTCAGGGCGCAGCGGGCAGCGGGGACTCGACCCGTTGCTGCGCCGCGAGACCGCGGTTCTGTCGGGGGAGCCGATCGCGTCGGCCCGGCCGACAGAACCGCTCGCGGCCCGGGGTTCGGTGCTGGTCAGCGCGATGCTCACCGGCATCGCCGCGGCTGCGCGGGACATGTCGGTCGGATATGCCAAGACGCGCGAGCAGTTCGGCTCGCCGATCGGTGCCTTTCAGGCGGTGAAGCACCGCTGCGCGGACATGGCGGTTGCGGCGGCGCTGGCGGACGCGCAGCTCACGTTCGCCGCGCTGAGTGTGAGCGAGGGTGCCGAGGACGCGGACTTTCAGGTCGCCGCCGCGCGGGTCGTCGCCGAGCGCGCGGCACTGTCCAACGTGCGCGAGGCGATCCAGATCTACGGCGGCATCGGCGTGACCTGGGAGTGCGACGCCCACCTCTACCTCAAGCGCGTGCACGCGCTGCGCGAGCTGTTCGGGGGCGAACCCGCGCAACGTCCCGCCCTGCTCTAGCCCCATGCTTCGAAATCACACACAAACGTGGCGACAGTCAACGACTGAGATGGTGAGGTCGCCTCAAGAGACCACCCAAGCAACGTTTGTGTGCTATTTCGAAGAATTGGTTCGGCGTTTGGTGGTCACGACGAGGTACTCCCAGTCCATCGTCAGACCCGTCGTCCCGCGGTTGTGCTTCGCTGCGAGGTCGTCCAGCGCAGCGTCCAGGTCGGCGATCCGGTCAGGCGTCTCCGCAAGAGCCCGGTACGCCGCCGCAGTCGGACCGTAGTAGGCCTTGAAGTAGTCGCGGAACTCGGCGGGCGTGGCGAACCGGTCGATCGTGACTATCCGGCGTTCGGCCTGCAGATCGCCGACCCGGTCGCCGAACAGCTCGCGGACGTGCTGCTCATCGCCCCACAGCGGCGCTGGCTGTACGCCGGGCGGTGGCGGCGCGACGTACGGCTTCATCGCCGCGAGCATCTGCCCGACGAAACCTTCGAGCGTCCAGCTGATCAGGCCGATCGTCCCGCCCGGCCGGCATACCCGAACGAGTTGGTCCGCGGCGGCCTGATGATGCGGGGCGAACATCACGCCGACGCAGGACAGCACGACGTCGAACTCGTCGTCTGGGAACGGCAGCGCTTCGGCGTCCGCCTCACGCCACTCCAGGTCGGCGCCGCGCTGCGCGGCGAGGCGGCGGCCGGCCTCGAGCATCTCGGGGGTCAGGTCCGACGCGACGACGCTGGCGCCCACGAGGGCGGCTGGGATCGCGGCGTTGCCGGATCCGGCGGCGACGTCCAGCACCCGGTCCCCCGGGCGGACCCCGGCGGCCGCGACCAGCTCGGCGCCGAGGTCCGGGATGACGTCGACGGCGACCTGCGGGTAGTCGCCCATCGCCCACATCGTGCGGTGCTTCGTCTTGAGCGCCTGGTCGGCGACGACCAACTCGTCGGTGCTGCTCATGCGGGCCTCCTCCGCTGTCTGATCCGAACGCTATGGACGGTGCCGGTGCGTGCCTAGTACGAGATCTGTACTGAGGCGGCCGTCGCGCCTAGGGTGCGAACCGTGGGCGCGTCGTACGGCCAGTTCTGTCCGGTCGCGAAGGCGATGGAACTGCTCGGGGAGCGCTGGACCTTGCTCGTCGTGCGGGAGCTGCTCGCGGGCAGCGAGCGCTTCAACGACCTGCGGCGCGGGGTCCCGCGCATGTCACCGAGCCTGCTGTCCAGCCGACTCGGTCAGTTGACGCGCGCCGGGGTCGTCGAGCGGGTCGACGACGGCAAGGGAGTGCGCTACGTCCTCACCGCCGCCGGCCGCGAGCTCGAGCCCATCGTCGCGGCGTACGGCGCGTGGGGGACCCGCTGGATCGGCCGGCTCGGCGATGCGGATCTCGACCCGAAGCTGCTGCTGTGGGACATGCACCGCAACGTCAACCACGACGTGATCCCCAGGCCCCGCGCCGTCGTACAGTTCCGCTTCACCGACGTTCCGGTTCGAAGCAGCCATTGGTGGCTGGTGATCACCTCGGCCGACTCGGACGTGTGCGACATGGACCCGGGCTATCCGGTAACGGTCGGGGTGGTGGCCGGTCTGCGGGAAATGGTCGGCATCTGGCGCGGCGACCTTGCATGGAACGCCGCGTTGCGGTCAGGCGCCGTGGAGCTGCAGGGTGCAGCGCCGGTGCGGCGTGACTTCCCGCGCTGGTTCAAGCTCTCGCCGTTCGCCGAGCTGGCTCGCGTCTAGTAGCGGAGGTCTGCGAGCACCCCGTAGTGGTCGGAGGCCGGCGGACTCGGCGGTTGCGGTCGACCGATGATCTGGGCACGGACCGGGTGTCCGCGTCCGCCGCGACGGGGCCATGCGGAGAACACGTAGTCAAACCGGCGATCCGGATACAGGCTGGCCGCGGACAGCGGGTTCTCACGAGCGAACGTGACGCCGGCGCTGCCGTCTCCGGCGACCTCCCACGCGTCGTAGAAGACCAGGTCTGCCGGGGCCGCGGACCGTCCGGTCAGCAGCCGGATCTCGTCACTGTCGGGGGGCGCGTTGAAGTCCCCGCAGATGACGGTGGTCGCTCGGTGGTCGATCGATGCCGCGACTACCTCGAGCACCTGCTTGATCTGGTGAAGCCGTGCTCCGCTTGCGCCGAGTGGATAGTCGAGCATCACGCCGTAGAGCTGGATCTTCCCGCGCGGGCCGGCTACCTCGGCGTATCCGAGCAGTCCACGAGGTTCACCCGCCGGCGTCTTCAGATCCTGCTCGGAGTGCGCGGTGATCGGCCACCGGGAAGCGATGCCGATTCCGGATGACCAGTCTTCGTCAGCCCGGACCGAGCCGAAATGGCGGGAGCTGTCATGGCCCAGCCGACGCGCGACCACAGCAGCCTGGTCGGTCGTCGATTCCGCCCAGGCTTCGGTGAGACAAACCAGGTCCGGCTGATGCGAGGCCAGCTCGTCCTCGATCTGCTGCTGGCGGGCGTCGGCGTCACCGAACCGTCCCCAGACGTTCCACGTGACGAGCCGAAGCGTCGAGGAGACCGGCTCGCCGTACGGTGCGTAGGGATCGAACTCCACGCCGTACCTGCTGTCCGCAGCTTGGTTCAGACGAGCTGTTCTGCCGGCTTGTTGATCGGCATCGTGATCCGGGACGGATCCACGTTGAGCCCGAACACCGCGCGGTAACCGTCGGTGACCTCGCGATGGACCACGCGGTCGGCCGTCTCGATCCGGCATCCGGGCACGCACTCGAACGCCGGGCTGCCGTCCTCGAACTCGATGCGCATGCTGCCCTCGAGCATGAAGATGAGGGCTTCGAAGTCGTGCCAGTGCCACTCGGAGACCTCCGCGGGAGCGGGGAAGGTCAGCGCGTGCCAGCCACGAGCCTCGATCTCGCGGACGGCGTCGGCCTCGGTCTCGAACGCATCGGATGCAATCGCGAACGGCATGAGCGTTTCCTTACGACGGTTTTGGCTGACCGTATCGCGTCATCCGGCCCCCATTTTCGCCGCGAACTTGCACGAAACGACCGTTTCTCGCGGGAAAACGGTCGGAAAGTGCAAGTTCGCGGGGTTGCTACGTCGCGCTGGGTTGGTCCGGGGACGCTGACGGGAAGCGTGGGTCGCGTTTTTCGCGGAGCGCGGCGACACCCTCGAGCACGTCCGGACCCATGAACGTCAACATCTCGTACGCCGCGGACTGGTCGAAGATCGGACCCGCGACGCGAAGCCAGTTGTTCAGGGCGCGCTTGGTCAACCGGACCGCGTCCTGGGAGCCGGTCGCCAGGCCGGTCGCGACCCGCATCGCCTCGGGCACGACCTCCTCCAAAGGCACCGCCTTGCTGACCAGTCCAATCCGCTCGGCCTCCTTGCCGTCGAGCATCTCGCCGGTGAGCAGGTAGTAGCGCGCCTTCGCCATGCCGGCGAGCACTGGCCAGATGATCGCCGCGTGATCCCCGGCGGCGACGCCGAGCCGCACATGCCCGTCGCCGAGCCGGGCGCCTTCGGCGCAGATCGAGATGTCGGACATCAGCGCCACCACGAGACCGGCGCCGACCGCGACGCCGTTGATCGCTGACACGATCGGCTTGGCGCAGCTCGACATGTTGTAGACCAGGTCGCCCATCTCGCGCAGCATGTGCGTCACCCGGGCGTAGTCACCCGCCATCCGTTCCACCATGGCGAGGTCGCCGCCGGCGCTGAACGCCTTGCCGGCGCCCGTCACGACCGCCGCCCTCGTGCCCTCATCCGCGTCGACGTCGAGCCAGACCCGCGCAAGCTCGCTGTGCATCTCCTCGTCGGCGGCGTTGTACTTGTCCGGCTCGTTGAGGGTGATCACCACGACGCCGGGGTCGTGCCGATCGAAGCGGAGGTGGCGATAGCCGTCGTACGTCATGGGCTCCCTTTCAGCCGGCCATGGTCAGACCGCCGCTGACGCTGAGCACCTGGCCGGTGATGAACGACGCCGCATCGGAGGCGAAGAACAGCACCGCGGCGGCGACCTCGTCGGGTCGGGCCAGGCGCCGGAACGGGATCGCCTTGATCAGGGCCTCCTTCAGCGGCTCGGCCTGCGCCGCGAACAACGGGGTGTCGGTCGGGCCCGGGCACACGCAGTTGACCCGGATCCGGTGGCGAGCCATCTCGCGGGCGAGCGACTTGGACAGCGCGATGACGCCGCCCTTCGCCCCGGCGTAGACGCTCTCGCCGGAGCTGCCGACCCGACCAGCGTCACTCGCGATCGTGACCAGCGCGCCACCATCAGCTTCCTCGACCATCGCCGGCAGGAAGGCGCGGGCCACCCACACGTGGCCCAGGTAGTTCACGTCGACGACCCGGCGGGCGAACTCCTCCGTCGCGTCCACGAACGGCGCGGTCCGGTCCCAGCCGGCCGCCGTGACGAGGACGTGAGGTACGCCGAGCTCGCCGAGTACGCGGTCACGCATCGCGTCGACGGCTCCCGCGTTACCCACGTCGAGCGGGTGGGCGATGACGTCCGGGCGCTGCGCCGCCGTCGCCTCGGCAGCCGCCGCGTCGAGATCGGCGGCCACCACGCGCAGCCCCCCGTCGGCGAGACCGAGAGCGACGGCACGCCCGATCCCGGAGCCCGCGCCGGTGACCACCGCCAGGCGTTGCGCCACCCGCTGCCTCCTCTGCCGAGATCCCGGAACGGCAGTGTCACACGGCGCCGGTCACCGACTTTCGGTGGCGGTCGACGCGGTTGCGCGGTACCCCCGCGCGAGCGATCGTAGGGCGGCGTCCAGATAGACCGTCAGATCAGCGTCGGCCTTGGCGAGCCAGACGTCGTACGCCGCCCGGCAGGCAGCGAGCGTGGTCCGGCCGATCGCCAGCGGAAGCAACGCATCGGCTGGCTCGCCGAGGCGACTTGCCGCGAAGTCCGCGACGGCGCGCTCCCACGCGTCGTACCGGACGGCGGCACTGGCCTCGAGCGCCGGGTCGGTGCTGATCAGCTGCATCCGGGTGCGCAGCTCCGGAACGTCCTCGGCGCGGTAGCGGTTGACGCTGACCACGACCTCGCGGATCGCGGTCATCAGCGGAGTGCGGTCGGGAATACGCGCGAAGGCGGCGCGCAGCTGCTCGACCTCGTTGTCGAAGTCGTGCCAGAGCACCGCCGTCTTCGAGTCGAAGTAGCGGAAGAACGTCCGCTTGCTCACCCCGGCGCCCGCCGCGATCTGCTCGACGGACGTCTGAGCGAAGCCTTGGGTCGCGAACAGCTCAAGGGCCACCAGCTCGAGCTCTCTCGCGCTGGTCTCGCGCGGCCGGCCGCGTCCCACGGCGTTGATTCTGGCACCGCGTGCCGATATTGTCCGTCGTACCGGCTCGAACGAGAGGAACCGCGATGACGCCGACCGCCACCGACGCAGTTGTAGAGGCTCAGACCGACGAGGCAGCAGTTGACGAGGTCGTCGTCGAGGACGTGCTCGTCGAAGAGGTGTCGATCGACGGCATGTGCGGTGTCTACTAGGTCCGGTCTGGGCTTCGACCTGGACCGGGCCTGGGAGCTCCACCCGAGCGTCGCGGTGCGGCCTGAGCGTTTCGGCGCGTTGCTCTACCACTTCGGCACGCGCCGGCTGTCCTTCCTCAAGACCCCGGCGCTGCTCGACGCGGTCACCAAGCTCGCGACCGAACCGTCCGCGCGCGCCGCGCTGACTGCCGCCGGTGTGAGCGCGCCGGAGACGGCTGCCTACGAGAAGGCGCTGGCCGGGCTCGCCGCGTCGGACATGATTCGCGAGCGGGTTGCGGCGTGAGCGTCGCCGCGGCTGCGCCCAGCCTGCTGGACCACTTCGAGCTCGGTCTCGACGCGCCGATCTGCCTGACCTGGGAGCTCACCTACGCCTGCAACCTCGCGTGCACCCACTGCCTGTCGAGTTCCGGTCGCCGCGATCCGCGTGAGCTGACCACCGAGGAGTGCAAGGCGCTGATCGACACCCTCGAGCGGATGCAGGTGTTCTACGTGAACATCGGCGGCGGCGAGCCGACCGTCCGTAGCGACTTCTGGGAGCTCGTCGACTACGCCACGGCACATCACGTCGGAGTCAAGTTTTCGACCAACGGCGTGCGGATCACGCCGGCGGTCGCACGACGGCTCGCCGGCAGCGACTACGTCGACGTGCAGATCTCGATCGACGGCGCGACCGCCGAGGTCAACGACGCGGTGCGCGGCGCGGGCTCGTTCGCAACCGCGATCCGTGCGATGGAGAACCTGTACGACGCGGGCATGCGCGGCTTCAAGATCTCGGTCGTCATGACCCGGCACAACATCGGCCAGCTCGACGAGTTCAAGGCGATCGCCGACCGGTACGACGCGCAGCTGCGGATCACGCGACTGCGTCCGGCCGGCCGTGGCGCGGACGTCTGGCACGAGCTGCACCCGTTGCCGGAGCAGCAGCGCGCGCTATACGACTGGCTGCTCGCGCACGGCGAAGGCGTGCTGACCGGCGACTCCTTCTTCCACCTCGGCGCCTACGGCGACGCGCTGCCCGGCCTCAACCTGTGCGGCGCCGGGCGGGTCGTGTGCCTGGTCGACCCGGTCGGTGACGTCTACGCCTGCCCGTTCGCCCTCCACGAGCAGTTCCTCGCCGGCAACGTCCGCAGCACCGGCGGGTTCGAGACGGTGTGGCGCGAGTCCGAGCTGTTCGCCGAGCTGCGCAGCCCGCAGACCGGTGGAGCGTGCACCAAGTGCTCGGCGTACGACGCGTGCCGCGGCGGATGCATGGCGGCGAAGTTCTTCACCGGGCTCCCGCTGGACGGCCCCGACCCGGAGTGCGTGAAGGGCCACGGCACACCGATGCTCGCCACCGTCCCGGCCGGCAGCACGCCGCGGCCGTCGCCAGACCACTCCCGTGCCGTGCCGGTCACGATCGGCAGGCGACGGCCGGATCGCGCGTGCGACACCAGCCCGCTGTCATGACCAGCAGTCGGCTCGCCGATCTCACCTGGACCGACCTCGACCGACGTCGTCCGCTGCTGGCCGTGCCGCTCGGATCAACCGAGCAGCACGGTCCGCACCTGCCGTTGTCGACCGACACCGAGATCGCGGTCGTGCTGTGCGATCTGCTCGCCGCCGAGCGCGACGACGTCGTCGTGGCGCCGCCGTTGCCGTACGGATCCAGCGGCGAGCACGCGGGCTTCCCGGGCACGCTGTCGATCGGCCAGGACGCCCTCGAGATGGTCGTCGTCGAGCTGGTGCGCTCGGCCGCCGCGAGCTTCGACGGCGTCATCCTCGTGTCCGGCCACGGCGGCAATGCCGAGCCGCTGCTGCGTGCCGTGACCAAGGCCCGGGCCGAGGGTCACGAAGTGATGATGTTCCTGCCGCGGTGGGAGGGCGATCCGCACGCCGGGCGGGTCGAGACGTCGGTGATGCTCGTCGTCCAGCCCGACCGCGTCCGGCTCGACGCCGTCGCCGCGGGCAACACCGAGCCGCTGCCGGAGCTGCTGCCCCGGCTGCGCGCCGAGGGCGTTCGCGCGGTCAGCCCCAACGGCGTGCTCGGCAACCCGGAGGGGGCCGACGCGGCCGAAGGTTCGGCGCTGCTCGAAGCCGCGCTCGGTCAGCTGATCGCCGACGTCACGCGATGGCGGGCATGAGCGACCGGGTCGCGCTCGTCACCGGTGCGGGCCGCGGGATCGGGGCCGCAACCGTCCGCGCACTCGCCGCCGACGGGTACGCGGTCCTCGCCGTCGACCTGGGCCACGACCTGCCGGGCCTGGCGTACCCGCTGGCCGCCGAGGCCGACCTGAAGCAGGTCGTCGCCTCGGCCGGCGCCGGCGACCGCGTCGTTGCGCACCTCGCCGACGTGCGTGACCCGGCGGCCATGGCGGACGCCGTCGCCGTCGCTGAGCAGCGCTGGGGCGGCCTCGACGTCGCGGTGGGATGCGCCGGGGTCATCGCCGGCGGCGTGGAGCAGTGGGAGCTGTCCGCGGACGCCGAGGACCTGCTGATCGACGTCAACCTCCGCGGCGTCCTCAACCTGTCGCGGGCCGCCGTACCGGCAATGCTGCGCCGGGCCCAACCGCGCAGCGGCCGGTTCATCGCGGTCGCGTCGGCGGCGGCGACGCAAGGACTGCAGAAGCTCACCGCCTACTGCGCCGCGAAGGCCGGGGTCACCGGCGCGATCCGGGCGCTCGCTGCCGAGCTCGGGCCGACCGGTGTCACCGCCAACGCGGTCAGCCCCGGGTCCACCCGGACCGCCATCCTCGACGAGAGCGCGCGACTCTACGACCTCGACAGCGCCGAGGCGTTCGCCGCGCAGCAGCCTCTCTGCCGGTTGATCGAACCGAACGAGGTCGCGGCGGCCATCGCCTTCCTCGCCAGCGCGGCGAGCAGCGCGATCACCGGCGTCGAGGTCCCGGTCGACGGCGGGTTCGTGCTGTGAGCCGTCCGACAGCTCCGGTCCCGCAAGGGGTCGCGGTCGCCATCGCCCGGGACACCTTGGACCTGGGCGACGGCCGGTTGGTCGGCGGTAGCCCCCGGCGGATGCTGCGCCTGACCGCGAACGGGCTGAGTGCCTGGGCGGACCTGCGGGCTGGCCTGGTCGACTCGGTGGCGGCAGGGGTGCTGGCCCGCCGCCTGACCGACGCCGGTCTCGCCCACCCGCGTCCGGCGCCGGCCGGCCCGCTCGACGTCACCGTCGTCGTACCGGTACGCGACCGGTCCGGCTACCTCGAGCGCTGCCTCGACGCGATCGGGCCGGGCAACCGCGTGATCGTGGTCGACGACGGGTC
>CAZEAM010000281.1:0-1831 GCA_964510285.1 uncultured Frankiaceae bacterium | reverse complement strand
CGGCGCGTCGTTCATCAGCGTCTCGGCGCCGTCCCGGGTGTCGGCGACCTCGGACCGCATGGGCTGCGTCACACAGCGGCGACCCATTTGTTGGGGGGCGGTGCGGACCTCAGAAGCGTTCAAGAACTGCTCGGTCACGCTACGCTCGCAACCACTCAGATCTATACCCACGTTTCCATCGAGCGGCTGAGAGCAACGTATGAGTCCGCGCACCCCCGAGCGTGACAAGGTCGCGGTCGAGGATGTCGAGCAAAGCACCGAAGGCTCGAGCGTCGATGCTGCGATCGGTGAGCTCTGGCGGGCGTTCAAGGACAGCGGCGACCTCAACCTTCGCGAGCGGCTGATCCTGCACTACTCGCCGCTCGTGAAGTACGTCGCGGGCCGGGTCGGCGTGGGTCTGCCGCCGAACATCGAGCAGGCAGACCTCGTCTCCTACGGGATCTTCGGCCTGATCGACGCGATCGAGAAGTTCGACGTCAGCCGGGCGATCAAGTTCGAGACCTACGCGATCAGCCGGATCAAGGGCGCGATCATCGACGAGCTGCGGGCGATCGACTGGATCCCGCGGTCGGTGCGCTACAAGGCACGCGAGGTGGAGAAGGCCTACGCCGCGCTGGAAGCCCGGTTGCACCGCACCCCGACCGAGGCCGAGGTGGCCAACGAGCTGGGCATCGCGCTCGAGGATCTGCACGCGATCTTCTCGCAGGTCTCGTTCGTCAACGTGATCGCGCTCGACGAGCTGCTCAACGTCGGGGGAGAGCGCGGCGACAAGCTCTCGCTGGTCGACACCCTCGAGGACACGAAGGCCGAGGATCCGGTCGCTGCCTTCGAGACCGAGGAGACGAAGTACCTGCTGGCCCGCGCGATCAACACGTTGCCCGAGCGGGAGTAGAGCGTCGTCACCCTGTACTACTACGAGGGCCTGACGCTGGCGGAGATCGGCCAGGTCCTCGGCGTCACCGAAAGCCGGATCTGCCAGATGCACACCAAGGCCGTGCTGCAGCTGCGTGGCAAGCTCGCCGAGCCGAAGGACTGACCTTCCGCTAGGGGAGCGGCAGCAGCCGGACCCGCTCGAGGCCGAGCAGCGCCAGCGGGTCGAGATAGTCGGTCCCGCGCAGCAGGCCCCAGTGCAGCCGGCCCGTGCTCAGCCGGCCGATGACCTGCCCGACCGTCACCCGCTGGCCGCGGCGCACGGCCGGCGTGACCGGCTCGTACGTCGTCCGCAGCGCGCCGAACGTGATCGCGACCGCCCCAACGCCGCCGACCGGTCCGGCGAAGGTCACGACCCCGCCGTTCGCGGCGTGCACGGCCTGCCCGGGCCGGCCGGCCAGGTCGAGGCCGCGACTGCCCGCCAGCCACGGCTGCGCGGGCGGGTCGAAGCCCCGCACGATCCGATCCGGGCCCGGCAGCAGCGGCCAGCCGTATGTCGCCGAATGCCGCGCGACCGGCGGCGACGCCGCCGGAGCGGATCCAAGGAGCGCCAGCAACGAGGCGGCGGCGCCGACGAGTCGAGGGATCACGACGGCGATGTTCGGACGGCGCGCGGATGGGCTCAATGTCCGATTTCGCCCGTGTGGACGATCACGGCCGATCCACACGTAGACTTGCCGGAGCGGTTCACCCCGGTGAGCCGACTTCGCACGTCACCCGATCGTCCTGAACTGCGATGGACGAGGCGCGCCGTACGGTCCCGCAACTTGGGTTCGGCGCGCCGGCGGCGTCAGGCACGGTGGCCACCCGGCCACGGTGAACAAACCGAGCGCACGTCCCATGGACGTGTGCGAGAGGAGCACGACCCATGGCCGTCGTCACGATGCGCCAGCTGCTCGAA
>CAZEAM010000280.1:0-4825 GCA_964510285.1 uncultured Frankiaceae bacterium | reverse complement strand
CTGCTGTCGTCGCGCGCTACGCGTTGACCAGCAGGTCCGCGCCCCGCTCCAGGTAGGACCACAGCGTCTCGTCGGCACCGGCCGGCAAGCCCACGTCGTCGAGGGCCGCGCGCATGTGCGCGAGCCAGCGGTCGCGGGCCGCGACGTCGATGCGGAACTCGGCGTGCCGGGCGCGCAGCCGCGGGTGGCCGCGGGTCTCGGAGTAGGTGCGCGGACCACCCCAGTACTGCTCGAGGAACAGCATCAGCCTGCGGGCCGCCGCGGCCCAGTCGTGGTCGGGGTAGATCGCGGTCAGGACCGGGTCGTTCGCGACCCGCGCGTAGAAGCCACTCACCAGCCGTTCGAAGGTTTCGTGGCCGCCGACCGCGTCGTAGAAGGTTGCCTCCGACTCGACCCCCTCGATCGAGATCGGCTGCGGACCGGCGCCTTCCATCCTTCCAAAGTACGGCGCAGGTCGCGGGTGCGCTGGGTACGCTGAGCCGGACGCTAGGAGGCGGTAGTGGCTCACGCGCTCGTGCTCAACGCGACGTACGAGCCGCTCTGCGTGGTTTCGCAGCGCCGCGCCGTCGTACTGGTGCTCACCGGCAAGGCGGTGGCGGTGGAGTCGTCGGAGGAAGAGCTGCACAGCGAGCGGTTGGCGCTGCGGGTGCCCCTCGTCGTGCGGCTCGCGCGATTCGTGCGGGTGCCTTACCGCGGGGCCGTCCCGCTCACCCGGCGCGCCGTCTTCGCCCGCGACGGCGGACGTTGCGTGTACTGCCTGGCGCCCGCGACCAGCATCGACCACGTGATCCCGCGCAGCCGGGGCGGCGGCCACGTGTGGGAGAACGTCGTGTCGTGCTGCCGGCGGTGCAACCACGCAAAGGCCGACCGGGTCATCTCCGAGCTCGGGTGGCGGATGCCCCGCCAGCCGGTCGCGCCGACCGGGATCGCCTGGCGGGTGCTCGGCACGGGCCGGATGGCTCCGCAGTGGCGGCCCTACCTCGGGGTGGACGTCGTGGACGACGCGGAAGCCGCCAGCGCCTGATGCGCACCCGCCTGGCAGTCGCCGCAACCGCCGCGGTCGTCGCCCTCGTCGCTGCGGGCTGCAGCAGCAGCTCGTCCGGTGGTGGTACCGGTACGCCGACCACCGCCTCGTCACCACCGAGCACGAGCCCGAGCGGCACGGCGTCGGCCACCCAGTCGCCGACCGGGTCGGCGAAGCCGACGCCGTCGTTCTCGAGCACCGTCTCCGCCTCCAAGCGATGCGTCACCAAACACCTTCGGCTGTCCCTCGGGCAAGGCCAAGGCGTGGCCGGCGCGACGATCACGCCGATCGTGTTCACGAACGTCGGCAAGAAGCCGTGCACGCTGTTCGGGTATCCGGGCGTGTCGTTCGTCGACGCCAGCGGCGCGCAGGTCGGCGTGGACGCCGCGCACCGGGGCGGCGAGGAGGCCACCGTCACGCTAGGCCACAACGACAGTGCCAACGCGCAGCTTTCCGTCCCCGACCCGGGCAACTTCGCGCCGTCGGACTGCCAGCAGCAGCAGGCCACCCGGCTGCGGGTGTTCCCGCCGGGGTCGTTCGCCGCGTTGACCGTCGACGACGCGATGATCGTGTGCACGACGGCGACCGGGGCGGCCAACGTCCACCCGGTGACCCCGGGTAGCGGCTAGCGCCGTGCCCGAGCTGCACGACCTCGGCCTGCTCGACCAGGCCGCGGCGGTCCGCGACCGGTCGGTGTCGCCGGTCGAGCTGGTCGAGCACTACCTCGGCCGCATCGAGCGCCTCAGCGACTCGGTCGGCGCGTTCGTCACCGTGACCGCCGAGTCGGCGCTGGACGCGGCTCGCGCGGCCGAGCAGCGCCTCGCTGATGGCGGCGCGGACCTGCCAGCCCTGTTCGGTGTGCCCACCGCGATCAAGGACCTCAACCTTGTCGCCGGCGCGCCCACGCGGTTCGGTACGTCGGCGATGCCGCCGGTCGACCTCGGCGTCGACGACGCGGTGAGCGCGAAGCTCAAGGCGGCGGGCCTGATCAGCCTGGGCAAGACGAACACCCCCGAGTTCGGGTTGCCCTGCTACACCGAGCCCGACCCCGACATCGCACCGCCGGCGCGTACCCCCTGGGACCTGGATCGCTCGGCCGGCGGCTCCAGTGGGGGAGCGGCGGCGGCGGTCGCGGCCGGTCTGGTCCCGGCCGCCCAGGGCAGCGATGGCGGCGGATCGATCCGGATCCCGGCGAGCGTGTGTGGCCTGTTCGGCGTCAAACCCTCCCGCGGGCGGGTGTCCAACGCACCGGCGTCATCGGAGATCAGCGGGCTGGCCGTGAACGGTCCGCTGGCCCGAACGGTGCGCGACGCGGCGGCGCTGCTCGACGCGATGGCCGGGCCTGCCGACAGCGACTGGCAGTGGGCCCCGCCACCCGCTGCCGGCTCGTTCCTCGCCGCCTGCGACGGCGATGCGGGCCGGCTGCGGATCGGACGGTTCGCGACGCCGGTCATCGCCGATGCCGCCGTGCACCCGGACTGCCTTGCGGCCTACGACGCGGCGAGCGCGCTGCTCGAGCAGCTCGGCCACGAGGTGGTGGACCACACCCCGACGTACACGGCGGACCTGGTCCCGGCATTCGAGACGGTGTGGTCGCAGGAGTTCCTGGCTCTGCCGATCGATGACGCGATCGAAGCGCGGACCCGCCCGCTCACCCGCTGGATCCGCGAGCGCGGCCGGGCGACTACCGGTGCGCAGTTCTACGCGGCCCTTGCAACCCTGCGCCAGGCGGCCCGGGCCGAGCTGACCGCGACCCGTCGCTTCGACGCCGTGCTCACTCCGACCCTGGCCCAGCCGCCCGCCCTGGTCGGCGGGCTCCGCAACGACGACGACCCCGCCGCCGACTTCGAGGCGCAGAAGCGGTTCACACCGTTCACGGCGCCGTACAACATGTCCGGGCAGCCGGCCGTGACGGTGCCGCTGTTCTGCGACGATGCGGGTCTGCCGATCGGTGTCCAGCTGGTCGGCCGCCCGTACGGCGAGGAGATCCTGCTTCGGCTCGCGGCGCAGCTCGAGGAGGCTCGGCCGTGGTCCGCGCGCCGACCGGAATGCTGGTGAGCGAAGTCGGTCCGATAAGTTTCATGCCGTGAGGAATCGCAAGCTCGGACGCCGTACTGCTGCCCGGCTGGTCACCATCGCCGCCGTGGCCACGCTGCCGGTCCTGACTGCCGCCGCACCCGCGTTTGCGCTGCACCGCGATGACGGCGGCGGCCTGGGTGGGCCGTCGCTCGGGGTGGGAATGACGATCCTCTACTACGTGGTCATCCCGCTCGGGGCCTTCCTCCTGATCGCCGGGCTGGCGCTGCTGCCCTCGGCGCTGGCCAAGCCGCGCTACCGGCCCGGCAAGCCCTGGGGGCACGACTCGAACTGGTTCGGCGAGCCGGCGGACGGCGAAGGCGGCGAGGCCGCCGACGACAGCGCGCGAGGTGGCGCCAGTGCCGAGTGGTGAGGCCTTCACCAACGAGCAGCAGGGCGACATCGAACGGGTCATCGAGCTGGCGAACGCCGAGACCGGCCTGCTGTTCTCGGTCTACGTCGGCGACGTGGACGGCGACATCCGTGACGCCGCGGAGGCGCGGCACGCGACATTCGGCGCGAAGGCCACGGACACCGTCCTGATCGTCGTCTCGCCGGGCGACCGGCTGCTCGAGATCGTCACCGGAGAGGCCGCGGCGCGCCGGCTCAGCGACCGGGCGTGCGCGCTCGCGGCGCTGTCCATGACGACCTCGTTCGCCGGAGGCGACCTCGCGGGCGGCGTCGTGACCGGGGTGCGCATGCTGGCAGAGGCTGCGGGGCACCCGATTCCGGTGCGCTGAGGGCAGGCAAAACCGCGCACGCTGACGCGGCGCGGGTCCACGCAATCGCCCGGGCGCAATGGCACAGTGGCTCGATGGCCGACGTCCCTGCGGATGGCGCGAGGTCGCCGATGCCGGTTCCCGCGCTGCTCAAGGACGTCGCGGGCTGGGTGTGGCGCGTCCTCGTCGTGGTCTTCGCACTGGTCGTGCTGATCCGGTTCATGGACCGGCTCTACTTCATCGTCCTGCCGTTCTTCGCAGCGCTGTTCGCCACCTCGCTCGGCTACCCCCTGGTCGTCTGGTTCACCAAGCGCGGTCTGCCGCGCGCCCTCGCGACCTGGATCACGATCCTGATCGCGGTGCTGGTGTTCGGGGGCATCGCGGTGTTCGTCGTGGATCGCGCGATCAGCCAGTACTCCGACCTGGTCGCCCAGGTCGAGGCGGCGGTCACCAAGTTCCGCAACTTCCTCACCGACGACCTGCACGTGCGCGCGTCGTCGACGGCGAGCCTCGAGCGGACGATCACCGACTACCTGCGCGCGCACCAGTCGTCGATCGCCCAGGGCGCCCTGTCCGGGATCGCCACCGTCGCGGAGACCCTCGCCGGAATCGTCCTGTGGTTCTTCATGACCTTCTTCATGCTCTACGACGGCCACAACATCTGGAACTGGTTCGCCAACCTGTTCCCGGCCGGTAGTCGCCACCGTGTCCACCACGCGGGCGAGCAGGCCTGGTCCCGCCTCGAAGGCTTCGTCCGGGGGACCTTCATCATCGCCGTGTTCCACGGCATCGTCGTCGCGATCACGCTGTGGATCATGGGCGTCCCGCTGGTGGCGCCGCTCGCCCTGCTCGTGTTCATGGGCAGCTTCCTGCCGATCATCGGCGCCTTCCTGTTCGGAGGGCTTGCCGTGGCGGTCACCTTCGTCACCCAGGGCTGGGTGATGGGTGTCGTCCTGATCGGCGTGCTGGTCCTCGACAACCAGATCGAGGCGCACGTCATCCAGCA
>CAZEAM010000279.1:0-1602 GCA_964510285.1 uncultured Frankiaceae bacterium | reverse complement strand
TGGTACGTGCACACCACCGCCGACCCTTCGCTGCAGGATCCGGCTGGCCACCACTCGTCGGCGCTGTTCGTGCAGTCCGTGCCGTGGCAGCCGGCCGGCTCGACCTGGGACGCCGAGCTCGACGGCTACGTGCGGCACCTGCTCGATATCTGCGACCGGTTCGCGCCCGGCACCTCCGACCGCGTCGCGGACACCTTTGCCTTGCCGCCGCCGGCCATCGAAAGCCACTTCGGGATCCGCCACGGCCACATCCACCACGTCGACAACTCGTTCGGCTTCGACCAGCGGGTCCCCTACGCCACCGGCGTCGACGGGCTGTACGCCGCGAGCGCCGGGTGCCACCCCGCCGGGTCGGTAATCGGCGCCGCCGGCCACAACGCCGCCCGGCGGGTGCTCGCCGATCTGAATCGTCGGGCCCCGCGGGCGCACTAACCTGGGGTCAACAGGCACACACACGCGCGCATCCGAAAGAGGCGATGTCGGCCGATGAGCGTCGACGCGGAAAAGGAGAAGTTCGCGGGCTTCGGCCCGAACGAGTGGCTGGTCTACGAGATGTACCAGTCGTATCTGAAGGATCCCAACTCGGTCGACAAGGCCTGGTGGGACTTCTTCGCCGACTACGCGCCTGGCGACACGCCGGTGGTGAGCAGTCGTCCCACCGAGGCGCCGCCCGCCAGCGCCACCCCCGCCCCTGCGGCACCGACGGCCGTGCCGGTAGAGACGCCTACTCCTGCGGTTCCCGCGGCTGCAGCAGCCGCTGAGCCCGGCGGGGGCGCTCCGGCCGCGGCCCCAGCCGGCCGCGCCCTGAAAGGCGCCGCCGCCCGGACGGTGGCCAACATGGAGGCGAGCCTCGCCGTACCCACCGCCACCAGCGTCCGCGCGGTGCCCGCGAAGCTGCTGATCGACAACCGGGTCGTGATCAACAACCACCTGCGCCGCGGGCGCGGCGGCAAGGTGAGCTTCACGCACCTGATCGGCTACGCAATGGTGCACGCCCTGCGGGACATGCCGGTGATGAACCGCGCGTACGCCGAAGCGGACGGCAAGCCGACCGTCATCGAGCCCGAGCACGTCAACCTCGGTCTCGCAATCGACTTGACGAAGGATGACGGCAGCCACACCCTCGTGGTCCCGGCGATCAAGAACGCCGACCTGCTCGACTTCGCGAAGTTCTGGGCCGCCTACGAGGACGTCGTACGCAAGGCACGGACCAACAAGCTCACCGCGGATGACTTCATCGGCACGACGATCAGCCTGACCAACCCCGGCACCATCGGCACGGTGCACTCGGTGCCGCGACTGATGAGCGGCCAGGGCACGATCATCGGCGTGGGTGCACTCGAGTACCCCGCGGAGTACCAGGGCGCCGCCGAGGAGACCCTCGCGCGGATCGCGGTCAGCAAGGTGCTCACGCTGACCTCGACGTACGACCACCGCATCATCCAGGGTGCGGAGTCGGGCGAGTTCCTGCGCCGGATCCACGAGCAGCTGATCGGCGACGAGTTCTGGGACGACGTCTTCGACGCGCTGCGCATCCCCTACGAGCCGATCCGCTGGACGACCGACATCGCGGTCAGCCACGACGAGGAGGTCGGCAAGCCG
>CAZEAM010000278.1:0-6303 GCA_964510285.1 uncultured Frankiaceae bacterium | reverse complement strand
CGAGGGTGGCGAGCACGAGCACCGCCTCGGACCAGGCGAACTGCTCGCCGATGCACATCCGGCTGCCGGCGCCGAACGGGAAGTAGGCGCCGCGCGGCTGACCGGGCGAGCTGTGGTCGAACTGCCCCTCGGCGTTGATCCAGCGGTCCGGCCGGTAGGCGTGCGCGTCCGGCCCCCACCACCGCCGGTCCTGGTGGATGATCCACGGGCTCATGAGGATCGTCTGGCCGGCCGGCGCCGGGTAGCCACCGATGACGACCGGTTCGAGCGTCTCCCGCTCGATGATCCACGCGGGCGGCCGCAGCCGCAGCGTCTCGGCGATCGTCGCCATCGTGTACGGGAGCCGCGCGATGTCGTCGTACGACGGGACGCGGTCACCGATCGTGGCGTCGATCTCCGCGCGCAGCCGGTCCGCCGCCTCCGGGTTCTGGTCGAGCAGCCACCAGGTCCACGACAGGGCGTTGGCGGTCGTCTCGAAGCCGGCCAGCATCAGGGTCAGCGTCTCGTCGAGCACCTGCTGCTCGGTGAACCCTTCCCCGTCCTCGGTCGCCGCGAGCAGCGCCGCGACGATGTCGTCGTAACTGCGGTCGGCGCGCTTGTGGTCGGACACGACGCGCTCGACGGTCGAGCGCATCGAACCGACGGCGCTCCAGATCTTGCGGGCGGGCGGCAAGTTCGAGTCGAGCAACCTGTCGGCACCGGGCAGGAACGCGATCCCGAACCGGCGCAAGATGACCTCGAGCGAGTCGATCACCGTCCGCGCGTCCCGGTCGGTGTCGTCACCCAACAGCGTGCGCCCGACGACGTCGAGGGCGATCCGCCCCATCTCCTGGGAGATCTCGACGGTCTGGCCCGGCTGCCAACGGTCGTCCGCCCGCATCGCCGCGGCGGCCATCACGTCGGCATAACGCCGTAAGGCGGTCGCGGAGAAGGCGGGGTTGATCAGTCGCCGGTTGCGCCTGTGCGAGACGGGGTCCTCGTTCGTGAGGATCCCGTTGCCGAGCCCCCTCGCGATCATCCGAATCCCGAAGCCCTTGGTCATCGCGCGGCCCTTGTCGACGAGCACCTCTCGCGCGAGCGCGGGATCCGAGACCAACCACAGCCGAAGCGCGGGACCGCGGAGCTCGACGACATCCCCGCGCGCAGCGATGCCCTCGAACAGCGCGGTGCTGCGCGTCCGGTCGATCATCGCCCGCACAGTCCGCGGCGTGACCCGCACAACCGGCGGACCCGTCACGACAGGACCGGGAGGTGCTCGGAGAGGTCGGCCCGCTCGCCGCTTGCGTGAAGCTTCCCGGAGTCAACCGCGTCCGCCCATGACGCGCGCCCGGTCGCGATCTCGATCCACGTCACCGGCTCGACCTCCACGACGTTGGGTGGCGTCCCGCGGGTGTGCCGCGGGCCGGCCACGCACTGAACCGCAGCGTACGGCGGTACCCGCACCTCGACACTGTGACCTGGGACACGTTCGGCAAGGATGCCGGCCAGCATGCGCGCAGAGACCCCGATCGCGGTGGGGTCGAGGGTGACCGGGTCACGCTCGGGCACCGATGCCGAAAGGTCCAGCGAGTGGACCACGAGCTCGTTGACCCGGGTGACCATCAGGTCGGAGAGCTTGAGCGGGCCGCGCCGGGCGCGCACCACGGGATCGCCCGGCGTCGCGTCGAGCGCCGACAGCAGGTTCGCGCGGGCATGCGCCGCGTTGGCGATCACGTCGCCCGGGGTCAGGCCCTTCGCGTTGTCCCGGTCGCGCTGGGCGATCTCGTCCGCTGCGGCCGGCCAGGCAGACGTGTACGCCGCGATGCTCAGCGCCTTTTCGCGCACCGCGCCCGCGGCGAGGGCCCGGACCACGATCCCGGTCATGTCCGTGACGTGGAAGCCGAGCTCGCGCACCGTCCAGCCGGCCAGCCTCGACGCGCGCTTCCAGATGTCCGGGGGCAGCGCGAGCAACCACTCGACGACGTTGCGTTGCTGCGCGTCGTAGGCGGCGCGCGCAGTTGCGAGCTTCGTGGCCACTAGCCGAACAGCGCGGGCAGGGTGCCTTCCCACTGCGCGCGCAGCTCGTCGAGCCCGACCGCGAACAGCCCCTCGACCGCGAAGGAGGTGCCGCCGGTCTCCCCGATCACGGCGGCGGGCACGCCATGGGTGGATGCCAGGGCCAGCACAGCCTGCCCATCGGCCGTGCCGACGACCGCACGAGCCGAACTCTCGCTGAACAGGGCGACGAACGGGTCGCCGGGCAGCCGCACAGTGGCGCCGACATCACCGATCAGGCAGGCCTCCGCCAGCGCCTGGGCCAGTCCGCCTTCGGACAGGTCGTGCGCCGTGGCGGCGAGCGACTGTCGGCAGACCTCGGCGAGCAGTCCGGCAAGGGCACGCTCCGCCTCCAGGCGGACCTGCGGCGGTCGCCCGCCGAGGTGGCGGTGGGCGACCCACGCCCACGCCGAGCCGTCCAGCTCGTCGGCGGTCTCGCCCAGCAGCACGATCTGCAGGCCCGCCGCGCCGAATCCGCTCGGCACCCGCTTCGCCACGTCGTCGATGACGCCAAGCACGCCGATCACCGGGGTCGGGTTGATCGCGGTCGCCCCGGTCTGGTTGTAGAAGCTGACGTTGCCGCCGGTCACCGGCGTACCCAGCGCGCGGCAACCCTCCGCGAGGCCGCGGGTGGCCTCGGCGAACTGCCACATGACCGACGGGTCCTCGGGGGAACCGAAGTTGAGGCAGTCCGAGACCGCCAACGGCCGGGCGCCGGTGCACGCCACGTTGCGGTATGCCTCGGCCAGCACGAGCTGCGCGCCGTCGTGCGGGTCGAGCCGAGCGAAGCGGCCGTTGCCGTCGAGGGACACCGCCACGCCGCGGCTGGTCTGGTCGCCGAGCCGTACGACGCCGGCGTCGTGCGGCATCGCCAGCGCCGTGCCGCCGAGGACGTACCGGTCGTACTGCTCGGCGACCCAGCGACGGGAGCAGAGCTCCGGTGACCCGATGAGAGTGAGCAGCATGTCGCGCAACTCGTCGGCGGACGCCGGCCGAGGAAGCCGCGCCGAGCGGTCGGCGGCCAGCGCGTCCTGCGCGGCGTCCGGCCGGGCGAGCGGACGCTGGTAGACCGGGCCGTCGTCGGCGAGCGATCCGGGCGGCACGTCGACCACCGTCTGACCGTGCCAGCGCACGACCAGCCGGCCGGTGTCGGTGACCTCGCCGATGACGGTGGCGACGACGCCCCAACGTTGGCAGCGTTCGAGCACTGCCGGGACGTTGGCCGGCTCGACGATGGCCAGCATCCGCTCCTGCGACTCGCTGGTCAGCACCTCGAGCGGCGACATCGACGGTTCGCGCAGCGGCACCTTGTCCAGGTCGACCAGCATGCCGCCGTCACCGTGCGAGGCGGTCTCGCTGGTCGCGCACGACAGTCCCGCGCCGCCCAGGTCCTGGATGCCGGTGATCAGCCCGGCGTCGAAGAGCTCCAGGCAGCACTCGATCAGGATCTTCTCGGTGAACGGGTCGCCCACCTGCACGCTCGGCCGCTTGCTCTCGCCCTCCGCCTCGAAGGTCGCGCTGGCGAGCACCGAGACGCCGCCGATGCCGTCGCGGCCGGTGAGCGCGCCGAGCAGGACCACCCGGTTGCCGGCACCCTTGGCCTGCGCGAGCTGCAGCCGGTCGTGCGGCAGCACCCCGACGCAGAGCGCGTTGACCAACGGGTTGCCGCCATAGCTCGGATCGAAACCGACCTCGCCGCCGATGTTGGGCAGACCCAGGCAGTTGCCGTAGCCCCCGACGCCGGCGACGACGCCGGAGACGAGGCGCTTCGTGTCCGGCGCGTCGGCGTCACCGAAGCGCAACGAGTCCATGACCGCGATCGGGCGGGCGCCCATGGTGAGGATGTCGCGGACGATCCCCCCGACGCCGGTCGCGGCGCCCTGGTACGGCTCGACGTAGCTCGGGTGGTTGTGGCTTTCGACCTTGAACGTAACCGCGAGGCCGTCGCCGACGTCGACGACACCGGCGTTCTCGCCCATTCCGACCAGCATCGCGTCGCTTCTCGGCGGGTTCTCGGCGAACTGTCGGAGGTGGACCTTGCTCGACTTGTAGGAGCAGTGCTCGCTCCACATCACCGAGTACATCGCCAGCTCGCTGTCGGTCGGGCGGCGACCGAGGATCTGGCGGATCCGCTCGTACTCGTCGTCCTTCAGCCCGAGCTCGGTGAACGGCTGCGGGTGGTCGGGGGTTTCAGCTGCGTGCGCGACCGTGTCGACCGGGGGAGTGAGACTCATGCCGCCACTAGCGCGTCGATGACCGACGAGAACATCGCCAGCCCGTCCTCGGACGGGCCGGTGAGCAGCTCGATCGCGTGCTCGGGATGGGGCATGAGGCCGACCACGTTGCCCGCCTCGTTGCGGATCCCGGCGATGTCGTTGAGGGCGCCGTTCGGGTTGCCGCCGAGGTAGCGGAAGGCGATCCGGCCGTCACGCTCGAGCTGCTCGATCGTGGCCGCGTCCGCGACGTAGCGGCCCTCGCCGTGCTTGATCGGGATCACGATCTCGGCGCCGGCCGGGTAGTGCGACGTCCAGCGGGTCGAGGTCGACTCGACCCGCAGGCGCTGGTCACGGCACACGAAGTGCAGGCCGGCGTTGCGGATCAGCGCCCCGGGCAGCAACCCCGCCTCGCAGAGCACCTGGAAGCCGTTGCAGATCCCGAGGACGGGCAGACCGTCGGCGGCCGCGGCGACGATCTCGGCCACCACGGGGGAGAAGCGCGCGATGGCCCCGGCCCGCAGGTAGTCGCCGTACGAGAAGCCCCCGGGCAGCACGACCGCAGCCACCCCGTGGAGGGTGGCGTCGCCGTGCCAGAGGCTGACCGGCTCGGCGCCGGCGGCCTTGACCGCGCGGGCGGCGTCGCGGTCGTCGAGCGATCCAGGAAAGGTCACCACACCGACTCGAGTGGTGGCGGGCACCCGCTCAGTCTAGGTGTCGCGGTCGCGGGCGGCCGAGGCCGACACAGCGGTACGGCGACCCGATCACAGCGGAACTAGTCATCTCAGATCAGACGAAACGGCCCGAAGAGGCGATAGCGGCAAATCGGACGCGACCGCCAGACTCCGAAGTGACCGCAAAAGATCTTGGGAGCGATCATGGCCGGCGACACACCCCGCAGCTACCGCAGCCTCGTGCTCTGTGCGATGCGCAAGTGCCCGGCGTGCGAGCGCCAGGTCTTCGTCCGCAACGACCAGTGCGTCGAATGCGGGGCCGCCGTCCCCAAGCCGGCCCCCCGGATCCCCCGCCCGCGGCGCGAGCTGCAGATCATTCCGGCGACCGGCTTCGGGCTCGAGCACGCCGCCGCCGCGATGAACCTCGACACGGCCGCCATGCCGAGCATCAACTAGGGGCCGCTCGCTAAGGTCCGCCGGTGATCTTTCGCGCGCGCCTGACCCGGGCATCGCGAGGCACCCTCTGCGGCGCGCTCGCCGTCGGCTTCGCCTGGGCGCTGCACACGGAGCTCACCTTCGACGGGATCGACGGTCTGCTGCGGGCGATCGCGGCCATCCCGACCGCAGTCATGGAGATTGCGTTCCTCCTCGGCCTGTGGCGGCTGTGGGTGGTCTGCCTGATCGTCGACGAGTCCGGCGTGGTGGTCCGCAACTTTCGCGGCGACATCCGCCTGCGCCGAAGCGAGATCGGCAAGGTCATCACGGTCACCGGCTTCGCCGGTTGTCACGTCGCGCTGCGGCTCAAGACCGGCGACGACCTGCACCTCGACGGCCTCGCCTTCGCCTCGCGCGAGCGCACCGACCGCGCGGTGGCGGAGATCGACCAGGTGCTCGCCCTGGTCAGCCCTCGAGCCGAACCGTGAAGTCCTCGGTGGCCGGGTTCGCGAGCAGCTCCTCCGCCGCGCGACGCGCAACGTCCTCGGCGTCGGCGGCGTCGATCTCGAGCTCGAACCGCTTCCCCTGCCGGACGGACGCGACGCCCGTGAAGCCGAGACCGGGCAACGCGCGCACGATCGCCTGCCCCTGCGGATCGAGGATCTCCGGCTTCGGCATCACGTCGACGACAACCCGCATGGGCTCACCTTAGCCAAGCGAGAACGAACGGCCGGTGAGGCGCTCGTAGGCCTCGACGTACTTCGCGCGGGTACGCGCAACGACGTCGTCCGGCAGCGCCGGCGGCGGGCCGGAGCGGTCCCATCCCGACTCGTGGGCGAGCCAGTCACGGACGTACTGCTTGTCGTAGGACGGCTGCGCGCCGCCCGGCTGCCAGGTCTGGGCCGGCCAGAACCGCGACGAGTCCGGCGTCAGCACCTCGTCGCCCA
>CAZEAM010000277.1:0-2371 GCA_964510285.1 uncultured Frankiaceae bacterium | reverse complement strand
TGCTGCTTCTGTGCCTCGGTGCCCCATCGTCCGATCGAGCCGGCGACGAGCCCGAGATGCACCGACAGGATCGACCTCACGTTGGCGTCGCCGCGTCCCAGCTCCTCGATCACGAGGCAGTAGGTCAAGGGGTCCGCGCCGCCGCCGCCGTACTGCTCGGGGATGGTCAGGCCGATCCAGCCGTCACGCTTCAGCCCGTCGAGCGCCTCTTGCGGAAACCGCTCCTCGCGGTCGTTGCGGATGGCGGCCGGCGCCACCACGGCGTCGACCCACTCGCGGACGGAGCGTCGCGCGGCTTCCTGCTCAGCACTGAGGGCGAGATCCATGCACCCAGTGTCTCAGGCCCCCTGCCAGCTATGCCCGCTTGCGTCTGGTCGCGCCGCCACGCCCTCTGAGGCTGGCACCCGACTCGCTGAGAATCCGATGGACGAAACCGTAGGAACGGCCGGTCGACGCCGCAAGCTCGCGAATGCTCGCACCGCCGTCGTAGCGCTTCCGCAGGGTCGTGGACAGCTTCTCCCGGTCACCTCCGGTGACCCGGCTCCCCTTCTTCAGCTCTGGCACGGCCTACCTCCGGATGTCCGCCCTCTCGCCCATCTCGTTCACCTCTGGTATCACCCACCCACCGGTGGACTAACCCATGAAGATCACGCGAGTGCGATCAGGTCGGCCAGCTCCGTGCTCCAGTGGTCCTCGACCCCGTCGGGCAGCAAGAGGACCCGCTGCGGGTCGAGCGCGTGCACCGCGCCCTCGTCGTGTGTGACCAGCACGATCGCGCCGCGGTACGAGCGCAGGGCGTCGAGCACCTGTTCGCGGCTGGCCGGATCGAGGTTGTTGGTCGGCTCGTCGAGCAGCAGCACGTTGGCGCTGGATACGACCAGCCGCGCGAGGGCGAGGCGGGTCTTCTCGCCGCCGGACAGCGTCCCGGCGAGCTGCTGGACGACGTCCCCGCTGAACAGGAACGAGCCGAGTACCCGGCGCTGTTCGCTCTCGGGCAGGTCCGGCGCGGCCGCGGCGAGGTTGGCGAGCAGCGTGGCAGTCGGGTCAAGCGTCTCGTGCTCCTGCGCGTAGTAGCCGAGCCGCAGCCCGTGGCCCGGTTCGACCCGCCCGGTGTCGGAGGGCTCGAGCCCGGCGAGGATCCGCAGCAGCGTCGTCTTTCCGGCGCCGTTCAGACCCAGTACGACGACCCGGCTGCCGCGGTCGATCGCGAGGTCGACATCGGTGAACACCTCCAGGGACCCGTACGACTTCGACAGCTCCCGCGCCATGAGTGGGACCCGGCCGCAAGCGGCCGGCTCAGGGAAGCGCAGGCGCGCCACCCGGTCCTGCTGGCGTTCCGGTTCGAGACCGGCGAGGAGGCGCTCGGCGCGGCGAGCCATCTGCTGTGCGGCGACCGCCTTCGTGGCCTTGGCGCGCATCCGGTCGGCCTGCGCGTTGAGGACTGCCGCCTTCTTCTCGGCGTTGACCCGCTCCCGCTTGCGGCGCCGCTCGTCAGTCTCCCGCTGCGCGAGGTAGGCCTTCCAGCCGACGTTGTAGACGTCGAGCGCGGCCCGCGTCGCGTCGAGGTGGAAGACCTTGTTGACCGTGACCTCGAGCAGCTCGACGTCATGGCTGATCACGACCAGTCCGCCGCGGTGCCCGCGCAGGAAGTCCCGAAGCCATGCGATGGAGTCCGCGTCGAGGTGGTTGGTCGGCTCGTCGAGCAGCAGCGTGTCCGCGCCGCTGAACAGGATGCGCGCCAGCTCGACCCGCCGTCGCTGACCGCCGGACAGCGTCCGCAGCGGTTGCCCCAGCACCCGGTCCGGCAGGCCGAGGCTGGCCGCGACCGATGCGGCTTCCGCCTCGGCGGCGTACCCACCGAGCACGTGCAACCGCTCCTGCGCGACGCCGTACCGTCTGACTGCTCGCTCGTCGCCCGAGGCCATCTCCTCCTCGGCGGCCCGCAGGTCTGCCATCACGACGTCCAGCCCACGCCCCGACAGGATCCGGTCGCGGGCGAGCACCTCGAGGTCGCCGGTGCGCGGGTCCTGCGGGAGGTAGCCGACGCTCCCCTTGCGCTCGATCTGGCCGGCAGCGGGCAGTCCCTCACCGGCAAGCACGCGGGCCAACGTGGTCTTGCCGGCGCCGTTGCGCCCCACCAGCCCGACCCGGTCGCCGTCGGCGACCCGGAACGTCGCGGCGTCGAGAAGGAGCCGGGCACCGGGCGCCGCGGCGGCATCACGATCCCCGATGCCGGCCTGCCGAAGCTCGGCTACAAGGGCGTCGAGTCGACCGAGGTCGCGTTCGACGACCACCGCGTCCCCGCCTCCGCGATCCTCGGCGGTCCCGAGGGCGAGGGCCAGGGCTTCTACCAGATGATGAGCGGCATCGA
>CAZEAM010000276.1:0-7431 GCA_964510285.1 uncultured Frankiaceae bacterium | reverse complement strand
AGGCCGCCGCGACGGCGGCGGTCGTGTTCCAACCGCCGCCCGCCGAGCTCGCGCCGGCCCGGCGGCCGAAGGCCACCGCCGAGCCCGCACCGGCTGCCGACCAGGCCCCGGCCGAGGACGCCGGCGCGGGTCGCGACGAGGACGGCGACGGCGCCCCCCGGTCCAACCGCCGCCGCCGCGGACGCCGCGGCAGAGGCGGTCGGGGCAGCGGCAGCGGGGGCGAGGAGGCGGCCGACCGCGAAGACGGCGACGAGGCACCGGCAACCGACGACGGTGCGGATGACGGCAGCGACGGCGACGGCACCGACGAAGAAGGGACCGGGACCGGAACCCGGCGGCGGCGCCGCCGGCGGCGCAGCGGCTCCGGAGAGGGCGCTGGTGACGCCGCCTCGCCTGACGACCCACCCAACACCGTCGTGCACGTCCGGGCGCCACGCACCAGCAGCGACGAGGCGCGCGGCGACAACGCGCGCGGAGACGCGGTGCGCGGCGTCAAGGGATCGACCCGGATCGAGGCGAAGCGCCAGCGCCGTCGCGACGGCCGCGAGACGCAGCGCCGCCGGCCGTCGATCATCACCGAGGCCGAGTTCCTCGCCCGCCGCGAGTCGGTTGACCGCGTCATGGTCGTCAAGCAGGGCGACGACCGCACGCAGATCGCGGTGCTGGAGGACGGCGTACTGGTCGAGCACTACGTCACCCGCAAGCACGCCGCGTCGATGGTCGGCAACGTCTATCTCGGCAAGGTGCAGAACGTCCTGCCCAGCATGGAGGCGGCGTTCGTCGACATCGGACGAGGCCGCAACGCCGTGCTGTACGCCGGCGAGGTCAACTACGACGCCAGCGCGCTCGAGGGCGGCGCACCTCGGATCGAGCAGGCGCTCAAGAGCGGCCAGTCGGTCCTGGTGCAGGTCACGAAGGACCCGATCGGCCACAAGGGCGCGCGGCTGACCAGCCAGGTGAGCCTCCCCGGCCGGTTCATGGTCTACGTGCCGGACGGCAAGCTGTCCGGGATCAGCCGCAAGCTGCCGGACACCGAGCGCACCCGGCTGAAGTCGATCCTCAAGCGGCTCACCCCGGAGGACGCGGGCGTCATCATCCGGACCGCCGCCGAGGGCGCCTCTGAAGAAGCGCTCGAGCGGGACCTGAACCGGCTCAAGGCGCAGTGGGAGGACATCGACAAGAAGTCGCAGACCGCCGCCGCGCCGAGCCTCATCTACGCCGAGCCCGACCTCGTCATCCGGGTCGTGCGCGACATCTTCAACGAGGACTTCAACGGCCTGGTCGTCCAGGGCGCCGACGAGTGGGACACCATCGACAACTACGTCCGGTGGGTCGCACCCGACCTCGCCGAGCGGACTCGCCGGTGGGGCGAGGACGAGGACGTCTTCGCGGCGTACCGGATCGACGAGCAGCTGGCCAAGGCACTGGACCGCAAGGTGTGGCTGCCCAGCGGCGGCTACCTCGTGATCGACCGGACCGAGGCGATGGTGGTCGTCGACGTGAACACCGGCAAGTTCACGGGCAAGGGCGGAAACCTCGAAGAGACCGTGACGAGGAACAACCTCGAAGCGGCGGAGGAGATCGTCCGGCAGCTGCGGCTGCGTGACCTCGGCGGGATCATCGTCATCGACTTCATCGACATGGTCCTCGAGAGCAACCGCGACCTCGTCCTGCGGCGTCTCGTGGAGTGCCTGGGCCGTGACCGGACCCGCCACCAGGTCGCCGAGGTGACCTCTCTCGGGCTGGTGCAGATGACCCGCAAGCGGGTGGGCGAGGGTCTGCTCGAGTCGTTCAGCGAGACCTGCAAGGAGTGCGGCGGGAGCGGCGTGATCCTCACCCACGACCCGGTCGTTCACAAGCGCCCACCGAAGCCGGCGAAGTCGGCCCGCAAGGCCACCCCCGAGCCGCCCAAGGCGGAGGTCCCCGAGCCCACCGAGACCGCGGCGGTGTCGGCCGAGGTCGCCGAGGCCGGCGTCGACCCGCTCGAGGTTTGATCGGGCCCGCACCCTGTCCGTACACTGGTCGGTCGGTGCGCACGGGTCTGCGCACGCCCAAAATCCTCGAGGAGTCTGACGGTGTACGCGATCGTCCGCAGCGGTGGCCACCAGCACAAGGTCGCCGTCGGTGACACGCTCACGGTGGACCGGATCGCCAGCGCGCCCGGGGAGTCCGTGACCCTGCCCGCCGTGCTGCTCGTCGACGACGCCGGGGCGGTGACCGCCGACGCCGCGGCGCTCGCGAAGACCTCGGTGACCGCCGAGGTGGTCGAGGCGGTCAAGGGCCCCAAGATCACGATCCACCTGTTCAAGAACAAGTCCGGCTACCACCGGCGTCAGGGCCACCGCGCCCAGCTGACGACGCTGCGGGTCACGGGCATCGAGACCGGGAAGTAGGCCAGGACACTGCCATGGCACACAAGAAGGGTGCGTCCTCCAGCCGCAACGGCCGGGACTCCAACGCGCAGCGGCTCGGTGTGAAGCGGTTCGGTGGCCAGGTGGTCAACGCGGGCGAGATCCTCGTCCGCCAGCGGGGGACGCACTTCCACCCGGGTGACAACGTCGGCCGCGGTGGCGACGACACGCTGTTCGCATTGGCGGCAGGCGCCGTCCAGTTCGGCCACAAGCGCGGCCGCCGCGTCGTGAGCGTCACCACCGCCGCCGAGTAGTTCCGGCGCGCGGCACCTGGACAGGTGCTGATGGCCGCAACCTTCGTCGACCGGGCGGTGCTGCACGCCGCAGGCGGCAACGGCGGCAACGGCTGCGCGTCCATCCACCGCGAGAAGTTCAAGCCGCTCGGCGGGCCCGACGGTGGCGACGGCGGCCGCGGCGGAGACGTCGTCCTCGCGGTCGATCCGAGCGTGACCACGCTGCTCGACATCCATCGTCATCCGCACCAGCGGGCGACGAACGGCAAGCCGGGTCAGGGGTCGAACCGCTCCGGCGCGGAAGGCCGCGACCTGGTCGTCGCGGTGCCCGACGGCACGGTGGTGCGCGACAACGCCACCGGTGAGTTCCTCGCCGATCTCGTCGGGGCGGGTACCCGCTTCGTCGTCGCGAGGGGCGGGCGCGGGGGGCTGGGCAACGCCGCGCTCGCCTCGTCGCGCCGCAAGGCGCCCGGGTTCGCCTTGCTCGGCGAGCCCGGCGAGACGATCGATGCGCTGCTCGAGCTCAAGACCGTTGCCGACGTCGCGCTGATCGGCTTCCCGAACGCAGGCAAGTCCTCGCTGATCGCCGCGATGTCGGCCGCCAAGCCGAAGATTGCCGACTACCCGTTCACGACCCTGGTCCCGAACCTCGGCGTCGTGGAGGCGGGCGAGGTGACCTTCACGGTCGCCGACGTGCCCGGCCTGGTACCCGGCGCGAGCAGCGGGCGGGGACTCGGCCTCGAGTTCCTGCGCCACGTCGAGCGGTGCTCGGTGCTGGTGCACGTCGTGGACTGCGCGACGATCGAGCCCGGGCGCGACCCGCTGTCCGATCTCGAGACCATCGAGGCCGAGCTCGCGGCGTACGACGACCTCGTCGCCGGCGGCCTGTCGGGCCGGCCCCGGATCATCGCGTTGAACAAGATCGACGTGCCGGACGCGGCCGAGCTCGCCGACCTGGTGCGCAGTGAGGTCGGCGAGCGGGTGAGCGCGCCGGTCTTCGAGGTGTCGGCGGCGAGCCGGGCCGGTCTGCGCGAGCTCGGTTTCGCGATGGCCGAACGGGTCGCGCAGTGGCGGGCCGCCCAGCCGGCCGTCGAGCCGACCCGGATCGTGCTGCGGCCGCCGGCGCTCCGGGACGAGGGCTTCGCGGTCGAGGCCGTCGGCGAGCAGTCCTACGTCGTGACCGGGGACCGCCCGCGCCGCTGGGTCAACCAGACCGACTTCCCCAACGACGAGGCGGTCGGGTATCTGGCCGACCGGCTCGCGCGGCTCGGCGTCGAGGACGCCCTCGCCGGGCTCGGGGCACAAGCCGGCGCCGAGGTCACGATCGGTGACGTCACCTTCGACTGGGTGCCCTCGCTCGCGTTCGCCGCGTCGGCGCCGCACGGCCAGCGTGGCACCGACGAGCGCCTCGAGGACCACCACCGGCCGAGGGCAGGGGACCGCAAGGCCTCGCGCAAGGCTCGGCGTACGGCGTACGACACGGACGTCGAGGGCCTGCCGGACGATCCGTTTGCCGGCGACGCCCGGCGATGATTGACTCCGTGCCCCGCGACGTCATCGCCTCCGCCAAGCGACTGGTCGTCAAGGTGGGATCGTCGTCACTGGCCAGCCCGGCCGGTGGCCTGGACACCGCGCGGGTCGACCGGATCGTCGATGCGGTCGCCGGCCGGGTCGGCGCCGGGTCACAGGTCGTGCTGGTCTCGTCCGGCGCGATCGCGGCCGGGCTTCGCCCGCTCGGGCTGACCAAGCGCCCGCGGGACCTGGCCACCCAGCAGGCGGCGGCGAGCGTTGGGCAGGGCATGCTCGTCGCCCACTACAGCGAGGCGTTCGGTCGGCACGGCCTGACCGTGGGGCAGGTGCTGCTCACCGCCGACGACGTCGTACGGCGGGCGCACTATCGCAACGCGGCGCGCACCTTCGAGCGGTTGCTCGGGCTCGGTGTGGTCCCGGTGGTGAACGAGAACGACACGGTCGCGACCGAGGAGATCCGGTTCGGGGACAACGACCGGCTCGCGGCGCTGGCCACCCACCTCGTCGGTGCCGACGCCCTCGTCCTGCTCTCCGACGTCGACGGGGTCTACGACGCCGACCCGAGTCACGGCCCGGCCACCCGCGTTCCCGATGTGCGAGGGGACGCGGACCTCGCCCACGTCCGGCTCGGTGCGGTCGGCAAGGCCGGGGTCGGCCTCGGCGGCATGGCGACCAAGGTCGCCGCGGCGCGCATCGCCGCCGGCGCGGGTGTGCCGACGCTTCTGGCGCACGCCGACGACGCCGTGGCGGCGCTCGGTGGCGCCGACGTCGGAACCTGCTTCCACCCGACCGGCAAGCGCGCGCCGGCCCGCCTGCTCTGGCTCGCCCACGCGACGACCGGTCGGGGCCGCGTGCGGCTCGACGACGGCGCCGTGCGGGCGGTGGTCGAGCGGCGCAGCTCGCTGCTGCCCGCGGGGATCACTGCGGTCGACGGCGAGTTCTCGGCCGGGGATCCGGTCGATCTGGTCGACTCCGCGGGACGGGTGGTCGCGCGCGGCCTGGTCGCCTACGACGCCGCTGAGCTCCCACCGCTGCTCGGGCGGTCGACGAAGGACCTCGCGAAGGAGCTCGGCGCGACCTACGCGCGCGAGGTCGTGCACCGCGACGACCTCGCCCTCCTCTAGCTCCTCACGGCGAATCAGGCCGCTTACGATCGGGGCATGGCTTCTGCTGATGAGGTGCTTGCCACTGCGCGCAAGGCTCGCGAGGCCGCGGCGCAACTGGCGCCGATGGCCCGGGCGGTCAAGGACGCGGCCCTGCTGGCCATGGCAGACGCGCTCGAGGCCGCCACCGCCGAGGTGCTCGCGGCCAACGCCTCCGACGTCGCGCGCGACCCCGACAACCCGCTGGTCGACCGGCTGCGCCTCGACGAGGGGCGGGTCGCCGGCATGGCCGACGGGCTGCGCC
Source organism: uncultured Frankiaceae bacterium (assembly GCA_964510285.1). Taxonomy (GTDB): domain Bacteria; phylum Actinomycetota; class Actinomycetes; order JAFAQI01; family JAFAQI01; genus DASZTV01. Next base: position 1,850 of record CAZEAM010000276.1, on the reverse strand, counting down.
AGGTCGCGAAGCTTCCCGACCCGGTCGGCGAGGTGGTACGCGGATCGACCCTGCCGAACGGGCTGACCCTGCGCCAGGTCCGCGTGCCCATGGGTGTGGTCGGGATCATCTACGAGGCGCGGCCGAACGTCACCGTCGACGCCGCCGGGCTGTGTCTCAAGAGCGGCAACGCGGTCTTGCTGCGCGGTTCGTCGAGTGCGCGGGACAGCAACGCCGCGCTGGTGAAGGTGCTGTCCGAGGCCGCGGCCAAGGCCGGGCTGCCGGACGGCTGCGTGCAGCTGGTCCCCGGGCACGACCACGAGTCGGCCAAGCACCTGATGCGGGCGCGCGGCCTGGTCGACGTGCTGATCCCGCGCGGGGGCGCCGGGCTGATCCGCAGCGTCGTCGAGGAGTCGACCGTCCCGGTCATCGAGACCGGGGTCGGCAACTGCCACGTCTACATCGACGGCGACGCCGACGTCGCGATGGGCATCGAGATCATCCTGAACGCCAAGACGCAGCGACCGAGCGTCTGCAACGCCGCCGAGACGATGCTCGTCCACGAGGCGGTCGCGGCCGAGTTCCTGCCCGCTGCGCTCGAGGCGCTGCAGCAGGCGGGCGTCACGATCCACGGTGACGCGGCAACCGCGTCGTACGCCGACGGCGTGGTCCCCGTGACCGACGAGGACTGGGCCGCCGAGTACCTCTCCCTCGACCTCGCGGTCGGGGTGGTGGGCTCGCTGGAGGAGGCGGTCGCGCACATTCGGCGGTGGGGGAGCGGGCACACCGAGGCCATCGTGACCCGGTCGATCGAGGCGTCGCAGCGATTCGTCGCGGGCCTGGACTCCGCCGCGGTGATGATCAACGCCTCGACCCGGTTCACCGACGGCGAGCAGTTCGGGTTCGGCGCCGAGATTGGGATCTCCAACCAGAAGCTGCACGCCCGCGGCCCGATGGCGCTGCCGGAGCTCACGAGCACCACCTGGGTGGTCACCGGCAACGGCCAGGTCCGCACGTAGCAAAGTGGCTTTACCCACCCGTTTGCGCCGCCGGACGGCGTAGTCAGGTAGGCAAAGCCACTTTGCTGCACCGCTAGAATCGCGTTCTAACTTCTCGCTGGGAGCCCGGATGCCGTTCTTTGCCTCGCCCGACGACGTCCGCACCCGGCTGGCCGGCACCGGCTACCTCGCCGACGACTCCATCGCGACCACCGTCTTCCTCGCCGATGCGCTGGGCAAGCCGCTGCTCGTCGAGGGCCCGGCCGGCACCGGCAAGACCGAGCTCGCCAAGGCGGTCGCAACCGCGGCGGAGGCCGGTCTGGTCCGGCTGCAGTGCTACGAGGGTCTCGACGAGGCCCGCGCACTGTACGAGTGGAACTACCGCAAGCAGCTGCTGCGGATCCAGGCGGCCGGCGACCAGGCGTGGGAGGAGACCCACGACGACATCTTCTCTGACGAGTTCCTGCTCTCCCGGCCGCTGCTGACCGCGATCCGCCGCGAGGAGCCGACCGTGCTCCTGGTGGACGAGACCGACAAGGCCGACGTCGAGGTCGAGGGACTTCTGCTCGAGGTGCTCAGCGACTTCCAGGTCACCGTCCCCGAGCTCGGCACCATCGAGGCGGTACGCCGGCCGTTCGTCGTACTCACCTCCAACGCGACCCGCGAGCTGTCCGAAGCGCTCAAGCGGCGGTGCCTGTTCCTCCACGTCGACTATCCGGACGCCGAGCGCGAGAAGCAGATCGTCCTGACCCGCGTGCCGGAAGTCGTCGAAGGGCTCGCCGAGCAGCTGGTCCGCACCATCCGCACACTGCGCGCGCTCGAGCTGAAGAAGGCACCGAGCATCGCGGAGAGCATCGACTGGGCACGCACCCT
>CAZEAM010000275.1:0-8447 GCA_964510285.1 uncultured Frankiaceae bacterium | reverse complement strand
CGGCGAGGTCGAGCTCGAGCCCGTCCGGGAGCGGGACCACCGCGGCGGCCGGCACGACGGTCTCCTCGGCGAGCGTCCCGGCGCCCAGCGACATCCAGACCGGGCCTTGCGGGCCCTCGGCGTACGGCTGGTCGTAGATGTAGCTCATGCCGGAGGTGCACAGGTAGCTCTCGCCGCGCAGGCAGTGGAAGCAGGCGCGGCAGGCGACGTTCCAGGTGAGGATCACGCGGGTGCCGGGCGTGACCGCGGTCACGTCCGACCCGACCTCGGTGACGACGCCGGCGCCCTCGTGTCCGAGCGAGCACGGCAGCATCGCGGGCATCCCGCCATCGACGATCGACAGGTCGGAGTGGCACACGCCGCTGGCCGCGACCCGGACCTTCACGTCGGTTGGCCCGAGCGACCGCAAGGTCAGCTCTTCGATGACCGGCGTGGAGCCGACGGCGTACAGGACGGTGCCCTTCACGCCTGGAACCTTAGAGCGGATGGCACATACGCACGCTCGGGGTGATGCGTATGTGCCACCGGTATTGCTATAGCTGTGCGCATGTGCCATGCGCATGCCCTGGACGATGCCTATGTGCCATGCGCTCTAAGGTCGGCGGGGTGGACGTAGTGGGTGCCTGTCTGGTGATCGACGGCAAGCCGCACGAAGGTCATGCGGGGAGCTACGACGTGTTCAACCCCGCCCGCCCGGCCGAGCTCGTCGGCCAGGCGCCCGCAGCCGACCTCAGCCAGCTCGACGCCGCGGTCGCGGCGGCGCGGCGGGCGTTCGGCGAGTGGTCGGCGATGTCGGTGCAGCAGCGCTACGACGCGCTGGTCGCCGCCGCGAACGCCGCGACCGCGCAGGCCACCGCGGCCGACCTCGCGACGACCTATACCCGCGAGCACGGCAAGGTCCGCAGCGAGGCCGAGTTCGAGATCCTCACCGCGCCGGCGCTGCCGCAGATCCTCGGCGGGATGGCCGAGGCGGCCCTCGCGCCGACGATGGTCGAGCCGCCCGCGCCGTACCCCAGACTGCAACGCGAGCCGTACGGCGTCGCCGCGCTGATCCTGCCGTTCAACTGGCCGATCGCGGTCACGATGATGAAGCTGTCGTCGGCGCTGGTGACCGGCAACACCGTCGTCGCGAAGGTGCCGCCGACCGTGCCGCTCGCGACGCTGCGCTTCGCGGAGCTCCTAGCCGCGCAGCTGCCGCCCGGGGTGATCAACTTCCTGTCCGGGCCGGGCATCGAGATCAGCAGTGCGCTGGTCGCGCACCCGGACATCGACGTCATCTCGTTGACCGGCGGGGTCGCCACCGGCAAGGCCGTCATGGCCGCGGCCGCCGAGCGGCTGCGGCCGGTGCTGCTCGAGCTCGGCGGCAACGACGCGGCGATCGTCGCACCGGACCTGCCGGTCACCGATGCGCTGGCCGACCAGCTGTACGGCGCGACGTACACCACCTCCGGTCAGGTCTGCATGGCGGTGAAGCGGCTCTACTGCCCGCGCGAGAAGGTCGCCGAGCTCGCCGACGCACTGCTTGCCCGGTGCGATCGCGAGGTGGTCGGCGACGGCCTGGCGGCCGAGACCACGCTCGGGCCGATGCACACCGAAGCCGGCCGCGACCGCGTCGCGCAGTTGATCGCCGACGCGGCCTCGCGCGGCGCCGGCGTCCGGACCGGCGGGCGGCTGCGCGCGGAGGACGCCGGCAGCGGCGGCTACTTCGTGCTGCCCACGGTGGTCACCGACGTACCGGTGGATGCTCCGCTGGTCGCCGAGGAGCAGTTCGGCGCGGTGGTGCCGATCATCGGCTACGACGACGTCGACGAGGCGGTCGCCGCTGCCAACGCGACCGAGTTCGGCCTCACCGCGTCGGTGTGGACCGGCGACGACGACCTCGGCGACCGGATCGCCGGCCGGCTGGTGGCGGGCACGCTCGCTATCAACACGCACGGCATGGCAGCGCAGGACCCGCGACTGCCGTTCGGCGGGGTCGGCGCGAGCGGCATCGGCCGCGAGCTCGGCCCCGACGGCCTGCTCGCGTTCACCCAGCCGCGAGCCCTGATCCGCCGACCACCCCCGGCCTGAACCGAGAAGGTCAGGACCAGCCGGGCATTGCCGCCTTTGGCGGTGCCACCGATAGCACCTCGGGGAACGGCTCCGGCTCGGGCGTCACGTGGTCGGGCGCGTCTTCGGGAAGCTCTGCCAGCGCCGCCTCCAAGGCCGACGCCAAGGACTCGCGGTGCAGGACGACGACCTCCGCCTGGTCGGCCGGCTTGACCGTGTCCTCCGCCGACGGCTCCGGCTCGCTGAACTGCGCGAAGGCCACCGGGATCGACGCCGACTCGTGGCGGACCGGCATCTGCGGCGGGAGCGGCCCGCGGTCGGTCTGTGCGCCCCTCGCGAACGGGTTCGGCGGCATCACCGGGTTCTCCGGGCGCTGCACCGGCTGCGGTACGCCGTACCGGGACACCGTTTCGACCCGCGCTGCGGCGGCGCGCTGCTCGGCCTCGGCCCCCGCGCGCCAGGGGTTCTCCACCGGTGGCAGCACCGGGCCGGGCACGACCGGGATCGCGGGTGCCGGCACGGCCATGGGGTCGGCGGCCGCGCCGAGGGCGAGCCCGCAGCCCAGACAGACGGTCGCGTTGGGCTGAAGCTGGGTTGCGCACCGTGCGCAGGCAGCCATAGGGATCCCCTCCCGGCGTTCAGGCATTCGGTTCATCCTCCGCCCTCAGCCGAGGGATCGCCATCGCCCGCGTGGGGGCAGCGGCGTACGGCATTTGGCCGACCGCCGTTCGTGTGTCACCCACTTGCCACTGGCTGACCCCGCCCACCGGCCGGCGGCTCTGCGCCGCTGCGAGCGACGAAGTTGCGTGCATCCGTGCATGGAAGTTGATGACAAATCCAGTGCGGGGCCATACGTTCACATCCGAGATGCGCCGTACTCGATCGTTGCTTGCCGCCCTGGTCGTCATGGGACTTCTGGGCGCGTGTGGCACCCAGGTCTCCGACAGCAGGCGTCGCGCCCTGGCCGCGGCCCAGCTCCGCCAGGGCACCGCCGCGAACTCAGCCCCGATCACGGCGCAGACCCCCGGTACGACGACCGGCGTCCCGGACGACACCGGCACGCTCCCGCTGCCGACGACCGACACCGGCGGCCAGCCCGCAGCCGGTGGCGGCAACGCCCAGCCGGGCAAGACCGCCGGCGGTGGCAAGTCGAAGCCGGGCAAGCCCACCGGCGCCACCGAGACCCAGGCGTCCGGGATCGGGGCACCCGCCCCGCCGGGCGGCAACGGGGGCGCCACCGACGTCGGCGTCACCGCCAACCAGATCCTGCTCGGCAACGTCGCGGACCTGTCCGGCCCGCAGCCGGGCCTGTTCCAGAGCGCGATCAACGGCACCAACGCCTACATCGCCTACATCAACAGCCTGGGCGGGATCTACGGCCGCAAGCTGAAGGTCGACGTCGCCGACTCGCAGACCACCTGCGAGGGGGACCGCAACGGTCACCAGCAGCTGATCAACAAGGTGTTCGCGTTCTCCGGGTCGTTCGCGCTCAACGACCAGTGCGGGGCGACCGTTCTGGCGCAGCACAAGAACGTGCCGGATGCGCACCTTGCGGTCACCCCCCAGGCCAACGCCCTGCCGAACAACTTCTCGGTGACCCCGATCGGGACGAAGGTGAGCAACGGCCCGTTCGGCTGGGTCACCCGCAAGTTCGGCCGCGACAAGGTGCAGAACGTCGGCTTCCTGTGGGCCAACCTGCCGGCGGTCAACAACGTCGCCAGCCTGTCGATGCACAGCGCGGCCACGGTCGGCTGGAAGTTCACCGTTCACCAGTCGGTGTCACCCACGTCCACCGACTTCACCGCGCAGATCATCCAGATGCGCCAGCGCGGCGTGAAGCTGTTCTACACGCTGTTCGACGCGCAGGAGCTAGCCGAGTTCCTGCGCAACGCCAACCAGCAGAACTTCCATCCGCTGATCTTCGCGCCGCTGGCTTACGACCAGACCTTCTTCGACCAGCTGTCCGGCAACACGGCGCTCGCGGAAGGCATCTACGGCTTCAATGCCGGCACCTTGTTCTTCAGCAAGTCGGACGCGCACATCCCGTCGGTGGCGCTGTTCCAGAAGTGGTACGCCGCGGTGTCCCACAACGGTCCGGCGGACAGCTTCGGCGCCGACGCGTGGGCGGAGACGCAGTTGCTGGTCCAGGCGATCGCGAAGGCCGGACCGAACCTGACCCGCGAGAAGGTGCTCGCGCAGCTGCGCAAGGTGCACAAGTTCAACGCGGACGGCTTCTTCCACACCTCTGACCCGGCCGCGAAGACCTCGGACAACTGCTTTGTGCCATGGGTGATCCGCAAGGGCCAGTACTACCGGACCGGGGTCTCCGCGTCCGGCTACCTCTGCGAGGGCCGCCCCGCCTAAACCGGCGTGATCATGGCGAAATGGTCAGACACGCCCGGCGATTCTGACCAAAACGCCATGATCACGCGGGTTAGACGGGGATTTTCACGGTCATGCGCTTGATGCCGTTGATGAACGACGAGCGCAGCCGGTCCGGCTCCCCGACGACCTGCAGGTCGGGCATCAGCTCGAACAGGTTGCGGAACGCGATCGCGAGCTCACGCCGCGCGAGGTTGGCACCGAGGCAGAAGTGCGGCCCGCGCGCGCCGAAGCCGACGTGCGGGTTCGGCGTACGGGTGATGTCGAACGTGTCGGGGTCGCTGAAGACCTCCTCGTCGCGGTTCGCCGAGCCGTAGAAGAGGATGAACTTCGAGCCCTCCGGGAACTCCTGGCCGCGGATGCTCACCGGCTGGGTCGCCGTACGGCGCATCCAGCCCACCGGGCTGGCGTAGCGCACGATCTCCTCCACCGCGGTCTTGGTCAGCGACTCGTCCGCGATCCACGCCTTGCGCTGCTCCGGCCGGCGGTCGAGCTCGTAGACGCCGTGGCTGGTCGCGGTCCGCGTCGTCTCGTTGCCGGCGACGCAGAGCAGGATGAAGAAGGACGCGATCTCCTGGTCGGTCAGCGACTCGCCGTCGATCTCGGCGTGGATCAGCGCCGACGTCAGGTCGTCCGTCGGTGTAGTACGACGCTCCTCGCCGAGACGCAGCATCAGGTCGGACAGCATCTGGCCGGCGTTGAGCACCATGCCCATGCCCTCTTCGGGCGTCGCGATGAAGTCGGGGTCGCCGCCGGACAGGATGATGTTGCTCTGCTCGAGCACCATCGCCTCGTCGGCCTCCGGGATGCCCATCATGCGGCAGATCACCCGCAGCGGCAGTGGCGCCGCGACCTCGCGGACCAGGTCGAACTCGCCGTTGTTCGCCTCGGCGACCTTGCGGGCGTCGGCGATGATCTCCCGGCTGAGCGTGTCGACGTCGTCGATGAGCGCCTCGAGCATCTTCGGCGTGAAGGCCGTGGACACGATTCGCCTGATCTTCGCGTGTCGCGGGTTGTCCATGGAGATCATCGAGCCGTAGAACTCCTGCATCTCCATAGGCAGGTCGACTATCGACGTCGCGCCCTGCCCGCTGCAGAACAACTCCGGCGTCGCGCTCATGTACTCGACGTCGGCGTGCTTCGTCACGGCGTAGTAGCCGGGCCCCTTCGGGAAGAACGGCAGCTCGGGTTCTTCGAAGAACGCGATCGGCGCCTCGCGCCGCAGCCGCGCGAACGCGGCGTTGCGCTCCTCCGGCGACTGCTCCCAGAACGCCTCGGCGTTGAGGTCGATGCCGATGTCGGCTCCTGCGGTGACGGTCATGACTGTCCTTCTTCCTGCTTCCTAGCTCGCGAGGTCCGGGATAGCACCGAGGTAAGCGGCTTGCACGATCGGGTCCGACCGGATCTCGGCCGGGGTACCCGCGCCGATCAGCCGGCCGAAGTCGAGCACGTGGATGCGGTCGCACACGTGCATGACCAGGTCGACGTCGTGCTCGACCAGCAGGACCGCGGTGCCTGACGCAGCGAGGTCGCGCAGCAGCTGGCCGAAGGTCTGCGTCTCGCTCACCGACAGCCCGGACGACGGCTCGTCGAGCAGCAGCACGTGCGGCGAGATGGCCAGCGCGCGGGCGACCTCGACCAGCCGGGCCACACCGGTGGGTACGGCGTCGGCCGCGGCCTCGGCGTACGCCGACGCACCGACCCGCTCCAGGAGCGCGTCGGCGACCGCGGCCGCGGACGCGCCCGTGCGGTCGAATCCGCGGTGCAGCTCAGCCGCGGTGCGCACGTTGTCACGCACCGACAGCGAGCCGAACACCTCGAGCCGCTGGAAGGTCCGGGCGATTCCGGCGCGGGCCCGGCGGGCCGCCGACCATCTCGTGATGTCGACGCCGTCGAGGCGCACCCGTCCGCGGGTGGGCGTCTGCAGGCCGGTGACGACGTTGAACAGCGTCGTCTTGCCGGCGCCGTTCGGTCCGATCAGACCGGTGACCTGTCCGGCCGGCACCTGCAGGGTGACGTCGTTGACGGCGACCAGTCCGCCGAAGCGGACGGTGACGGCGTCGACCTCGAGTACATCGGTCATGACGGGCGCGGTCATGACTTCGCGGTCGCCTTCCGTGGCGCCGGTGGGGTCGGACGGCAGATGCCGCACAGCTCGAGCCCCGCCTTCGAGCGCGGCCGCACGACCTCCTGGCCGCGCATCGCCACGCAGTCGATGCGGTGCAGCATCGTGCCACCCGGCGTGGTCACGAGTTCCTCCGCGCGGCTGCCGCCGCGCCCGGCCGCGCGGGTGCCGGCCGCGATCTCGGTGAGCAGCGCCTCGACCTTCTGCTGGTGCTCACGGTCACGCTGCGCCGCGGCCTCGGTGTTTCGGACCAGCCGGGTCATCCAGTACGAGAAGTACATCGCGGTGCCGACGCCGAGCAGTCCGAGCCCGAGCAGTCCGCCGGAGATCAGGTACGGCGTCTGCTCCCAGTCCAGCGTGGTCTGCGCGCTGCCGTACCAGCCGAGCAGGATCAGCCCGACGCCGAGCGGCAGCAGCACGCTGCCGATGACGAGCAGCCAGGTGTCCGACCACCGCAGGTTGGTGACCCGGATCCGCGACACGGCGCGGCGCAGGTCGGACACGTTCGACTGCGCTTCGGTAGCGCCCAGCTCCGTCATGCCCCCGCCCATCCGCCGGTCGAGCCGGCCACGCCAGCGCTCATTCTTCCTCCTCACAGCCGGCCCCCGGAGGCGCGTCGAGGAACCGCCCGGCGATGCGCGGGAGCGCCAGGCCGCTGGCGATCATGGCCAGCACGATCCCGAACACCATGAGCCCGGTCGGCCCGCCGGCGAGCAGGATGTCCCTCGCCGTGTGCGTGATCTGCCCGGCGATCGATGGCGATCGTCCGGTGTCGGGCACCCCGCCGACCGAGCCACCCGTCGGCAAGTCGTTCGGCGCGCCCGCGGCCGAACCGCCTCCGCCGGGCTGCGACGGTTGCCCGGTCGAGGCGGGTGGTGGTCCACCCAGGCCGCCACCGAGCAGCGACGGGGAGGCGTTGACCTGCGCCGACGCGCGCCCGAGCGTGATCGAGTAGTTGGCGTCGTTCGGGTGGTAGCTCAGCACCAGTGCGCCCGAGTCGTACGACGCGAACCCCGCGTCGCGGCTCGCCAGTGTCTTGGTGAACGTCGTCGTGAGATGCAGCGCCTTGAGTGTCGAGGTCAGCAGCTTGGTCACCGCGTCGGTCGGGATTACCGACTTCGCCAGGTGGATCCCGTCGTGGTCGATCGTCACCGGGATGCCGGCGATGGTCACGCCGGCCACGGTCGTCGACGCGTGACCGTGCGCGGTCTTGCCGTTGCTCACGACGGTGGCGCGCGAGACCAACGAGCCGATCTTGATCGCACCGGCGGCGAGGCTGAGGTCGGTGACCGCGCTGCGCGCGACCGCACGGACCGTGTGCGGTCCGACCAGCTTCGCGTAGCTCGACCCGGAGAAGGCGCCGAGCGAGCCGAGCACCGGCACCGCCGCCTGGGTCTGCGATGACGCGGTGACGGCCGTGTGCGTCGCATCCGACTTCATCACGGTGCCCGGCAGCGTCTTGTTGACCACGTGCCGCGTCCCGGTGCTGTGCGTCTCGGCCTTGACCGGGTCGTTGAGGATCTTCACCCACGACGGCGCGGTCGGCGAGAGGACCAGTACGGCGGTCCCGGCGTTGCCGCCGATGTCACCGGGCCAGGCGATCGACGCCAGGCCCGCGCCGACCCCGCCGGTGCTCAGCGTCGACCGCACCTGCGGGATGTCGAGCGAGACGCCCATGTAGATGCCGTCGATGCCGATGCCGGGCGCGTTGGCGATCGCGGTGTAGCTGACCAGCTGTGACCCCACCCCGACGTGCCGGGTCGACGTCGAGACCGCGGACGCGGCGGGCGCCGCGAGCAGGAGGAGCGCCGTCGTGGCGGCGAGCAGGACGTGCCTGCGGCCGAGCCGCGGAGCTGGCTTGCCCGCCGGCGAGATCACGCTGACTCTCCGA
>CAZEAM010000274.1:0-2247 GCA_964510285.1 uncultured Frankiaceae bacterium | reverse complement strand
CTCGCTGCTGATCACCGCGATCTCGGTGCCCATCAACGTCGTGTTCGGCGTCTTTACCGGCTGGCTGCTCGCGCGCCGCAAGATGCCGCTGCCGTGGCTGGTCAACGCCCTGATCAACCTGCCGTTCGCGATGTCACCAGTCGTGATCGGGCTCGCGGTCTTCGTGCTCTACAGCCGTACCGGCTGGATCGGCAGCTACCTGTTCGACCACGGCATCCCGGTGCTTTTCACCTGGAAGGCGATGACGATCGCGACGATCTTCGTCAGCCTGCCGTTCGTCGTACGCGAAGTCGTCCCCGTCCTCGAAGAGCTCGGCACCGACCAGGAGCAGGCGGCGGCGGTCCTTGGCGCCTCGCCGCTGCAGGCCTTCTTGCGGGTCACATTGCCGGCGATCCGATGGGCCGTGGTCTACGGCACGATCCTCACCGTCGCGCGATCGTTGGGCGAGTTCGGCGCCGTGAACATCGTCTCGAGCAACATCGTCGGGCAGAGCCTGACATTGCCGCTCTACGTCAACAACCGCGTCGGCCAGCTCGACACCACCGCGGCCTACAGCGCCGGACTGCTGCTCGCGGCGATCTCCCTACTGATCCTGACCGGCATGACCGCACTCAGCGGCCGGCGACGGGTGGAGGCCCCGGAATGAGCATCAACGTCCAGAACGTCAGCAAGTCCTTCGGCGAGTTCCACGCGCTGGTCGACGTCAGCGTTGACATCGAGCCGGGACACCTCACGGCAGTGCTCGGCCCGAGCGGCGGTGGCAAGTCGACGCTGCTGCGGATCATCGCCGGGCTGGAGGAGGCCGACCGAGGCACCGTGCTGATCGACGGCACCGACGTCACCCACGTCCCGGCCCGTAACCGCGGCATCGGGTTCGTGTTCCAGCACTACGCCGCGTTCACCCACATGACGGTGTGGGAGAACGTCGCGTTCGGACTGAAGATCGCGAAGACGCCGAAGCCGCGGATCAAGCAGCGGGTGTCCGCACTGCTCGCCCTCGTGCACCTGGACGAGCTCGCCGCCCGCGACCCGTCGGAGCTGTCCGGCGGCCAGCGGCAGCGCATGGCGCTCGCCCGAGCGCTCGCCGTGGAGCCGGGCCTTCTGCTGCTCGACGAGCCGTTCGGCGCGCTCGATGTCAAGGTGCGCCAGGAGTTGCGCGACTGGCTGCGCCGACTCCACGACGAGGTGCACACCACCACGATCTTCGTCACGCACGACCAGGAGGAGGCGATGGAGATCGCCGACCAGATCATCGTGATCAACCACGGCAAGGTGGAGCAGGCCGGTAGCCCTGACGAGCTCTACGATCACCCGGCCAACGACTTCGTGATGGGCTTCCTCGGGCCGGTGACGACGGTCGCCGGTCGGCTGGTCCGCCCGCACGACATTCGCGTCGCGAAGACCGCGGGCGCCGCTTCACTCGCCGCGAAGGTCGACCGGGTCATCTCGCTCGGGTTCGAGACCCGACTCGTCGCGACTCCGCACGACGGGGCGGACGCGGTGACCGTGCAGCTGACCCGCAACCAGATCAACGACCTGGCGCTCGCGACCGGCGAAACCGTCTACCTGGAGGCGCCGACTCCGCTCAGACGGGTGTCTGCCTAGTCCATGACTCCGCGAGCGCGAGGAACCGCTCGTTCTCCTCGGGCAACCCGATCGTGACTCGCACACCCTCGCCGGCGAACGGCCGGACCAGGACGTTGTCGGCGGCGCAGTGCTCCGCGAACGGCGCCGACTCCTCGCCCAGTGCGAGCCAGACGAAGTTCGCCTGCGACGGCGGCACGTCGAACCCGAGCTCGCCGAGCGCGGTCGTGACCCGGTCACGCTCGGCGACCGTCAGCGTCGCGCGGCGGCGTACTTCTTCCTCCTCGCCGAGGGCCGCGATCGCGCACTGCTGCGCGAGGCTGCTGACGCTGAACGGCACCTGTGTCTTGCGCACCGCTGTGACGACCTCGGGGGCGCCGACGCAGTAGCCGACCCGCAGGCCGGCGAGGGCGAACGCCTTGGAGAAGGTGCGGGTGACGACCACGTTCGGGCGGTCGCGCAACGTGACCAGCGCGTCCGGAACCACGTCCGGATCGGTGTAGTGGTGGTAGGCCTCGTCGACGACGACGAGGACGTCCTCAGGCACCTGCGCGACGAACTTCGTCAGCTCCTCACCCACGGCGGTGCCGGTCGGGTTGTTCGGATTGCAGACGATGACCAGCCGCGTGCGGTCGGTCACCGCCGCGGCCATCGCGTCGAGGT
>CAZEAM010000273.1:0-10336 GCA_964510285.1 uncultured Frankiaceae bacterium | reverse complement strand
GGTCGCGCGGGGGCGAGCACGCGCGGAGGCGATGACCTGGGCCTCGAGCGCCACCGTTGTGCACCGCACCCTTGTGTCGGCAGCCGAGCGCGGCTGAGGGGAGCGACGTGGGCGACCCCGACGACGAGCGATATCGCGTCGTGCTCGTGAACTACCGCAGCCTCGACGCCATTCGTCGATTGTTCGAGTCCGGCATCCTGCGCACGTCCGAGACGATCGTGGTCGACAATGGCGACAACCCAGCCGGGGTCACCGAACTGTGTAAGACGTTCAACGCCGAGCCGCTGCTCCTCGACAACAATGTGGGATTCGCAACGGCGGTCAACCGTGCGGTTTCCCAGGGCGGGCCCACGCATCTCCCGTGGCTGTTACTGAACCCGGACGTCAGTGTCACACGGACGCAACTTGGCGAGCTGAGAAGCTCTCTGGTCAGCTCGGGCGCCGACGCGGTCGCGCCGGCGCTCCGGCTGCCTGATGGCCGTCTTCAGGTGGGGGCTGGCGGCGGACCGCTAACCCTGCGGTCGGTGATGACGTACTTCCTGTTTGTCTCACACATCCTTCCGTGGTGTCGGGGTGTCTTCTTCACCCGATCTCAGTCCGTGAAGATCGAACGGGCGGATTGGTTGTGCATGGCATGTCTCATGCTTGCGCCAAACGCCTTCGCCCGGTTTGGGCCAATCCCCGAGGACGAGCTCGTGTATGCCGAAGACATCGCGTGGGGCACCCTGGCGTCAGCTCACGGTGCGCGATTGCGACTCGTTCCTACGGTCGTGGTTGGACACGAAAGCGGAGGGTCCGGTGGCAACGCGGTATGGGACAAGGCGTTCGAGCGGCTTCTGTGGCGGCGTCTCGGCCGGACGCGCGGTGCCCTGGCCGTGGCTTCAGTCCGGGTCGGCCTGGCTGTACGCAACGCGGTTCGGACCGCGACGAAGTCGCGCTAGTAGCCGAGACGCGGGACGCCGCTCCATTCGAGTCGGCATCTCGAACGACATGCCGTAATCCTCGACCAGCCTTCTCGCGCTGAGCGGGACAGCAACGACAACGTCCTCGAGCACGGTTACGTAGCGGTCGTGCTTCTCGCGCAGCGCGTCGACCAGTTCGGTCAGCGGCGGCCACTGCTCGCGATCGTGCGGCGGAGGGGGCGGTAGCAGAAAGAGGCGGGCGTCATCGACGAGGATCGCGGAGTCGGCAGCGTATTCGCCGCCATCGATGATTCCGATCTCCTCGATCACCGGACACTCGTTCTCCGCCCCGGCCGTGAGCCCGCCGGACCAATGCCCGTCGAGCCAATAGAAGTGCGGCCCGGTGGCGCTCCTAACGATCGAACCGAGAAGGTCCGTTGACGAGCCCTGGTGGACGGTCACGTTCTCGACGTCGCGCAGCGTCTCTCGGGCAGTTGCTGCCAACTCGGGCGACAACTCGATGGTGTGCACGGTAGCGAAGATCTCGGCGAGGACCCGAGCGCTGTATCCCTGGTACGTCCCGGTCTCAACGGCGGCGCGCAAGCCCAACGCCGTAGCCAGATCCCGGGTCAGCCGTGGCGGGACCCCAACGTGCACATTCCCCATGCGCTGACACTACCGAGGACGCACGGCGCAGGGAGTCCAACCTAACGGGTGAAGTGGAACAAGCCACACGCGTACTGCTGATTGGCAAGGTCGTGAAGTCGAGGTGACTCGATGAGACGGCCGTCGTCGAGAACGGCAGCGTGTTCCGTGAGCCTCAGTGGCGAAAAGAGTGCTGGAACTTCCCGTGGATCATGCACGCGGTGCGCGTTGAAGAGCGTCCTTGCTCTCCCAACCGGTAGCGACACATAAAGGTCACCGCCCGCAGAGAGCACGCGCACGAGCTCGCGAGCCGCGCGGCGGGTCCCGCTCACGCCAATCGTGTCTCCGTAGCGACCGAGTCCAATGTGCTCCAGCACGTGCAGACATGACAGGGACCGGACCGAGCCGTCGCGAAACGGCAGCCCTTCCAACGAGCCGCTTACAAATGTCAGGCCCGGGATTCTGAGAGCAGCCGGCCGGATGTCGAGAAAGATTGTCGGGGTTATCGCGGCGAAGAAGCCGAGGTAGCCGATCGATGAGCCGACGTCAACGTGGAGGGACGGGGGCCGGGCCGCGAGTTGACGAAAGACCCACGGTCCTTGTTGAACGTAATGGGGATCAATCGGCGTGGTGGCGGTGCGGTCATACACCTGAGGGAACGCTTCAAGGCTTGCGGCGTCCGGGCCAAGCTCTTCCGCATAGCGGCGTGCATCATCGAGATAGGAGGACCAGGCACGCATCGCATGGCCCCAACGTCTTGCGGCGCTGCGAGTTGCCCGAAGGCGTTCGCGGGCAAGCGACCGATAGAAGCGAGCTGGCAGTCGCTGGCTCATCGCTCGCGTTGGCGCGGGTACGCCCGGCCGATGCGACTGCGGGCCCCAACGAGTTCTCGACGCGTCGGAGCCAAGACCATCCATCCGGCGGCGATGGCCACCGCGGCGACATCGCTTCCTACGCCTGGCCAGGATCGAACAAGAGCGAAGGACCCCAAGACACACACACCTCCCGCCAGAAGAAGCCGCGCATTGGGTCGCCCAACGACGATCCCCTGCTTCCGCCACACGATTACAGCAGTGAGGACGGAGATCACCGTCCACTCCGCAACGTATGACCAAGCAAGCGCCGATAACCCGATGCGTGGCAGGAGCGTCAGGCCGACGAGGAGCCGGATCGAGGTGGCTACGAGTCCGGTGGCCAGCCACGAGCGCACTAGCCCGGCGGGTAACAGGATGGCCCCGAGCGTATAGGCGCACATCCGCGGCAGCTCCCCCAGGATCTGCACCGACAGCACGGCGCCGGCTCCCGTGAACTGTCCCGAGAACACGGCTTCGATCAGGGTGCTTCGGAGGCCGAGAACCAAGATCACGATCGGCACGACCGCCAGCACACCGACGCGCACGCCGCGCTCCATAGTCTGTTGCACGACCGCACGGTCTCCGACGGCGAGTTGCATCGAAAGTGTCGGAAAGAGCACTGTTGCCAACGCGCCGCCAAGCTGGGCAAACACGACTGTCGACAGGACGAAGGCGGGTTGATACAACCCGTTGTCCGCCAACCCATACTGATGGATCAAGGCCGCGCGCATGACAGTGTCGGCGCCAGATGTGGCGGCGGTTGCGCCGAGACTGGCGACCCCGATTCCGACGAACAGCCGTCGCGCAGCACGGCCCGGAACGCGCGGGCGCGTGACTAGCGGTAGGAGCCAAGGCTCCCGAATCGCGAAGATCAATAGAGCAGCCACCGACGAGCAGGGGAACGAAGCAACCGCCCCTGTCAATCCGAACGCCATCGCTAGCGCGACGGTGACAACGGTTGCGCCCGCGGCGCTGAGGACGGAGGTGACGGCAAGGCGGCGTATCCGCCCGCGCCCCTGTAGGGCAATCTGACCAGCGGACAGCGCCAGGTTGAACGGGATCGATGCGAAGGCAACAACTAGGTAGTCGGAGTGATGCCGGCTTCCGAGTAGCGCACCGGAGATGGGGGATGCGAGCAGCGCGACGGGAACGAGCGCTGCCGCACCTGCGGCGATCGGGGCCCAGAAAAGGAACGAAACGACATTCCGCTGCGCCTCGGAATCTCCCGTCGCCTCCGCTTCGGCAATCAGCTTGATGCCGGCATTGCTCAACCCGAGTGCGGCGAGGCCGGATATCAGCACAACCGCGTTCGTCAGCTGAGACGTGACGCCAATGCCGTGCGCGCCGATCGCGAGGGCGAGCACCTTGGTGCGGACAACGGTGGTCGCCAGTAAGGCGACCGTCGAGAGCCAGTAGGCGATGGTCGGACCAACGATGCTGGCCTGCCCGCTCGACGGCAATGGAGTCGCACCTGGCGGAGTGACTGCTGCACCATCGGCCCCGGCCGCCGGTCCGGAGGACATGGGCCCTCCTATACCGAGTGCCGGGTTCCGTAGGGCCGCGTCAAGCATACGCCGCGGGATCCCCAACGTAGTGTCTGCGACATGCCGCACGTCTCGGTCCTGATGCCGGTGCGGAACGGCGAGCGGTTTGTGCTGGATGCGGTGGAGAGCATTCTGCACCAAACGCTCGACGACCTCGAGCTGATCATTGTGGATGATGCATCGACCGACGCGACTGCAGCCCTGCTGGACCGGCTCTCGGACCCCAGAGTCACCTTCATACGAAATCAGCAGGCTTCCGGGCCCGCCGCCGCTCGCAACGCCGCACTGGATCTAAGCCGCGGTGAGCTAGTTGCGCTTCTGGACGCGGACGACCGCAGTACGCCGGACCGTTTACAGCGCCAGGCACACTTTCTCGAATCACATGCAGACCACGTGCTGGTCGGAAGTTCCTTTCGCCTCATCGACGAGGGCGGCCGCGGCGTTGGATGGACACCGGTGCTCCTCGCAAATGAGGAGCTACGACGTGACATGTTCACACGGAATCCGTTCGGAAACAGCACCTTGATGGTTCGTAGGGAGGCCTTGGTTCGCGCCGGTACCTGGAACGAGACATGGCGGGTGGCAGAAGACTACGAGCTCACCGCGCGCCTACTGGCCCAGGGCAAGGTAGCGAACATCGCGGACCCCCTCACCGATTACCGAATCCATCCTGCACAGACGCGAGTGACCGAGCAGCTGGCCCAGGCCGCAAGGCTACGAGACCAGTTATGGGACGAAGATGATCCGCCCTCCCTCACGATGACGCAGCTGCGCGATGATCGGCGCCGATATCTGAGCGAGGCTCCACACCTATGGCCGTGTTACATCCGCAGACATCTGACGTTGATCGCGGAGGCGGCCCGCCGACGTCGGAGCAACTGGCTCCGCACGCACGTTGCAGTCGCTGGTCTGCTTCTGGCGTGGCGAGCACGCCATCGCTGATGGCCTCCTACCGCAGCCCCATCGCGGCGAAGATGTGACGAAAGCGCTCCACGTACGTATGTTCGCGGTGGACCCGCCGATGACCAGCGCGGGCAATGCGGGCTCTCGCATCATCGTGGGTGAGATAGAAGCGGCACTTCTCCGCCATGTCGTCGACGTCCTCGTACACGACGAGTTCACGCCCAATGTCGAAGTACTCCGCGAGCCCTTCAGCGGGACCGTCGAGCAAGAACCCTCCGCACGCCGGCACCTCGAAGGTTCGACCCTTGATCTGCGACCCACCTCCCTGCGAAGCCGCTACAAGGTTGAGGTTGATCCGACTTTGCTCGAAGATCGCGAGCATCTCATCCTGATCGCATCGCGTCGTGGCCTCCACTCGCCGTAGCAACGCGGCGCCACCGAGCGATCGGATCACGGGCAGGCGGGCGGCCAGCCGGTGTTCCGGGCGCACGCGCCAGCCGCGGCCATACGTTCGCACCGGCACGCCCGCTTTCCTGAGGCGCTGCACGACGTCGGGACGGTCACCGTACGCCTGACCGACGAAGGTCACATCGTGAACGAGCGGCAATCCATGTTTTTGATAGCGCGATGTCGCTGCCGCCCACTGGGTCTTGATGACGTTGCGATACCCGATTGCGGCGTACTTGGGCAACGCGGAGCTTGCCGTGGTGGACACCCACGTGAAGCAGTGGGCCCACCTGCTCGTGAACGACTCGAATCTCCAGTGATCGTCCGCGAACCAGTTGAAGGTCATCGTGTGGTTTGAGATTCCGCGAACGACGTCGGGCTCGAGTTCGTCTTCAAACATGAAGCTGAACATCAGGTCGGGGGCCGTGGAACGGGCACGAGCCGAAAGCGTCTCGTTCATCGCGTCCCGGCCCCGGGCGTGCAGGTGCGCACCGAGGTCGAAGTAGTCAACCTCGTGACCCATGGCACACAGGGACTCGAAGAAGTTGTGGTGCTCATAGCTCAAACCGAGCTCGGGACGGCCGTAGTCGTAGCGGTGCGCTACGTACAGGATTCGCATCACACCTCTCCTGGCTCAGCGGGCGGGCATGCCAGTCTGACGTGGCTCGGTGGTGCAGCAGGAATCGGCGCATTCGGCTCGCAAACCCGGCGATGAGGCTTCAGGACGCGACCTCAAGCGAGTCCGCGCCTACGAGCTTCAAGCGCGCGACGCGCCTCCCGCTCATAGTTTGCCCGGGAGAACTCTGCGGGGAAGTACCGATACGTGATTCGGTCGACGAATCCCATCCGCACACCCAAACGTTCCATCCGGCGCCAGAGGTGAAAGTCGAACGGCTGTGACCTCCGCCAGCTGCTTCCGCTGTATCGCAGAAACCTGAGACTCGCGGCGAAAAGCACCGAACCATGACTGACCTGGCCGCGCAGCAGCGCTGGCGCGCCGATGACTGCCCAGTCGGACTGTGACGTGAGCGCAACCGCGGTGCGGCTGTGTACGAACTCCAGACGCCGTGACTGGGCCGCTTCCAGCAGGACAGCTACGTGGTCGTCCGTAAACTCGTCATCGTCGTCGCACGGCGCTATCCATGACCCGGTTGCCAGATCGTTTCCGACGTTCATCGGGTGGTACCCGCCCACCAGCCAGCGGTGCTTGGCACGTTTCGGGTACGACCCTCCGGCGCTCAGACGGTGATAGCGGATGCGCGGGTCTCCGATCGCCGCGACTCGTGCGGACAGATCCGGGTCCGGGCCGTCCTGTACGACGATGACCTCTAGCCGTTCGTAGGTTTGACGCAGGACTGAGGGAAGCGCGCGCGTGAAGAGTTCGTCGCGATTACCAGTTGTTGCAATCCGAACACTCACCAACGGGTCCGGTTGTTGATCCGTCCAGCAGACGTCCGAGCCCCCTCGTGCAGCCATCAGCCGACGGCGATCCCGTTGCAGCCGGAACTCGTCACGCGCGGCTTCGATCCAGCATCTGGGATTCCAAGCCCGGTTTTCGACCAGAGCGCGGCCGGTCCGCCTGATCGGATTGGCAGACGGGCGAAGCAGCTCCACATAACCCGGGCCGGGCAGATCCGTCACAGATCCTCAGCCGGCGCGACGGCGGTTCGGGCCGCGGTGCAGCAAGACGTCTGCCACAGCCTTCAGCGCGAGTGAATGCGGGTGCTCCGGGTCAAGCTGAAGATCGCTGCCATCCGCGAACCCCAGCCGCACGCCTGACCCAGCCTGCACCCCGTCGGCGGACCCCGAGCTGCCCGGGACCGGCCCTGGTGGCGGCGACGCCCGCCCGGCGAGGTCTGACGCAGGGGCCGGTGGTCCGACCAGAGGCGGCGGCACTGGCGCCGGGGCGGACGTCGGTGGCGCAGGTGGTGTACCGGCGGGCGGAGTTACCGCACGCACAACCTCGACATTGCCGGTCGGTGCATTTGCGCGATCGACAACCGCGGGGGGCAGCGACGATGTGCCCCAAGACCCTGGTTTGAACGTATTTGTGTCGTCGGGCTGCATCGACTGACGCGGCTCACGCCGCTTCAAACGAGGCCAGCGCACCTCAAGACCTTACGCCGCAACTGCCGCTGACACCGCCAACAAACCGTGCTACGCCTGTGCGGCTGTTGCCGTGTCCAGCGAGTCGACGACGGCGTACAGCAAGGCGAGCAGGACGCCCTTGACCGACTCCCGGTCCGTCACGTCGCACGGCACGATCGGCACGTCGAGGTTGATGTCGAGGGCGCCGCGGATCCGGCCCTCGTCGGCGTCGTCGATGCTGTCGGCACGGTTGTAGCCGACGACGAACGGCACGTGCGCCATGGTGCGGAACGCGGTGAGGATGCTGACCGCCTCGTCGAGCGACTCCGGGCGGGACGCATCGATCAGCAGGACGTAGCCGAGCATCCCCTCCGACAGGATCTCCCACATGAAGTCGAAGCGGTCCTGGCCCGGCGTGCCGAACAGGTAGAGCACCAGATCGCGGTCAATCGTGATCCGGCCGAAGTCCATCGCGACGGTGGTGTCGGTCTTGCGCGAGCCTTCGACGTCGCTGACCGCCTTCTCGGTCGACAGCACGGTGATCTCGCTGATGGTGCGGATCAGTGTCGTCTTGCCGGCGGCGAAGGGCCCGGTAACCACGATCTTGACGGCGGTGCCGCCCGAACGTCCCCGACGTGCTTTGGCTGGCATTGCTACAACCCCCGTACGCCGGCGATCAGCCGCAGCAGCAGGCTCTTGTTGACATTCGGATCACGTTCGATCGCGGCGATCCCCGGCGCACCGGCGCCCTCCGGTGACGCGGCGACGGTCTGCGGTTCCGGGACGGGGGCACGCCCCGTGGTGAACGGCCCGGGATCCGGTTGCGGCACCACGGGCTGCGGCGCGGGCGGAGCGACCGGGAACGGCTCCACGTTGGCGGCGGGCGCAGGGGCGGCAACCGGCTCGAGCGGCGGTTCGTACGGCGCCGGCGGTCGCGGCGCGGCGGCCGGCGTCGGGTCGTAGACCGGCGGCAGCGGCTGCGCCGGCTCGGGGAACGCCGCAGGCGCGGCGGGTGCAACCGGTGCGGCAGGCGCGACCGGGTCGGCAACCGGCGCCGTCATCGTGGACGGCAGAGCGGGCGCCTCGAGAGTGGAGATCTGGTCCTGGCGGCGCTCGAGAGCCGCGACACTGCCGTCGCCGACCTGCAACAGCTTGCGCGACACCAGGTCCGCGAGCGACACCGTCACGGCGTACTCACCACGCCCGCACAGGTCGACGATCTCGCCGATCGACCGCTGCCCGTCGACCAGGGCGAGCAGCGACCACTCGTCCGCGGTCAGCTCCGGGTCGCGGTCCAGCTCCAGCGCGACCGTGAGAGTGCAGTCCGGGTTGGCGATCTCGGAGTCCAGCGAGTTCCAGATGTCGAGCCGGCGGCGCGCTTCGGAGACGACGTCCTCGGCCGCGCAGCTCACGCCGACCCCGTCCCGGTTCGGCTCGTCGAGGACGAACGCGAAGGATCCGTCCGGCCACCGCATCAGGTCGAAGACCGCGTCGGTGATGTGCTCGGTCACGAGCGAGTGCAGGACACCCTCGTCGATCGCGTCCGCGTCACGCAGCACCCGGGCGACGCCGGCCTCGCCGTCGAGCCGGACGTGGGTGACTGCGGCGGTCAGCGCCTCGTCGGCGACCCGGCCGCTGCCCGCGATGCGGCGGGCCAGCGACTGGCGGTCCAGATCCGAGGCGCCCCCGGTGATCATCCCGTCCGCGAACCACACCGCGCCGTGGGCACTCGCCCGGCGCAGGTGCAGCCCGCCGGTCTTCTTCGTCATGCTGAGCAACG
Source organism: uncultured Frankiaceae bacterium (assembly GCA_964510285.1). Classification (GTDB taxonomy): domain Bacteria; phylum Actinomycetota; class Actinomycetes; order JAFAQI01; family JAFAQI01; genus DASZTV01. Next base: position 1,173 of record CAZEAM010000273.1, on the reverse strand, counting down.
AAAAGATGTCCGGCAAGCTGAAGGCGTCGAGCGTGCCTTCAAGCTTCACAGCTGACCTCGGTGGCTAGTCGGTGGCGGACGTGGCGGGACGCGCCGCGGTCAGGACCAGGGCTGCGGATCGGTGGCCGGCACCGCGGCGCCGTTGGCTCCGTTCGTGAGGTTCGTGGCCCACGCCGGGTCCGAGGCGAGCGGCGCGTAGGTCGGGACCTGCTCACCCTCCGGCGCCGCCTCGGCGACCGGCTTGACGAAGGTCTCGACGTTCGGCACGACGTAGGGCGGCGGCTCCGGCGTGACCGGGGCCGGGACGTACGACGGCACCTCGGCCTGGGCCGGAGGCGCCGGGGGGTACTCCGCGGCCGGGGGGTACTCAGGCGCCGGCGGGTACTCGGGCGCGGGCGGGTAGTCCGCGGCCGGCGGCGGGTACGCCGGCTCGGGGGGCGCGACCGGGATCGTCGGGGCCGGCGCCGCGACCGGGACGTGCGCCTCGGGCTCGCTGGTGGTGCGCAGCACCTCGGCGACGTTCTCCGCCGCGCGGCGTACCTCGTAGAGCATCATGCCGACCTTGGCGCCCCCGGCAGCGACCGCGACCAGCACGGCCTCGTCCTCGGCGGAGACCAGGAAGACCGTCCCGCTGTCGCCCTCGATGTAGACCTGGTTGAGGCCGCCGCGGCCGAGGCCTTCGGCGGCCCGTTCACCGAGGCTGAGCAGCGAGGCGCTCATCGCCGCCACGCGGTCCTCGTCCATCGTCGCAGGCAGCGCGCTGGCCATCGGCAGGCCGTCGAACGACACGACCGCGGCCGCTTCCACCTCCGGCGCTTGCGCCAGCAGGGCGGCGATCACGCGGTCGAGCTGCTGGGAGCGGCTGGACAGGTCGGACATCGCTACACACCTCGTCTCGTGGCCGCGACACGTCGGCCTGACCACTCCATCGGCCTAATCCCCGTTGGGCTTGAACCGGCGGTCACACCTGTCTCACCCGCCACGGGGCCGCGGCCGTCCCTATCCGCCCAGTGTCCCACGGTTCGGCCGCTCCTGTGGATGGCGCGATCCGCGGGGTGCCCCGTGCGGTCTACGGTCCGCCGATGCCGATCCACGCCCGTCCCTGCCACTCCCCCGTCCCCGCGGCGGCCGCGTCGCTCACCCTCGCGCTAGCAACGGTCGCCGGCTGCGGCT
>CAZEAM010000272.1:0-10272 GCA_964510285.1 uncultured Frankiaceae bacterium | reverse complement strand
CAGTCGAAGTGGACGCTCATCGACAGTCGCGCGAGCGCCTCGGCGGGACCACCCGCGAAGCGCCCTCCCCAGAGCCGGGTCGGAGGTGAGTTCTCGGACGGCGTCACTGCAGTCGGTGGTCGCGCTGCGCGGCGATCTTCGTCGGCAGGCCCCACAGCTCGACGAAGCCCTTCGAGAGCTTCTGGTCGAAGGTGTCCTCGGCGTCGTAGGTCGCGAGGTTGTAGTCGTAGAGCGACGCCTGGCTGCGCCTGCCGTTGACCACCGCACGCCCGCCGTGCAGCTGCATCCGGATGTCACCGCTCACGTGCGCCGACGCGCTCGCGATGAACTCGTCGAGCGCCCGCTTCAGCGGAGAGAACCACAGCCCGTCGTACACGAGCTCTGCCCACCGCTGCTCCACCGAGCGCTTGAACCGGGACAGCTCCTTCTCGACGGTCAGGTCCTCGAGGTGACGGTGCGCCTCGATCAGCGTGAGCGCGCCCGGCGCCTCGTAGACCTCCCGGCTCTTGATCCCGACCAGCCGGTCCTCGACCATGTCGAGCCGCCCGACGCCCTGCGCTCCGGCCCGCTGGTTGAGCTGCTGGATCGCCTCGAGCATCGTGACCGGCTTGCCGTCGATCGCGACCGGCACCCCGTCCTTGAACGAGATCAGGACCTCGTCCGGCTCGCGCGGCGCGCCGGGATCCGACGTGTAGGAGTACACGTCCTCGATCGGCGCGTTCCACACGTCCTCGAGGAATCCGGTCTCCACCGCGCGACCCCAGACGTTCTGGTCGATGGAGTACGGCGACTTCTTCGTCACGTCGATCGGAAGGTTCTTCTCCTCGGCGAACGCGATCGCCTTGTCCCGGGTCATGCCGGAGTCGCGAACCGGTGCGGTCACCGTGATGTCGGGCGCGAGGGCGGCGATGCCCACTTCGAAGCGGACCTGGTCGTTGCCCTTGCCGGTGCACCCGTGGCTGATGATGTTCGCGCCGAACTTCCGCGCGGCGTCCACCATGTGCTTGACGATCGTCGGCCGCGACAGTGCCGAGACCAGCGGGTAGCGGTCCATGTACAGCGCGTTGGCCTTCAGCGCCGGCAGGCAGTACTCGTCGGCGAACTCGGCGCGCGCATCCACGACGACGGCCTCGACCGCACCGCAGGCGAGGGCACGGTCCCGGATGACCTCCAGGTCCTCCCCGCCCTGCCCGACGTCGGCGGCCACGGCAATCACCTCGGCCCCCGTCTCGGCGGCGATCCAGCCGATCGCTACGGAGGTGTCCAGCCCGCCGGAGTAGGCGAGCACGACGCGGTCGGTCATCTGGGGGTACTCCTGTCGGTTGTTCGCATCGGTTCCTGCCACATCTGTCCGCTACCGCCCCGCCATTTGACGAAGCCGTTCGGCGAGCTTCGCGCCGCCACGCGGGTCTCGCGCGACGAGCAGCACGGTGTCGTCGCCGGCCACCGTCCCGAGTACGTCGGGCAGCCCGGCGCGGTCGATCGCCGACGCCAGCAGCTGAGCTCCCCCGGGCGGCGTCCGCGCGACGACCAGGTTGGCGCTCGCCTCCGCCGAGACCAGCAGCTCGGCCGCGAGGCGCGACACCCGGCCGTCCGAGGCGTCACTGAGCGCACGCAGCACCGGACCGGGCGCCTCGTCGCCGACCGCGTAGACCGTGCCGCCGGAGGGATGGCGCACCTTGAACGCCCCGATCTCCTCGAGATCACGCGACAAGGTGGCCTGGGTGACCGCCACGCCTTCCGCGGCGAGCAGCTGAGCGAGCTCGGACTGCGAGCGCACCGGTGTCGCGGCGAGCACCGCTGCGATCCGTGACTGCCGGGCCCGCTTGGTGTGCAGCGCGGCAGCGTCACGCGCCTTCGGTACCAGCGCGTTGCGCGATTTCGAGGCTGCCATCACGCGGCCCCGTCACCGAGGAGAAAGGCGAGCAACGACTTCTGGGCGTGCAACCGGTTCTCTGCCTGGTCGAACACGATGCTGGCCGGCCCGTCGATCACCGACGCGGCGATCTCCTCACCGCGGTGCGCCGGCAGGCAGTGCATCACGACCGCGTCAGGCGCGGCAGCCGCGAGCGCCTGCTCGTTCAGTGCGTAGGGACGGAACACCTCGATCCGGCTCGCCGCCTCGTCCTCCTGGCCCATGGACGCCCACACGTCCGTGTACAGCACGTCCGCTCCCGACGCCGCGTCCAACGCGTCGTTGGTCACGGTCACGCTGCCGCCGCTTGCTTTCGCGTGCCGCTCAGCCGTGGCAACCACCTCGGGCAGCGGTTCGTACGCCGCGGGCGAGCCGACCCGGACGTGCATGCCGGCCATCGCGCCCGCGACCAGCAACGAGTGCGCCATGTTGTTGCCGTCACCGAGGTAGGTGAGCGTGAGGCCGGCGAGGGTGCCGCCGTTCCTGGGACCGCAGTGCTCGCGAATCGTCTGCAGGTCGGCGAGCGCCTGGCACGGGTGGGCGAAGTCGGTGAGGGCGTTGACCACGGGCACCGTCGCGGCAGCCGCGAGCGCCTGGATCCGGTCCTGGCCGAAGGTCCGGATCACGATGGCGTCGACGTACCGCGACAGCACCCGGGCGGTGTCCTCAATCGTCTCGCCACGGCCGAGCTGCGTGCTCCGCGCATCGATGATGACTGGGTGACCGCCCAGCTCGGCGATGCCGACCTCGAAGGAGAACCGGGTGCGGGTCGACGGCTTCTCGAACACGACGGCAACCGCGCGCGGACCGGCGAGCGGCCGCTGCGCGAGGCGGTCTGCCTTCATCCGGTCGGCGTTGTCGAGGACGGCGAGCTGTTCGGTCGCTGTCAGGTCGTCGTCGACCAGGAAATGCCGGACGCCCATCAGGTGACCCCCGAGGCGCCGACCGGGCCGCCGGTGACCTCGGCGACGCGCGCCAGGAGGTCGGCGACGGCGAACGGCTTGGCGATCACGTTCTCCTCGCCGAGCTTCGCCGACAGCGCCGGGACGGCGTCGATCTTGCCGGTCACGATGAGCACCGGGATGTCCGCAGTCGTCGGGTCGCCAGCCAGCTCCTCGAGCACCCGCACACCACCGAGGTCGGGCATCATCACGTCGAGCAGGATCAACGCCGGGCGCGCGGATGCCGCCTTCACCAGGCCGGCGATCCCATCGGACGCGGTGGTCACGGCGTACCCCTCGGCATGCAGCAGCGACTCGAGCAGGCCGCGGATGCTGGGATCGTCCTCGACGACGAGTACCGGTGTCTGGCGTGGCCCGTCGGTCATCGCGAGACTCCTCTCCCCGACCCACTGGCTGCCAGGATCTCCGGCAACGCCTCCGTGAACGAGGCTGCCTCATCTGCGGTGAGAATCAACGGCGGGGCGAGCCGGACCGCGTCCGGGCCGGTCGCGTTGACCAGGAAACCCCGTTCCCGAGCGGCGGTCTCGACCGCGGCGGCCACGCCGGGCAGCTCGAGCCCCAGCCACAGGCCCCGGCCGCGCACCCCCGTCAGCACGTCACCGGAATGCGACCCGATGGCCGCCATCCACTGCTGCCCGAGCTCGTCGACCTGCTTGAGCAGCCCCTCCTGCTCGATCACGTCGATCACCGCGAGCGCCGCGGCGCACGACACCGGGTTGCCGCCGAACGTCGAGCCGTGGTCACCGCGCTGCAGCGCCTCCGCGGCATCGCCGACGGCCAGGCACGCGCCGACCGGCAGCCCGCCACCGAGGCCCTTCGCCACCGACACCAGGTCCGGCACGATCCCCTCGTGCTGATGGGCGAACCAGGCGCCGGTCCGGCCGATGCCGCCCTGCACCTCGTCGATCACGAGCAGCGCGCCGGACCGGTCGCAGGCCGCGCGGGCGGCGGCCAGGTAGCCGGACGGTGGCGGGATCACGCCGGCCTCGCCCAGGGTGGGTTCCAGGAACACGGCCGCGGTCGAGTCGTCGAGCGCGGCGGCGAGTGCGTCGGCGTCGCCGTACGGCACGAACGCGACGTCGATTCCGAACGGGCCGAACGGCTCGCGGATCGTGGCCTTGCCGGTCAACGCGAGCGCCCCGAGCGTGCGGCCGTGGAACGAGGACTCCGCGGCGACGAACCGCCGCCGGCCGGGCCGGGCCCGCAGCGCGGTCTTGATCGCTGCCTCGTTGGCGGTCGCGCCGTCGTTGCTGAGGAAGACCCGTACGCCGGGCACGCCCATCAGCTCGGCGAGCCGCTCCGACAGGTGGAGAGCCGGCGGGTTGATGAACAGGTTCGACGTGTGGGCGATGGTGGCGACCTGACGCGAGACCGCCTCGACGATCGCCGGATGGGCGTGCCCGAGCGAGGACACGGCGATCCCCGCGATCAGGTCGAGGTACTCCCGCCCGTCGGCGTCGGTCACGCGGCAGCCCGACCCGCTCACGAGGGCGACCGGAGGCGTGCCGTAGTTGCGCATCATCACGGCGTCCCAGCGCTCTTGGTACGACGCGGTGCTCATCCGGCCGGCCCCGGCACGATCATCGTTCCGACCCCGGAGTCGGTGAGCAGCTCGAGCAGCAGCGCGTGCGGGACCCGGCCGTCGAGAACGTGCGCCGCGCCGACGCCGCCCTGCACCGAGCGGAGGCATGCCTCCATCTTCGGGATCATCCCCTCCGACAGGCTGGGCAGCATCTTCTCGAGCTCCTCGGCGGTGAGCTTGCTGATCACCTCAGAGGGTGCCGGGGGTGAAGCCGTCGACTGTGCCGTGGCGGACGTCGGCCAGTCGGCGTACAGCCCTTCCACGTCGGTGAGGAAGACCGCCTTCTCGGCCTGTAAAGCCACCGCGACCGCGGCGGCAGCGGTGTCGGCGTTGACGTTGTAGACCGCGCCGTCCGCGCCACCGCTCACGCTGGCGATCACCGGAATCCGGCCGTCGGCGAGCAGACCTTCGATGACGCCTGGATCGACATGATCGACGTCACCGACCAGACCGATGTCGATCTCTTCGCCCTCGACCAGCGCAGAGCGCCGCGACGCCGTCATCAGCCGGCCGTCCTCCCCCGAAAGCCCGACCGCGAACGGCCCGTGCGCGTTGATCAACCCGATGATCTCGCGCTGAACCTGGCCGACGAGCACCATCCGGACGACGTCCATGGTCTCGGGTGTCGTGACCCGCAGGCCCCCGGCGAACTTCTGCTCGATGCCGAGCCGGTCCAGGTGCGCGTTGATCTGCGGGCCGCCGCCGTGCACCACCACGACCTTCACGCCGGCATACCGAAGGAAGACCACGTCCTCCGCGAAGGCTTCCCGCAGCGAGTCGTCGGTCATCGCGTTGCCGCCGTACTTCACGACGACAGTGCGGCCGTGGAACTGCTCGAGCCACGGCAGCGCCTCGACGAGAGCGGCGGCCCGCGACTGCAACGCGCTTTGTCTGCTCGTTGGGGTGCTCATGTCGAGTACGCCGAGTTCTCGTGGACGTAGGCAGCCGTGAGGTCGTTGGTCCAGAGCGTCGTGCTGCGGTCGCCGGCCTTCAGGTCGATGGCGATCTCGATCTCGCGGCCGCTCATGTTGACCTTGGCCGGATCCTCGCCGGGCGCGCTGTCGTGGCACACCCATACGCCGTTGATCGCCGCGTCGATCGTCGTCGCGTCGAACTCGGCATCGGTCGTGCCGACCGCCGCCAGGATCCGGCCCCAGTTCGGGTCCTCGCCGTGCAGCGCGCATTTCAGCAGGTTGCTCCGGGAGACCGCCCTCGCCACTTCGAGTGCGTCGCGATCCGAGGCCGCCCCCTTGACCTCGATCCGGATGTCCTTGCTGGCCCCTTCGGCGTCCGCGACCAGCTGGCGCGCCAGGTCGGCGCACACCTGATGCACCGCCGCATCCAGCTCGGACTGGCTCGGGGTCACTCCGGACGCGCCGCTGGCGAGCAACAGCACGGTGTCGTTGGTCGACATGCAGCCGTCGGAGTCGATCCGGTCGAAGGTGAGCGCGGTGGCCGAGCGCAGTGCGTGGTCCAGCGCGGCCGGGTCAGCGACCGCGTCGGTCGTGACGACGCAGAGCATCGTGGCGAGCGCCGGGGCCAGCATCCCCGCGCCTTTGGCCATGCCGCCCACCGACCAGCCTCCGGCGGTCACCACGGCCTGCTTGGCCACGGTGTCCGTGGTGCGGATCGCGTCGGCGGCGTCCGCCCCACCGCCGTCAGAAAGCGCGGCGACCGCCGCGGCGACGCCGCCGGTCAGCAGGTCGAGCGGCGGAGGCTCACCGATCTTGCCGGTCGAGCACACCGCGATCTCTGCGGCGCCGACGCCCAGCGCCTCGGCGACGGTCTCGGCTGTCGCGTGCGTGACCTGGAAGCCGGCCGGCCCGGTGCAGGCGTTGGCGTACTTCGCATTCAGCACGACCGCCGCCACCTGCCCGCCCGCCAGGACCTGCTCGGACCACAGCACCGGAGCGGCCTTGACCCGGTTCGCGGTGAACACCCCGGCAGCCGACCTCAGCGGGCCGTCGTTGACGACGAGCGCCAGGTCGCGCCCCTCGTCCTTCAGGCCGGCCGCGACCCCGGCGGCCCGGAACCCCTTCGGCGCCGTGACTCCTGCAGTCACGGTGCGACCCCGTTCCTCGGCAGGCCCGTGGTCTCCCCCAGCCCGAGCATCAGGTTGGCGTTCTGGATCGCCTGTCCGGCAGCGCCCTTGCCCAGGTTGTCCAGGGCGACCAGCACGACCGCGCGTCCGGGATCGGCGTCCGCCACGACCTGCAGGTGTGCGCTGTTCGAGCCCGACGTCGCGGCCGTGTGCGGAAGCTGACATTCCGGAAGGAGCGTGACGAACGGCTCGTCGGCGTAACAGTCGAATGCCTCGCGTAGCGCGGAGCCGTCGGCGCCGGGCCGAAGCTTCGCCGTACAGGTGGCGAGGATCCCCCGCGGCATCGGCACGAGCATCGGCGTGAACGACAAGCTCACCTCGGCGCCGCAGACGGCACTCAGCGACTGGCGGATCTCGCCGATGTGCCGGTGGGTGCCACCGACCTTGTAGGCGGACAGGTCGCCCATGACCTCACTCGCGAGCTGCGCGACGGTCGCCGCCCGGCCCGCACCGCTCGTACCACTTCCGGCAACGACGACCAGGTCGGTCGGCTCGACCAGGCCGGCGATGAGCAGCGGCGCGTAGGCCAGCTGCACCGCCGTGGCATAGCAGCCCGGGTTCGCGACGCGACGGGCCGAAGAGATGACCGCGCGCGCGCCCGGCAGCTCGGGCAGGCCGTACGGCCAGTTGCCGGCGTGCGGCCCGCCGTACCACCGGCTCCAGTCCTCCGCCGATGCCAGCCGGAAATCGGCCCCGACGTCGACGACGTAGGTCTGCTCGGGAAGGGTCGAGACGACCTCTGCCGCTGCGCCGTGGGGCAGCGCCAGGAAGACCAGCTCGGCCTCGGCGAGCTCGGGTGCGGCGGTGTCGACCAGGACCCGGTCGGCCAGCGAGACGAGATGGGGGTGCAGCTCGCCGACCCGGCGACCGGCGTTGCCGCCGGCAACGAGCGCGCCCACCTCGAGGATGGGGTGGTTGTCGATCAGCCGGAGCAGCTCACCGCCGGCATAGCCGCTCGCGCCGACCACCGCGGTCCGGATGCCCATCCCGACATGCTAGTGCATGTTCATGCAGATGTGCGAGTGAGTATACGATGGGAGCTACGACCGGAGCTCAGCGCCGACCTGCCGCGCCGCCTCGGCCACCGCCGCATCGCGTACGGCGGTTGCTTCCTCCGCGGTCAACGTGCGGTCCACGGCCCGTAGCCGCAACGCGTACGCCATGGACTTGCGACCCGGCCCCACCTGCTCGCCGGAGTACACATCGAACAGCCGGATCGCCTCCAGGAGCTCCCCCGCACCGGTGCGCAGCGCGGCCTCCAGCGCGGCCGCCGGCACGGTCGCGTCGACGGTGACGGCGATGTCGACGGTCGCGGCCGGGTACGCCGAGACCACCGGCGCCGCGGTGACTCCGGCCGCTGCGTCGAGCAGCGCGTCGAGCGAGATCTCCATCGCGCTCGCGCGGGCCGGTAGGTCGAATGCCTCGATCGCCCGCGGGTGCAGCTCACCGGCGTGGCCAAGCAGCTCGGCGCCGACCGAGAGCGCCGCGCAACGGCCCGGATGGAACGGAGCGTGCCGGTCGGCCTTGACGGAGACCTCGACCCCGAGCGCGCGGCCGAGAGCTCGCGCCGCTTCCACCGCGTCGGCCCACGAGGCGGCGCGGCCCTTGCCCCACCATCCCGGCAGCTCGCGGCGTCCGGCGAGGACAACGGCCACCCGGCCGGGCTGGTCGGGCAGTGCCGCGTCGAGCGCGAGCAGCTCGGCATCGAGTGGCCGGCGTCCGGCGGGGAGCGCCGGCGCGCCGACCGCGCTCGGATGCCGGAACACCGGACCGGTCTCGAACAGCGCGATGTCGGTCAGGCCGCGACCGATGTTGCGTAGCGCCGCCGCGAACAGACCCGGCAGCAGGGTGGCGCGAAGGTAGGGCTCGGTGTCGCTGAGCGGGTTCGCGATCCGCACCGAAGGAATCCGGCCATCGCCCGGCTCGACGCCGAGCCGGTGCGCGGACGCCGCGTCGACGAACGGCGAGCAGAGCACCTCGGTGTAACCGGCACCGGCCAGCGTCCGGCCGATCACCCGGCGTAGCCGCTGCTCGGTGGTGAGTCCGGCGCCGGCGGTCGCCCGGGGCAGCGTCGAGGGCAGGTTGCCGTAGCCCTCGAGCCGGATGACCTCCTCGACCAGGTCCACTGCGATCCGCAGGTCCGGGCGCCACGAGGGCGGCACCACGTCGAAGGCCCCGGGCCGCTCGCGCACGGAACAACCGACCTCGGTCAGTCGGGTTACGACGGTCTCGTACGGATACTCGATCCCGGCGATCCGGCCGGGGTGCGCCGGATCGAGCTCGATCGCGGGGGTCAGCGGGCGGGTGTCGACGTCGGTCGACCGGTCGGTCCGCTGCGCCGCGCCGAGCTCGACCAGGCACGACACGACCAGCTCAGCGGCCACCCGCTGCAGCGCGTCGTCGACACCACGCTCGAACCGCCGGGACGCCTCCGAGCCGAGCCGGTGGCGGCGGGAGGTGTAGGCGATCGAGGTCGCTTCGAAGTGCGCCGCCTCCAGCAGCACCTCGCGGGTGGCGTCGGTGATCTCGGTCGACTCGCCGCCCATCACGCCGGCGAGCGCGATCGCCCCGGTGTCGTCCGCGATCACCAGATCGCGCGGGTCGAGCTCGCGGTCGACACCGTCGAGCGTCCGGAGCGTCTCGCCCCCGTGCGCCCGACGCACCACGATCGGACCACGGATCTTCTCGAGATCGAACGCATGCAGCGGCTGACCGCAGGCCAGCATCACGTAGTTGGTGACATCGACCATCAGCGAGATGGGTCGCATGCCGCACATGACCAACCTGCGTTGCATCCACGCCGGTGACGCAACGGTCGGGTCGAGCGCGGTCAGCGAGACCGCGACGTACCGATCACATCCCTCGGCGTCCTCGATGGTGACCGGATACCCGCTGCCGGGTGGACGGGCCGACACCGCCGCGGGGTCGCGAAACTCGGCACCGAAGGCCGTCGCGACCTCGCGCGCGATCCCGCGGATGGACAAGGCGTACCCGCGGTCGGGGTTGATGGAGAGGTCGAGGACCTCGTCGCGCAGCGCGAGTGCCTCGACCACATCCGCACCGAGCGGGAGCGAGCGGTCCAGCACGAGGATGCCGGTGTGGTCGTCGGAGATCGCCAGCTCGCGGCCCGAGCAGATCATCCCGTCGGAGCGATGGCCGTACGCCTCGCGTGCCTCGATCCGGAATCCTCCGGGCAGCTCCGCGGGCGGCCGGGCGTACGCGACGACGTCATCGACCGCGAAGTTGGTGGCACCACAGATCACCTGGCGCGGCGACTCCCCGTCGTCGACGGTCACCCATCGGATCGGCTTCTTGAAGCCCTCGAGCTCCTCGATCGCGACGACCTTTGCGGCCACGACGCCCTCGATGCCTTCACCGAGGCGGTCGACCCGCTCGACCTGCAGGCCGGCAGCGGTCAGCCGGCTGGCGATCTCGTGCGCCGGCACGTCGGGAAGATCGACGTGCTCGCGCAACCAGGACACCGGCGCACGCATGTCAGGCCTCCCGGCCGAGGGCGGCCGTTACGCGTACGTCGCCCTCGACGAGGTCACGGATGTCGGACATGTCGTGTCGGGACATCAGGGTGCGCTCGAGGCCCATACCGAACGCGAAGCCCGTGTAACGCTGCGGATCGACACCGGCCGATGCGAGGACGACCGGGTGGACCATCCCGCTGCCGCCCCACTCCACCCATCCCTCGGAACGGCAGGTC
>CAZEAM010000271.1:0-13459 GCA_964510285.1 uncultured Frankiaceae bacterium | reverse complement strand
GTCCCGGACGTATCGAGGCGGTGACGGCGGACGGGTCGGAGGAGATCGCCGCCGACGTGGTCCTCATCGCGACCGGAGCCTCACCGCGGGTGCTGCCGGGGGCCGAACCCGACGGGGACCGGATCCTGAACTGGCAGCAGGTCTACGACCTGCCGGCGTTGCCCGAACATCTGGTGGTCGTGGGATCCGGGGTGACCGGTGCGGAGTTCGCCAGCGCTTACCTCGCGCTCGGCAGCGACGTGACTCTCGTGTCGAGTCGGGACCGCGTCATGCCGAGCGAGGACGCGGACGCCGCGCTGCTGATCGAAGAGGTGTTCACCCGCCGCGGCATGCAGATCGTGAAGCAGGCGCGTGCGGCGGCCGTGCGTCGTACCGGTGACGGGGTGGAGGTCGAGCTTCTCGACGGCCGGGCGGTGCGCGGCACGCACTGTCTCGTGACGGTGGGCTCGGTGCCCAACACGCGTGACCTGGCTCTCGACCGGGTCGGCGTCGCGACCGACGACGCGGGCTACGTGAAGGTCGACCGGGTCTCGCGGACCAACGTCCAGGGCGTGTACGCCGCGGGTGACTGCACGGGCCTGCTGTTGCTCGCGTCGGTCGCGGCCATGCAGGGTCGCACCGCGATGTGGCACGCGCTCGGCGACACCGTGCTGCCGCTGCGCCTGGCCACCGTGGCCGCCAACGTGTTCACCGACCCGGAGATCGCCACGGTCGGCCTGCCGGCGGTCGGCGCCGCGGTCGAGCGGTCCGGTTTCCGCGAGGTCAAGCTGGCGCTGGCGACCAACGCGCGGGCGAAGATGCAGGGCATCGAAGACGGCTTCGTCAAGCTCTACTGCCGCACGGGCACCGGCATCGTGCTCGGCGGCGTCGTGGTGGCGCCGCGCGCCAGCGAGCTGATCGTCCCGGTGTCTCTCGCCGTCCAGCACGGGCTCACCGTGGACCAGCTGGCCCACACGTTCACCATCTACCCGTCGATCAGCGGCAGCATCACCGAAGCCGCCAGGCAGCTCCACCGCTCAGTCCAGGACTGACTCGATCGCCGAACTTGCACGAAACGACCGTTTCTCGCGCGAAAACGGTGCGAAATCGCAAGTTCGCGGAACTAGCTGGGGGTGATTTCGCAGATCACGGTTCCGGAGCTGACCACGTCCCCGACGCCGGCGGTCAGGCCGGTGACCGTGCCGGCCTGATGGGCGTTGATCGGCTGCTCCATCTTCATCGCCTCGAGTACGACGACCAGGTCGCCGCTTTCGACCGCGTCGCCGTCGGCCACCGCGACCTTGACGATCGTCCCTTGCATCGGCGCGGTCAGTGAGTCGCCGCTCGCGGCGCTGGCCGAGGAGGTCGCCTTGTGTGCCGACGGCGGCTTGCGGGAGGTGCTGCGCGCCGGGCCGGCCGACAGCCCGCCCGGCAGCGAGACCTCGAGCCGGCGTCCGCCGACCTCGACGGTGATCCGCTCGCGCTCGGTCGGTTCCGCGCCCTGGCTCTCGCCGTCGTACGGCGCGACCGATCCGGTCCACTCGGTCTCGATCCAGCGGGTGTGCACCCGGAACGGCTCGTCGGTGAAGTCTGCGTCCTCGAGCACCGCGCGGTGGAACGGAATGATCGTGGGCATCCCACCGACCTCGAACTCCGCGAGCGCGCGCCGCGACCGTTCGACCACCTCCTGCCGCGTGGTGCCGGTGACGATCAGCTTCGCGAGCAGCGAGTCGTAGGCACCCGGGACGGTGTCGCCGTCGACGTACCCGGCGTCGACCCGCACTCCCGGTCCGGACGGAACCCGCCACGACGTGATCCGGCCGGGCGCCGGCAGGAAGTTGCGGCCCGCGTCCTCGGCGTTGATCCGGAACTCCATCGCATGCCCGTGCGGCACCGGGTCGTGGGTGGACAGCCGCTGCCCGTCGGCGATCGCGAACTGCGCACGCACCAGGTCGACACCGCTGGTCTCCTCGGTGACCGGGTGCTCGACCTGCAGCCGCGTGTTGACCTCGAGGAAGGACACCGTGCCGTCCTGCGCGACCAGGAACTCGCAGGTCCCCGCGCCGACGTAGCCGGCCGCGCGGGCGATGGCCTTGCTCGACTCGTACAACCGCTCGAGCTGTGCCTCGGTGAGAAAGGGAGCCGGCGCCTCCTCGACCACCTTCTGGTGGCGGCGCTGGAGCGAGCAGTCACGGGTGCCGACCACCATCACGGTGCCGTGTGTGTCGGCGAGGATCTGGGTCTCGACGTGCCGCGGCTTGTCGAGGTAGCGCTCGACGAAGCACTCGCCGCGGCCGAACGCCGCGACGGCCTCGCGCACCGCGCTGTCGAACAGCTCCGGGATCTCCTCCCGGGTGCGCGCGACCTTGAGCCCGCGGCCGCCCCCGCCGTACGCCGCCTTGATCGCGATCGGTACGCCGTGCTCGTCGGCGAACGCCAGGACCTCGTCGACTCCGGCAACCGGGTTCGGCGTACCGGGCGCGAGTGGCGCCCCCACGTCGGCCGCGATGTGCCGGGCCTTCACCTTGTCGCCCAGAGCGTCGATCGCGGTCGGCGGCGGGCCGATCCAGGTCAGCCCGGCGTCCGCGACCGCCGTCGCGAACGCGGCGTTCTCGGCGAGGAACCCGTAGCCCGGGTGCACCGCGTCGGCGCCGGAGCGAGCGGCGATGTCGATGAACTTGGCGATGTCGAGGTAGGTCTCGCCCGGGGTCGAACCACCCAGGGCGTAGGCCTCGTCGGCCAGCTTCGCATGCAGGGCGTCGAGATCAGGGTCGGCGTAGATCGCCACGCTGCCCAAGCCGGCGTCCCGGCAGGCGCGCACGACTCGGACCGCGATCTCGCCGCGGTTGGCGACCAGCACCTTGCGCATGCGAAGACTCTATTCCGTACCGGCGCGTAACGATTTGGCCGGTCGGCACGCTCGGGCGTGAAAGGCTGCGGCGCGTGAGCGACCAGCCTTTCTCCGCGTTCCAGGCCGAGATCTATCTCAACGGAGCGCTCGGCGTGCCCCCCGACCTGCCCATCTCGGTCGCGGCCTTGGAAGCCGCGGCGCTCGAGCGCTTCTCACCCGAGGCCTTCGGCTACGTCGCCGGCAGCGCGGGGACCGAGTCCACGGCGCGGGCGAACCGGGAGGCGTTCGAGCGCTGGCGGATCGTGCCGCGGTTCCTGCGTGACGTCTCGGTCCGGGACCAGTCGACCACCGTCCTCGGTACGACGATGCCGGCGCCGGTCGTGCTCGGACCGGTCGGCGTCCAGGGCATCGTTCATCCCGACGCGGAGGTCGCCGTCGCGCGGGCGGTGTCGGGCCTTGGCGTGCCGCTGGCGCTGTCGACCGTGTCGTCGTACTCGCTGGAGGAGGTCGCCGCCGCGTGCGACGGATCGCCGCGGTGGTTCCAGCTGTACTGGCCGAAGGACCGCGAGGTGGGCGCGTCACTCCTGGAGCGGGCGAAGGCGGCGGGCTACTCCGCGCTGCTCGTGACCCTCGACACCTTCATCCTCGCCTGGCGCCCGCGCGACCTGGTCAACGGCTACCTGCCGTTCCTGAGCCGGCTGGGCCTGGCCAACTACGAGTCGGACCCGGCCTTCCTCGCCGGGCTGTCGAAGAGCCCGGACGAAGACCCGACGGCCGCGGTCATGCACTGGCAGTCGATGTTCGGCGATCCGTCGAACACCTGGAGCGACCTGGCTTGGGTGCGCGAGCACTGGGACGGACCGATCGCGCTCAAGGGTGTGCTGCATCCGGACGACGCGCGGCGCGCGATCGACGCCGGGATGGACGGCGTGCTGGTGTCGAACCACGGCGGTCGGCAGATCGACGGATCGATCGGCGCGCTCGACGCGCTGCCCGCTGTCGTCGAAGCGGTCGACGGAAGAGTGGACGTGCTGTTCGACTCCGGGATCCGGACCGGGTCCGACGTCATGAAGGCGCTGGCGCTCGGCGCGAAGGCGGTGCTGCTCGGCCGGCCTTACATCTACGGCCTGGGGATCGCCGGCGAGGCCGGGGTGCGTCACGTGGTCCGCTGCCTGCTCGCCGAGCTCGATCTTTCGATGGCTCTTGCGGGCTGCGCGAGCGTCGCGGATATCGGGCCGGAGCTGCTGACCCAGATACCGTAATCGCGTGCCGCAACCGCCCATAGGCCTTGCCAGCCTTCGATTTCGGCGGCTGCACGAGGGGACCCGGATCCGTTCGGCAGTCGGTCAGCCGATCCTCGACCGGCTCTTCGACATCTGGGACCGCCGCGACGTTCTGCGCATGCTCGTCGAGCGCGGGCTACGCCACAAGTACGCGAACTCCGTCCTTGGCTACGCGTGGTCGATGCTCGAGCCGGCGATGCTGGTCTTCACCTACTTCATCCTGCTGAAGATCTTCCATCGCAGCTATCCGATGTACCCGCTGTTCATCAGCTCGGCGATCCTGCCGTGGCAGTGGTTCGCCTCGGTGGTCAACTCCTCGACGAGCACGCTGCGGAAGAACTCCCGGCTGATCACGTCGATCGCCTTGCCGCGCGAGATCTATCCGCTGGCCGAGGTCGCGATGAAGACCGTGGAGTTCCTGCTGGCCCTTCCGGTGCTGCTCATCCTGGCCTGGATCTACGGCGTACGGCCGTCGGCGTACGTGTTCGCCTGGCCGGCCGTCTTCGTCCTCGAGCTCATGCTGTGCGTCGGGCTGGCGCTGCTCGTGTCGTCGCTCAACACGGTGCTGCGTGACATCGAGCAGGGCATCGGCATGGTGATCCGGATGTTCTTCTTCCTCTCGCCGGTGCTCTGGCCGCTGACCCGCCTGTCACCGTCGATGCAGAACATCGACGCGATCAACCCGATGGTGGGGATCCTGTCGGTCAACCGCGCAGTGTGGATGCCGGCGTACTGGACCGGCTGGACCCCGGTCCTGTACTCGGCGGTCGGCGCCGTCGTGGTCCTCGTGCTCGGCTTCACGGTCTTCGCGCGGGTCGAGCGCGCGGTCCTGAAAGAGCTGTAAGCGGCGATGCCTGCCAAGCCCAAGGACGCGATCGTCGTCAAGGACGTCGGGATCAAGTTCGCCATCAACCGGCGCCGCCGGGTCGGGGTGAAGAACCTGCTGATCGAAGGTCGGCGGTCGACGACCGGGACCGGCGAGTACTGGCCGTTTCGGCATGTGTCCTTCCGGGTGAAGAAGGGTGAGTCGGTCGGCATCGTCGGACGCAACGGGTGCGGCAAGAGCACGCTGCTCCGGCTCGTCGCCGGGGTGATGCTTCCCGACGAGGGGACCATCCAGGTCAACGGCGGCGTCGGCGCGATGATCGAGCTGTCGGCCGGGTTCGTCGGCGACCTCACCGCCCGTGAGAACGTCTACCTGATCTCGTCGTTGCACGGTTTCACCCGCGAGCAGACCGACGAGCGGTTCGACGAGATCATGGCCTGGGCCGGTGTGAAGCGGTTCGTGGACACCCCGGTCATGCACTTCTCGAGCGGCATGCGGGCCAGGTTGGCCTTCTCGATCGTGACCCGCATGGAAGAGCCGATCCTGCTCGTCGACGAGGTCCTCGCCGTCGGCGACAAGGCGTTCCGCAAGAAGTGCGGCGTGGTCATCGACGAGATGCTCAGCGGCGGCCGCACCATGTTGCTCGTGTCGCACAACGAGCGCGACCTGCTCCGCTGGTGTGAGCGCGGGATCTACCTGCGGCGCGAGCAGCCGCCGGTGGAAGGGCCGATCGAAGAGATCATCGACATGTACTACGCCGACGACGACTCGGTCTGACCGATGAGCGCTGAAGGCGGCGGGCCGGGTGGTGGGCGTCGACCCTCGCTTGCCGAGCTGCGGACGGTTGCCCAGCCGGACTCGGTCGTCGGCCGGGTCAGCGGCGAGCACTGGGCCGGGCGCCTCTATCAACGCAAGGTCTCGATCCACCTGACGCGGCTGCTTGCGCCGACCCGCGTCACCCCCGACGGCATCACCTGGACGATGCTGCTCACCGGGCCGCTGGCCGGCCTCGCGATGACGGTTCCGCACCTGTGGGGTCCGCTGGTCGCCTTCGCGCTGATCCAGGTGCAGGGCACGCTGGACTGCGTCGACGGTGAGCTGGCCAGGTGGCGCGACCAACGGGGTGCCCGCGGCGTCTATCTCGACCGGATCGGGCACTACGTCACCGACGGGTGCCTCGCCGTAGGGGTCGGCGTGCACGCAGATGGCGGGCTCGGCTCGATGGCCGGCTGGACCACCATCGGTCTCGCGGTCGGCTTCCTCGTGCTGCTGACCAAGGCGGAGACCGATCTGGTCCACGTCGCGCGGGCGCAGTCCGGCCGGCCGCCGATCGCCGACACCTCTGACGTGGCACGTCCCCGCGGCGGCCTGCTGCGCCGGCTGCGTCGGCTGGCCGCGGCGGTGCCGTTCAACCGGGCGCTGCTCGCGCTCGAGATGACCGTGCTGGCCCTCGTGGCGGCGGCGGTCGACGCCGGCCGTGGCGGCCTTGACGCGACTCAGGTGCTGTCCGTCGTACTGCTCGCGATCGCCGGGCTGGTCGTCGCCGGACACCTGCTCGCGACGCTCGCCTCGGACCGCGTGCGGTGAGCCTGTCCGTCGGATGCGTCCTGCTCAGCCAGGGCAACCGCCCCGACGAACTGGCCCGCGCGATCGGATCCGTCCTCCGGCAGCGCGACGTCGAGGTCTCCGTCGTGGTCGTCGGCAACGGCTGGGACCCGGCCGGATTGCCCGATGAGGTGGCGATGGTCGCGCTGCGCGACAACGTCGGGGTGCCCGAGGGGCGCAACGTCGGCGCCCGTGCGGTCGCGGGTGACTTGCTGCTCTTCCTCGACGACGACATCGAGCTGGTCGGTGACGACTTCCTCGCGCGCGCCGTCGCGCAGTTCGCCGCCGACGACGCGTTGGCGGTCCTGCAGCCGCGCGCGGTCGACCCCGCCGGATCCCCGACCGCGCGCCGGCACGTGCCGCGGCTGCGCGCCGCCGATGCCGGGCGCAGCGGTGACGTGGCGTGGTTCTGGGAGGGGGCGTCGCTGATCCGCCGCGCCGCGTTCGACGCCGCGGGCGGCTGGCCCGGCGCCTTCTTCTACGGGCACGAGGGAATCGAGCTCGCCTGGCGGTTCGTCGACGCGGGCTTGCGGATCAGGTACGACGCGGAGCTGGCCGTGCACAACCCGGCGGCGGCGCCGTTCCGCGGCCCGCAGCACCGGTTCATGGACGCCCGCAACCGGGTGTGGGTCGCTCGACGCAACCTGCCGATGCCGCTGGTCGTGGGTTACCTGGCGGTGTGGGTCACCGCAACGCTGGTCCGTTCGGTTCGTGACGGCGGCGGACGGGCAGCGGTGCGCGGTTTTCGCGAGGGGCTGCGCAGCGACTGCGGGCCGCGCCGGCCGATCCGCTGGCGGACCGCCTGGCGCCTCACCCGGCTGGGCCGCCCGCCGATCGTCTGACCGGCAGGCTTCGACCTAGCGCAGGATCCGGCGCATCGCCGGCACGCCGCGCAACGCTTCGATCGCGATGCGGGTCGACATCTTCGACGCCCCGGCGACCCGTTCCCGGAAGACGATCGGGATCTCGACGATGGTGGCCCCCGCGGCCCGTGCCCGGGTGGTCATCTCGATCTGGAACCCGTAGCCGTGACTCGCCGTGGTCTCGGCGTGCAGCTTGCGCAGCAGGTCGGCCCGCCAGGCCTTGAACCCGCCGGTCAGGTCGCGCAGGCGGCTGCCGAGCAGGGCGCGGGCGTAGAGATTGCCGGCTCGCGACAGGACTTCGCGGTGGAGGCTCCACCCGACCACGTCACCCCCGCCGACGTACCGGGAGCCGATCGCGAGGTCGGCGTGCCGCAGGGCGGCGACCAACCGGTCGATGTCGGCCGGGTCGTGCGAGCCGTCGGCGTCCATCTGCACGACCGTGCCGGGGTCGAAACCGTCCAGCGCGGCCGCGAACCCGGCGGCGTAGGCGCCGCCCAGCCCGTCCTTCTGCGTCCGCGTCACGAGGCTGACCCGGCCGGGGAACTCGGCGGCGAGCTTCGACACTGCCTCGCCGGTCCCGTCGGGGGAGCTGTCGTCGACGATCAGGACGTGCGGGGCGCAGGGCCGGTCGATGACCGCGCGGACGATCTTGTCGATGTTGTCGCGCTCGTTGTAGGTCGGCATCACGACGACGACGGACTCGCCCACGTCCCCGCTCACCTCCCTCCGTTGGAGACGGATCTGGTGATCAGTCCCCGCCTTGATCGACGGTATCCGCCGGTAGGCTTCCCACGTCATGGCAGTGAGGTCGCCCGGGCTCCGGACCGTCGGGGTCGTGCTCGCCGGCGGCGTCGGGACGCGGGTCGGTCTCAACGTCCCCAAGCAGCTGCTGAAAATCGCCGGCAAGCCGGTGATCGAGCACACGCTTGCGGTGTTCGAGTCGACCGTTGAGGTCGATGAGGTCATCGTCCTGATGACGCCGGGCTACCTGGACGAGATCAACGCGATCGTGGCCTCCCGCGGGTTCCGCAAGGTGACCGCGGTGATCGAGGGCGGCGAGACCCGCAACGACTCCACCCGCAACGCGCTCGCCCACCTCGGGGATGAAGAGTGCAACGTCCTGTTCCACGACGCCGTCCGTCCGCTGGTCAGCCAGCGGATCATCCGCGAGTGCGTCAACGCGCTGCGCACCTACGAGGCGGTCGACGTCGGGATCCCGTCGGCCGACACGATCGTGGTCGTCGACGACGCGGAGATCATCACCGAGATCCCGGACCGGTCGCGGCTCCGGCGCGGGCAGACTCCCCAAGGCTTCCGGCTCTCGACCATTCGCCGGGCCTACGAGCTCGCGTGGCAGGACCCGGACTTCACCGCCACCGATGACTGCAGCGTGGTGCTGAAGTACCTGCCGGACGTGCCGATCCACATGGTCGAGGGCTCCGAGCACAACATGAAGGTCACCGCGCCGGTGGACCTGTTCATCGCCGACAAGCTGTTCCAGCTCGGATCCTCGTCGGTCGACCCGCTGCCCGGCCCGGCGGCGTACGCCGAGGCGCTGCGCGGCCGGGCCGCCGTCGTCTTCGGTGGCAGCTACGGGATCGGTGCGGACATCGTCGCGTTGCTCGAGAGCTACGGCACCAAGGTGTTCTCGTTCAGCAGGTCCTCCACGGGCACCCACGTCGAGCGGGCCGACGACGTGCGGAAGGCGCTCGAGCAGGCGCACGCCGAGGCGGGCCGGATCGACTACATCGTGGTCACCGCCGGGATCCTGACGACCGGCAACCTCGCCGACGTGGACGACGCCACGGTCGAGGAGATGATCGCGGTCAACTACGTCGCTCCGGTCCAGATCGCCCGGCTCGGTGCCGGCTACCTCGAGGTGACGAAGGGGCAGCTGCTGCTGTTCACGTCGAGCAGCTACACCCGGGGCCGGGCCGGCTACAGCCTCTACTCCTCGACGAAGGCCGCCGTCGTCAACCTCACCCAGGCGCTCGCCGACGAGTGGCTCAACCTCGGCATCCGGGTCAACTGCATCAACCCGGAGCGCACCGCGACGCCGATGCGCACGAGGGCGTTCGGGGTAGAGCCGCCCGGTGACCTGCTCGACGCCGGCGAGGTCGCGCGGAGTTCGGTCGACGTTCTCGTCTCCGAGATCACCGGCCAGGTCATCGACGTACGCCGCCCGGTCGGCACCGTCGAGTCGTGACCGAACCGCTCGCCGCGGCCGCCGAGGAGGCCAGCGACCACGACCCTCGGATGCCGTCGCGCGGCCCGCGCACGATGGCCGGCGTCGCGATCGCCTGCTACGTCACGGTGGTGCTCGCCGGCGTCTTCTCGTGGGCGGTCGCCGCGCTGGTCGCCGTGGTCGTCAGCCAGGGCCTCGACCTGCTCATCGTCGGCAACGAGGACGTGCGGGCTGCACTCGCGCGTGGCCAGTTCGGCATCGCGACCCGCACGCTGGTCCGCGAGCTCGGTGTCGTGGCGCTCGTGCTGAGCTCGGCGTGGGCGACCCGCAGCGACGCGCGCGCGACCGCGGTGCTCGTGCTCGCTGTCGCTGGCCTGCGCCTCGGCTACCACCTGCTGTTCGTGATGGTTCGGCGTCGCTCGCAGCATCCGGTGGAGACCCGCAACATCGACCTGACCGGGCTGCGGCTCCCGCCGCCGGTGCCGGAGATCGCCCGTCGCCGGCTGTCGGAGCGCTTCCACGGCCTGTCCGCCGTCGCGCTGGTCGGTGCAGGGATCGCCGTGGCCAGCCACGAGCCGGTCGTCGGGTTCGTCATCGCCGGCCTGGTGGTCGTAGCCGAGCTGGGCTTCGTCGGGTGGGAGCTGGTCTGGCTGGTCAGGTCACGGGGCGCGGTGGTCCGTGACCGCCTGCACGCCGCGATTCTCAAGCGGGTCACCGCCCTGCACCCCCAGGTGATGCTCTACCACTCCGGGACCGAGGACACGGCGTACCAGGCCAACATGTGGCTGTCGACGGTCGACCGGCTGAAGCGGACGACGCTGGTGGTGGTCCGGGAGCGCGAGTGCTTCGCACAGCTCGGGGCGACGACGTCGCCGGTGGTCTGCATCCCGGACCCGGTCGACTTCATGACCTTCACGCTGCCCGACGTGCGAGTCGCGATGTACACGGCGAACGTCGGGAAGACGATCCACATGCTGCGGGAGCCGGGCGTGCGCCACGTCTTCATCGGCCATGGCGACAGCGACAAGTCGGCGTCGTCCAACCCGTTCAGCAAGGTCTACACGGAGATCTGGGTGGCCGGTCAGGGCGGCCGCGACCGTTACAGCCGGGCAGGGGTGGGGATCCACGACGACGACATCGTCGAGGTCGGTCGCCCGCAGCTGGGCGGCATCATGCCGGCCCAACCCCGTCCGATCGGCGACCGGATGCTGACCGTCCTCTACGCGCCCACCTGGGAGGGATGGACCGGCGACCCGGCGCACACGTCTCTCGTGCGGACCGGCCCGGCGCTGGTCGAGCGGCTGACCGCAATGGCCAACGTCCGGTTGGTCTACAAGCCGCACCCGCTGACCGGGAGCGTCAGTCCCGACGCAGGGCGCGCCGACGTTGCGATCCGGGCGGCGGTTGAGCGGGCCGGCGGCCTGCACACCACGATCGTCGGGCCCTCGCCGTCGCTGTACGACTGCTTCAACGACGCGGACGTCCTGATCGCCGACATCTCGAGCGTGCTGAGCGACTTCATCGTCAGCGAGAAGCCCTACATCGTTCCTAACCTGACCGGGCTGTCCGAGGCCGACTTCAAGGAGAAGTTCCCGAGCGCTGGTGAGGCGTACCTCCTCGACCCGGCCGCGGAACGGCTCGCGGAGGTGCTCGATCTCGTGCGCGGCAGCGACCCGCTGGCCAGCGCGCGAGCGCGGTTGAAGGAGTATCTCCTCGGCCCGTCATCCCCGGATGCGACGACCCGCTTCGAGGCGGCCGTCGAGCGCGCCTACGAGACGGCGGTGCGACTGGTCCCGACCCGAGTGGCGGCCGGCGCCGAGTAGCCCCGATCAGGCCTTCGTGCGGGTGCCTTTGACCAGGCCGCTCGCCACCCACGGTGGCAGCGACCGGCGAAGGGGCTGGCGCTCCGGCGCTGCGCCGGCCGGTCGTGCGGACAGTACGGCGACGAGCGCGGCGAGCTCCTCGTCCGTCGGCTCGCCGCCCGCGACGACGCGCAACCGCGGCTTGTCGGCGTCGCTCACAGCGGGATGTTCCCGTGCTTCTTCGGCGGCAGCGACTCGCGCTTGGTGCGCAGCAGTCGGAGCGCCTTGATCACCTCGGCGCGGGTCTGCGACGGCTTGATGACCGCGTCGACGTAGCCGCGCTCAGCGGCGATGTACGGGTTGGCGAAGTGGTCCTCGTAGTCGGTGACGAGATCCTTGCGCGCGGCTTCTGGGTCCGCGGCGTCGGCGAGGGTGCGGCGGTGCAGGATGTTCACCGCACCCTGCGCGCCCATGACCGCGATCTCGGCGGTCGGCCAGGCGAGGTTGACGTCGGCGCGCAGGTGCTTGGAGCCCATGACGTCGTACGCCCCGCCGTACGCCTTGCGCGTGATCACCGTGACCTTCGGGACCGTCGCCTCGGCGTACGCATAGAGCAGCTTCGCGCCGCGGCGGATGATGCCGCCCCACTCCTGCGCCGTGCCCGGCAGGAAGCCCGGTACGTCGACGAAGGTGAGCACCGGCACGTTGAACGCGTCACAGGTGCGTACGAAGCGCGCGGCCTTCTCGGAGGCGTCGATGTCGAGCGTGCCGGCGAACTGCATCGGCTGGTTGGCGACGACACCGACCGACTGGCCGTCGATGCGCGCGAATCCGCAGACGATGTTCGGCGCGAACAGCGCGTGCACCTGAAGGAAGTCACCATCGTCCACGACGTGCTCGATGACGGTGACGATGTCGTAGGGCTGGTTCGGGGAGTCCGGAACGACGGTGTCGAGGAAGAGATCCGGCTCGAGTGTCGCCAGCTCGGTCTCGTCGAAGGACGGCGGCTGCTCCATGTTGTTGCTCGGCAGGAACGACAGCAGCGCACGCGTCAGTTCCAAGGCGTTGGTCTCGTCGGGCGACAGGAAGTGGGCGACACCGGATTTCGTGTTGTGCGTCCGGGCGCCGCCCAGGTCCTCGAAGGTCACGTCCTCGCCGGTGACCGCCTTGATGACGTCCGGCCCCGTGATGAACATGTGCGAGCCCTGGTCGACCATGATCGTGAAGTCGGTGAGCGCCGGCGAGTAGACGTGGCCGCCTGCCGCGGTGCCCATGATGAGCGAAACCTGCGGGACGACTCCCGACGCCATCACGTTGCGGTAGAAGATCTCGGCGTAGAGACCCAGCGCGACGACGCCTTCCTGGATCCGCGCACCGCCGCCTTCGTTGATGCCGACCACCGGGCATCCGGTCTTCATCGCCAGGTCCATGACCTTGCAGATCTTCTCGCCGTACACCTCGCCGAGCGCCCCGCCGAAGATGGTGAAGTCCTGGCTGAACACGCACACTTGCCGCCCGTGGATCGTGCCGTACCCCGTGACGACGCCGTCGCCGTACGGACGCTTCTCCTGCATGTCGAAGTCGTGTGCGCGGTGGCGGGCGAGCGCGTCGAGCTCGACGAACGATCCCTCGTCGAGCAGCGCCGCGATCCGCTCGCGCGCGGTCATCTTGCCCTTGGCGTGCTGCTTGTCGACCGCCCGTTGCGAGCCGGCGTGCACGGCTTCGTCGGTGCGTTGCTCGAGTTCGGCGATCCGCGCCGCGGTCGTGCGGGGTGCCGTCGGCAGGTCAGGTTGGGCAGTCACGGTCGTAGCGTACGGCGATGGCCTCGCCGTGGTCCGACCTCGACCGGCCGCCGCTGTCGGCCCGCCGGTTGCAGCGCGTGGTCACGGCCGACTCGCTGTGGCGCGAGGTGCGCGTCCTCACCCGCACTTCGTCGACGAACGCCGACGTCGTGGCCGCCGCTCGGGAGGGCGCCCAGGAGGGCCTGGTCGTGATCGCCGAGGAGCAGACGGCCGGCCGCGGCCGGATGGGCCGCGCCTGGTCGGCGCCGGCGCGGTCGTCGGTG